>JADZCS010000255.1 GCA_020851435.1 Gammaproteobacteria bacterium | reverse complement strand
TGGGTGCCGGCGGCGACTGCCGCGTCGCCCAGGACTCCAGAACCGGCCGCAGCCGCGCCAGCGCCCGTGGCGGTGACCGTGGCGCCTCCGGCAATGGTCAAGACCGAGACCCCCGTCGAAACGGCGGTCAGTGCGCCGGTGAGTGCGGTGGCGGAAGCGCCGGTCGAGCCCGGCAAGCCGGCACGTCGCAGCCCCCGCGCCAGCAAGCCCAAGGCGCCCGCCCGCGACGAAGGCCAGCTGTCAATCTTCGGCGAGTAGACCCTCGGCGGGTACGCGGACCCAGCCTTCCATCAGCACCCGCGCGCTGCGGCTCATGACGGCCTTGGTCACGGTCCACTGACCGTCGACCTGGCGGGCTTCCGCCCCCACGCGCAGGGTGCCGGAAGGGTGCCCGAAGCGTACCGCCGCCCGGGCGCTGCCCCCCGCGGCGAGGTTCACCAGTGTTCCCGGGATCGCCGCTGCCGTGCCGATGGCGACGGCCGCTGTTCCCATCATCGCGTGATGCAGCTTGCCCATGGACATGGCGCGCACCAGCAGGTCGATGTCACCCGCGGCAATGTGCTTGCCGCTGGATGCCACGTAATCGGCTGGGGCAGCCACATAGGCGACCTTGGGGGTGTGCTGGCGCCGGGCGGCTTCTTCGATGTTCCGGATGAGGCCCATGCGCAGCGCGCCGTGGGCCCGGATCGCCTCGAACATCGCCAGCGCGCGTGCATCGCCGTTGACGGCGTCCTGCAGCTCGGTGCCCGTGTAGCCGATCGCCTTCGCATTCACGAAGATGGTCGGGATGCCCGCGTTGATCAACGTGGCCGTGAGCGTGCCGACACCCGGCACCTCGAGTTCGTCAACCAGGTTGCCGGTCGGGAACATCGCGCCGCCCGTGCCATCCTCGTCGGCTGCCGGATCGATGAATTCGAGCTGGAGTTCGGCGGCGGGGAAGGTCACGCCGTCGAGTTCGAAGTCACCCGTCTCCTGCACGGCCCCACCGCTCATCGGCACCTGCGCGATGATGGTCTTGCCAATGTTCGCCTGCCAGATGCGCACGGTGGCCACGCCGTCCTGCGGCACTCGGCTGGCCTCGACCAGGCCGTTGCTGACCGCGAAGGGACCGACGGCCGCGGAGAGATTGCCGCAGTTGCCGCTCCAGTCCACGAAGGCCTTGTCGATGGACACCTGGCCGAACAGGTAGTCGACGTCGTGGTCCGGCCGGCTGCTGCGCGACAGGATCGCCGTCTTGCTCGTGCTCGACGTGGCGCCGCCCATGCCGTCGATCTGCTTGCCGTAGGGATCCGGGCTGCCGATGACCCGCAGCAGCAGGGCGTCGCGAGCCTTGCCGGGCACCTGGGCCGCCGCCGGCAGATCCTGCAGCCGGAACAGCAGGCCCTTGCTGGTACCGCCGCGCATGTAGGTGGCGGGAACCCTGATCTGCGGTACATGAGCCATGCGGTCTGTGCTTCCCTAGGCAGCCCTGGAGGATTCCAGGAAGTCCTGCGCGAAGCGCTGCAGCACGCCGCCGGCCTCGTAGATCGCAAGTTCTTCCGCGGTGTCCAGCCGGCAGGTCACGGGCACCTCGATACGCTCGCCGTTCCTGCGCGTGATGACCAGCGTCAGCGTGGCGCGCGGCCGGCGTTCACCCACCACGTCGAAGGTCTCGCTGCCGTCGATGGCAAGTGTCTTGCGGTTGACGCCCGGGGCGAATTCCAGCGGCAGCACGCCCATGCCGACGAGGTTGGTGCGGTGGATGCGCTCGAAGCCCTCGGCCGCGATCGCCTCGACGCCAGCCAGGCGCACGCCCTTGGCAGCCCAGTCACGCGACGAGCCCTGGCCGTAGTCGGCGCCCGCGATGATGATCAAGGGCTGCTTGCGCTGCATGTAGGTCTCGATGGCCTCCCACATGCGCGTGATCCGGCCGTCGGGCTCGATGCGGGCGAGTGAACCCGCCTTGACCTTGCCGTCCACCACGGCCATCTCGTTCTTCAGCGTCGGGTTGGCGAAGGTCGCGCGCTGGGCGGTGAGGTGATCGCCGCGGTGGGTCGCATAGGAATTGAAGTCCTCTTCAGGCAGGCCCATTTTCGCGAGGTATTCGCCGGCCGCGCTGTCGGGCAGGATGGCGTTCGACGGCGAAAGATGGTCGGTCGTGATGTTGTCGCCGAGCACGGCCAGCGGGCGCATGCCCTTGAGCGCGCGTTCACCGGCCAGGGCGCCTTCCCAGTAGGGCGGGCGGCGGATGTAGGTGCTGTTCGGTCGCCAGTCGTACAGCGGGCTGACCTTGGGACCGGTATCCACCGCGAAGGTGAACATCGGCTCGTAGACCTTGCGGTACTGCTCGGGCTTCACGCTGGCGGCAACCAGCGCGTCGATCTCCTCGTCGGTCGGCCAGATGTCGGCCAGCCTGATCGGCTTGCCATCGGCGTCGGTGCCCAGCACGTCCTTCTCGATGTCGAAGCGGATCGTGCCGGCGATCGCGTAGGCGATCACCAGCGGCGGCGAGGCCAGGAAGGCCTGCTTCGCATACGGGTGGATGCGGCCGTCGAAGTTGCGATTGCCGGAGAGTACCGCCGTCGCATACAGGTCGCGGTCGACGACTTCCTTCTGGATCGCGGGGTCCAGCGCGCCCGACATGCCGTTGCAGGTGGTGCAGGCAAAGGCCACGACGCCGAAACCCAGCTTCTCCAGCTCCGGCAACAGCCCGGCTTCCTCCAGATACAGCGCCACAGTCCGGGACCCTGGCGCCAGAGAACTCTTGACCCAGGGCTTGCGCGTCAGGCCCAGCCGGTTGGCGTTTCGCGCCAGCAGGCCGGCCGCGATCATGTTGCGCGGATTGTTGGTGTTGGTGCAGCTGGTGATGGCGGCGATGATCACGGCGCCGTCGGGCATCAGGCCAGGGACGTTCTCGACGACGCCGCTGATGCCGCGTGCCGCGAGGTCCGTAGTCGCGACGCGCGCGTGCGGGTTCGAGGGGCCCGCGATGTTGCGCACCACCGACGACAGGTCGAAGCTGAGCACGCGTTCGTACACGGCCGCATCGAGGCTGTCGGCCCAGAGGCCGGTCTCGCGGGCGTAGGTTTCCACGAGTGCCACCTGCTCGTCGGCACGGCCGGTGAGCTTCAGGTAGCGGATGGTCTGCTCGTCGATGTAGAACATTGCCGCGGTGGCGCCGAACTCGGGCGCCATGTTTGAGATGGTGGCGCGGTCGCCCAGCGTCAGGTGCGAGGCGCCCTCGCCGAAGAACTCGAGATAGGCCGAGACGACCTTCTGCTTGCGCAGGAATTCCGTGAGCGCCAGCACGATGTCGGTCGCGGTGATGCCCGGCTGTGGCCTGCCCGAGAGCTGCACGCCGACGATGTCCGGAAGGCGCATCCAGGACGCACGACCGAGCATGACGCTTTCGGCCTCGAGCCCACCCACGCCGACGGCGATGACGCCGAGCGCGTCGACCATGGGCGTGTGGCTGTCGGTGCCGACCAGGGTGTCAGGGAAGGCGACGCCGTCCTGCAACTGGACCACGGGCGACATGCGCTCGAGGTTGATCTGGTGAAGGATGCCGTTGCCCGGGGGGATCACGTCGACGTTCCGGAAGGCCTTCTTCGTCCACTCGATGAAGTGGAAGCGGTCCTCGTTGCGGCGATCCTCGATGGCGCGGTTCTTGGCGAAGGCATCGGGGTCGAAGCCGCCGCATTCCACGGCCAGCGAGTGATCCACCACCAGCTGCGTCGACACGACCGGGTTGACCTGCGCCGGATCGCCGCCCTGGGCGGCGATCGCGTCGCGCAGCCCAGCCAGGTCGACCAGCGCGGTCTGGCCCAGGATGTCGTGGCACACCACGCGCGCCGGGAACCACGGGAAGTCCAGGTCGCGCCGGCGCTCAATGAGTTGCCTCAGCGAATCGACCAGCGTCGCCGGATCGCAGCGGCGCACGAGGTTCTCGGCCAGCACGCGCGAGGTGTAGGGCAGCCCGGCCCAGGCGCCGGGCAGGATCGCATCGACGGCGGCTCGCGCGTCGAAGTAGTCCAGCTTCGTGCCGGGCAGGGGCTTGCGGTACGCAGCGTTCATGCCGTTCAGCCGCGCTCCGCCAGCGGCACCGCCTTGCGCGGCTCAGGCCCTGTGTAGTTGGCACTAGGGCGGATGATCTTGCCGTCGATGCGCTGCTCGATCACGTGGGCGCTCCAGCCCGTGGTGCGCGAGATCACGAACAGCGGCGTGAACATCGCGGTCGGCACGCCCATCATGTGGTACGAGACGGCCGAGAACCAGTCGAGGTTCGGGAACATCTTCTTGATGTCCCACATCACGCTCTCGAGGCGCTCCGCAATGGCGTACATCTTCATGTCGCCGGCCTCTTCGGACAGCTTGCGCGCGACGCCCTTGATGACCTCGTTGCGCGGGTCGCCGATGGTGTAGACCGGGTGACCGAAGCCGATGACGACTTCCTTGTTGGCGACCCGGGCGCGGATGTCCGCCTCGGCCTCGTCGGGCGTGTCGTAACGCTTCTGGACGTCGAAGGCGACCTCGTTGGCGCCGCCGTGCTTCGGGCCACGCAGCGCGCCGATCGCGCCGGTGATGCAGGAATACATATCTGAGCCGGTGCCCGCGATCACGCGGCCGGCGAATGTCGAGGCGTTGAACTCGTGCTCGGCGTAGAGGATCAGCGAGGTGTGCATCGCGCGCACCCAGGATTCCGAGGGCTCGCGTCCGTGCAGCAGGTGCAGGAAATGCCCGCCGACGGAATCGTCATCCGTCTCGACGTCGATCATCCGGCCGTTGTGACTGTAGTGGTACCAGTAGCACAGCATCGAGCCGAACGACGCGACCAGGCGGTCGGCGATGTCGCGCGCGCCGGCGATGTTGTGGTCGTCCTTCTCCGGCAGCGTGCAGCCGAGTACCGAGGCACCCGTGCGCATCACGTCCATCGGGTGAGCCGCGGCGGGCAGTTCTTCGAGCACCGCCTGCACCGATTCGGGCAGCCCGCGCAGCGAACGCAGCTTGGCCTTGTAGCCGGCGAGCTCGGCACGATTCGGCAGCTTGCCGTGGATCAGCAGGTAGGCGACTTCCTCGAATTCGCAGGTCTCGGCGATGTCGAGGATGTCGTAGCCGCGATAGTGCAGGTCGTTGCCGCTGCGGCCGACCGTGCACAGGGCCGTGTTGCCGGCAGGCACGCCGGACAGTGCGACCGACTTCTTGGGCTTTGGCGCCACCGGCGCCGGGCTGCTGTCGCTCATCGTGGTGTTCCTCTGCATGTGCGGCGCGTCGCGCCGTTACTCGCCCTTTGCGAACAATGCGTCGAGCTTGCGCTCGTAGTCGTGGTAACCGAGCACTTCGTAGAGCTCGGCGCGTGTCTGCATCGATCCGATCACTGCCTGCTGCGAGCCGTCGCGGCGGATGGCGCCGTAGACGTCCAGCGCCGCCTTGCTCATGGCGCGGAACGCCGAGAGCGGATAGAGCACGAGCGACACGCCGGCGGATCCCAGTTCCTGCACGCTGAACAGCGGCGTCTTGCCGAACTCGGTGATATTAGCGAGCACGGGCACCTTGATCACGGCCGTGAACTGTCGATATTCGTCGAGCGTCGTGAGCGCCTCGGCGAAAATCATGTCTGCGCCGGCTTCGACGTAGCGCTGGGCGCGCTCGATGGCGGCCTGCTGGCCCTCGACCGCGTGTGCATCCGTGCGCGCCATGATCACGAACTGGTCGTCCGTGCGGCCGTCGACGGCAGCCTTGATGCGATCGGCCATTTCGGCGGCGCTGACCAGTGCCTTGCCTGGCCGGTGGCCACAGCGCTTGGCCTGCACCTGGTCCTCCAGGTGCATGGCACCGGCGCCGGAGCGGACCAGGTCGGCGCAGGTGCGCGCGATGTTGAAGGCCGCGCCCCAGCCGGTGTCGGCGTCGACGAGCAGGGGCAGGTCGGTCGCCGAGGCAATGCGGCGCACGTCCTCGCAGACGTCGTTGAGCGAGGTGATGCCGAGGTCGGGCAGGCCGAAAGAGGCGTTGGCGACGCCGGCGCCCGACAGGTAGATCGCGCGGAAGCCGCTGCGTTCGGCGAGCAGCGCCGAGTAGGCGTTGACGGTGCCCACTACCTGCAGCGGTTTCTCTGCGGCCAGGGCGGCGCGGAAGCGGGCGCCTGCGGACAGTTCGGGCATCGTTGGAGGCTCCAGGCGTACCGCGGCACTCACCGGATCGGACTATCCCGAAGGGCATTGCCGCGTTGCAAAATATACCGCACTCTCACGACAGTACGCGTGCGTGAGTTTAGTCCTCCATGAGCATAAAGACTGGCCCGGTGTTCGAGTTTCCCGATGCGCCGGCGCCCGGTGACTTCGTCGAACTGAGGCCGGGCCTGCTGTGGTTGCGCCTTCCCATCCCGGGGGCCCTGCGGCATATCAACGTCTGGCTGCTGGAGGGGGAGACAGGCTGGATGCTCGTCGACACCGGCATGCGCGTCGACGGGGTGCTCGAGGCCTGGGAAAAGCTGAACGCCAGCCTGCCGCAGCTGGGGCAACTCGAGGCCATCCTCGTGACGCACCACCACCCGGATCATTTCGGCCTGGCCGCCAGGCTGGCGGCAGACCATGCGGCGCCGGTCTTCATGACTCTACGGGCACAGGCCTCGGCACGCCTGCTGGAGACCGAGCGTGATCCCGACACCGACCCCGGCCTGATCGCCTATGCGGCGACGCAGGGCCTCGAGATCGACGGACCGACGCGGACCGTGATGGCCGGCCGCAACTACCAGCGCATCGTGTCGGGCATGCCGGCCGACCTGCGGCCGCTCGCTGACGGCCAGGAACTGACACTGGCCAACGCGCACTGGCGCGTCTCGGTTCACGACGGCCACGCGCCGGGTCATGCCTGCCTCCATGCAGGGGATCTCGGCGTATTGATCAGTGGCGACCAGGTGCTGCCGACCATCTCGAGCAACGTCAGCGTGCTGCCCGACAACACCTCCGAGGATCCGCTGGGCGATTACCTGCACAGTTTCACTGTGCTCGCCGGCCTGCCGGAAGACACGCTGGTGCTGCCCGCGCACGGCCGGCCGTTCCGCGGCCTGCATGCGCGCATGGGTGAGATTCGCGCCGAGCACGAGGACCGTCTAGGGCTGCTCGAGGCCGCTTGCGCCACGCCGCGATCCACGCTGGACCTGGTGGGGACGCTGTTCCGGCTCGAGCGCTTCGACGCGCTCAACCGGATGCTCGCGATCGGCGAGACGCTGGCGCACCTGCGTTACCTGGAATGCCGGCACAAGGTGCTGCGTACCGGCGTGGGCCCAGGCCTGCGCTGGCGCGCGTGTGGTAGTTTGGGCGAGTACTGATGGCAGGCGGGGCAACCCAATTACGATAATGCCGCGTTGGGCCCCGCGACCCGGCCCCTGTGCAGGCATTGGAGACCAGATGAACGTCGAGACAAATGGCAACCAGGCCGCAGTCCTCAAGGACTCGCCGCTGACGGTGGAGATGAACGAGTCGGAAGTCGAAGCCCTGGCGCGCCTGATCCGGGTTCGCGACCTGGCCGACGGCGACGTGCTGGTCCCGGAAGGTTCGCGCGACACCCACCTTCACGGCGTGGTCTCCGGAATCATCGAAGTTGCCACGCGCGCGGACGGGGGCGGGTGGAACATCCTGCACGTACTGCGTCCCGGCGACCTGGTCGGCGAGCTGTCGTTCATGGACGGCGAGCCCCGTTTCGCGGCGCTGATCGCGTCAGGCCCGACCCGGGTGTTCACGCTCGACCGCAGCGAGTTCGAATCGCTGCTGAACTCGCACCCCCACGTCGTTTACAAGGCCATGCGCGCCATCATGCGCGTGAGCCACGGGATCCAGCGCCGCCTCTCGCTGCAGATGCGCGAGATGGAGCACTACTTCCTGAAGACCGGCGGCCGCTACTGAGGCGGCGGCGCGTCCGCCGCCATCACTGGATACGTTGCAAAGCGTGTGTCCCAGGCGGGATGGCGGCGGTAGAAGAATTCCAGTCGGGCTGAACTATCGGCTGCAAAGCCTTGATCCGACTGGAGACGATCCTCGTACTCCGCCTTGAGCGCCGGGTCGGCGGCCAGCATGCGCCGGGCTTCCTGCTCGGCGACGTAGTCCTCCATGTACTCCTTCTGCTCGAAGCTTCGATTGAAGTTTCCCCAGCCTAGCAGCGAGTCTGGGGCTGTCGGTTCGAACAGATTCGCAACGACTCGCGCGCGTGCCTGGGCGAGAGGTACGAACAGGGACCCGCGCGACAATCGCGCCTGCCCGGCCACCCAATGTCCCTTTGACGTCAGTCGCGTACGACCCTCGAAGGTCTGCGTGGCGAACTCAAATGTATCCACTTTATAAGTACTTACAGAAATATCCTGCAAGTCATTGTTAAGTGTCGAAAACACGATTCCGTGCGCCTCGAGCAGGGACCGCAGCGCGCCGGCCTCAGCGGCCGGGACCCAATAGCCCGCCTTTGGCAGGCGTGCGACGACGCTCGGCTCGACCTGGTCGCGATAAGGCACGGTCCATACCGCCTTCCTGGAAGGGTCGTAGATAACCCGGCGTTTGCCCAAGATTTCAGAGGCTTCGTACCGGTACTCATAACCCGGAAAGTCGATCATGTGCACGGCGGTGCCGGGGTCGAAGTCCAGGGCAAGCTGCTGGCCGCCGAGGCCGGCGGCCGCCGCGTCGGCCTTCGCGGCGGCGCGAAGCCACTCGCTGCCCGCGCTGCCGAGCTGCTTCAGCAGGGACTAGAGGGTGTCCCGGGTGGCCTCGACGCGGCGCTGGTAGGGTTTCCAGGAATGGGTCTCCACCAGCACGCCGAAGCGGTTATGCAGGGCCCAGTAAGCGAGGCTGAAGCGCGGCGTGGAGACGTCGTTCTCGAAGCCTGAGGCCGGCTCGTCGTCCTTGACGAAGCTGGGATAGAAGGGCACCGGGACGAATCCAGCGGCGGTCAAGTCCGCCAGCGCCCGGTCCCTCAGGGCCAGGCCGAGAGGCCGGAGGCCAGCATCGCCTGCGAACAGCGGCTCGACCTGGACCGAGATGTCGACCTGGAAGTCGGCGCCGTCGGTCGTGTGCAGGTCGGCGTAAACGATCGGGTCCCAGGCGTTCAGCAGGCCCAGCATGGCGCGCATTTCGGGCGCATCGGCCTTCATGTAGTCGCGGTTCAGGTTCAGGTTCTGGGCCGTGGTGCGCCAGCCCATTTCCCTCGGGCCATTCTGGTTGGGGCGGTGCCACGCCCCGAAGCGCTCGTGACCGTCGACGTTGAACACCGGGACGAAGACGAAAACCGCCTTCGCGAGCACCCCCGCCGCCTGGCGCCCGGCGAGCAGCTCGCGCAACACGATGAACCCGGCATCCTTACCCTCGATCTCGCCGGCATGTATTCCGCCTTGCGCGAGCAGCACCGGCAGGCCGCGCCTGCGGGCCGCAGCGGGGTCCAGGGCGCCGCTCTGGGAAGCGACGATGGCCAGCATGGGCCGCCCTTCGGGCGTACGTCCGAACTCCACGCAGCGCACCGCCGTGGGATAGGCCTGCTGGTAAGAGCGGCACAGCGACTCGACCTCGGCGTAGCGCCCGGTCTCGACGAAGGCGGTGCGTTCGGCGTGGGTGAGCAGGTCCGTCGCGGCCTGGGCCGCGATCGGCGCGCCCGCGAGGCATTGAAGGACGGCAAGCAGGGCGGCACGGCGGAACATCGGGCTGACTCCAGTGGGCGATGCGGCAGCGACTATAGACCGGCCGGATGGGCTATGCGATCTAGACGTACTTCAATCGTTGAATCATCGGATGCCCCGGCGCCGCAGCTGGTGTGAACTGCGCGTGTCATCCCCTGTGGGCATTCCTGTGTCAAAGATCCTGCTCGCGTATTCCGGCGTCTACGGCCAAACCCGCAAGATCTGCGAGCGGATCCAGGGCGAACTCACCAGCCGCGGCGATCAGGTGGACGTGGTCCCGCTGGTGGATCCCGGCATCGACCTGAGCCGTTACGACGCGATCGTGATCGGCGCCAGCATCCGCCATGGCAAGCACAACCCGGCGGTACTCGACTTCATCCGTGCCAACCTGTCGGTACTGGAGGCGAAGCCGAGCGGCTTCTTCTCGGTCAGCCTGGTTGCGCGCAAGCCCGCCAAGAACACACCGGAGACCAACCCCTACGTCAGGGCGTTCATGGCCAAGCTGCCCTGGAAACCGCGGCTGGTGGGCGTGTTCGCCGGCATCCTCGACTACACGAAGTACGGATTCATCGACCGCAACGCCATCCGCTTCATCATGCGGCTCACCAAGGGACCGACCGACGTGAGCAAGACTGTCGAGTTCACGAACTGGGACGACGTCCACGCCTTCGCGGGCAAGGTCGCCGACCTGGCGACAGGTCGGATGAGCTGATGGGCAAGCTGGGCGAGCAGCTGGCCGAGCGTCAGCACCTGGTCGTGGCCCTGTCGTCCGCGTGGCTGATCGGGACGAGCCCGTTGCTGGGGATGATGGCGAAGATACCGCGCGAGCCGGGTTTCTTCGACTACAGCCACCTCCTGGTGGGCCTCGTCGTCGTGCCCGTGTCCGTCAGCTATCTTTTCACGTGCATTCGGGGCGGCCGCTGGCGCCTGTACTTTCCGTGGATCGGCGGGCAACTGGGCGACCTCAGTCGGGACTGCGCGGGGCTGTTCCGCGGCCGCCTGCCGGTGGCGGAGGGCGGCGGCCTGTTCGCCGTCATCGAAGGGCTGGCGCTGCTGCTGCTGGCGGCGACGGCGGTTACCGGAATCGGCTGGTTGCTGGCGCAGGGTGGAGCCGCTGCACTGGCGTGGCGCAGCGCCCATGGCGGCCTCGCGCTGGCCCTGACCGTGGCGATCGTGCTGCACGTCGTCACTGTGTCCCTGCACCTGCTGGACTTCGTTCGCGATTGATCGGCAAGGAGTTTTTGCCGACTTTCCGGAATGCCTCTGTTATGCTCCCGGCGACCTCAAGCGCCACCGGAGCCCCTGATGCACCAAAGGCCATTGGTTCGCACCTTGCTCCTCGCAGCCGCTGCCTGCGCAGGCCTGTCCTCGCCCGCGGCGCAGGCGGCGAAGTCGTCGCCCAGCATGCCAGCCATCCGTTCCAGCGCGTTCTACGTGCTCGACGAGACCAATTCCGCCGTGGTGCTGTCGCGCCACTCCAACGTTGCAAGGCCGATCGCGTCGATCACCAAGCTCATGACGGCGCTCGTCGTGCTCGAAGCGGGCCAGTCCCTCGACGACAAGATCAAGGTCAGGCGCGAGGACAAGTGGTTTCCCTCGGAAGCCGAGTCACGGCTTCCTGCCGGAACGGTGCTGACCCGCGGCGACCTGATGCACCTGGCGCTGATGTCCTCCGAGAATCGCGCCGCGTATGCCTTGTGCGCCAACTACGAGGGTGGCTTGCCCGCCTGCGTGCAGGCGATGAATTCCAAGGCGGCCGCACTTGGAATGAAGAGCGCCCACTTCGTCGAGCCCACCGGCCTGTCGAGCCGCAATGTGGCGAGCTCCGAGGACCTGGCCAAGCTCGTCATGGCTGCGTCCGAAAACCCGACGATCCAGCAGTACTCGACCGACGACAGCCACATCGTGCCCATCGGCCGCGAGAAGTACGAGTTCCGGAACACCAACTCGCTGGTCAGGAATCCGGACTGGGACATCGTCGTCCAGAAGACCGGTTACATCTCCGAGGCCGGCCGCTGCCTCGTCATGAAGACGGTTTTCGACGGCCGCTCCATCGTCATCGTGTTGCTCGATTCCGTCGGCAAGCTCACGCGTGTGGCGGACGCCAAGCGCATCCGCAAGTGGATGGAGGCGCAGGTCGCGAAGACCAGCACCTGAGCCGAGGCTCGCTGCCGTCTGGCTAGGTGTCCCCGAGGCGCTTGCTGACGCTGGTGCGTTGGCGTTCGCTGGCCTCGGCGGTGGCGGCCGACATCTCGACCAGCTTCGGGTCGCCGATCATCGTGGCTGCGGTCGCGGTTACCCTTGCGGCATCCTCCGCGATGCCCGACAAGGTTTCCAGGTCGATGAGCGCACGCATGTGCTCGCGCTTGTCCGCGAGGTCGGCGAGGATCGCGCTGTAGTACTTCCCCTGGATCAGTTCGCTAGTCATTCTTCAACAGCCTCTCGGCGCTGTCGCCCTTGCGACCTATCGCGTCCGATTTCGCCGACTGTGCAACTGCGTACACCTTGTCCGCCGCAGCCGACGACTTGTTGGTGGCCGTTGTAACCGTCGGGTCATTCAGCAGCAGGGCAGCGGCGTCGGCCGCCTTCGCCGCCTCGCTGGCGAGACGGGAGAAATCCTCCACATTGATCAGTGCCCGCAGCGAGTCCTGGGAATCGCTCAGGTTCGTGAGAAGCGCGTCGTAGTACTTCATGTGAACCGCGGCGTGGCTCTTCTGCAGGGCTTCCAGCTGCCTTCGAAAGGCCTCAAGGGCGCCTACCGACGATGGGTCAAGTTCGGGCATGGAAAACGTCCTGTGTGACTAGAGCGGCGCGCGACGGTCGCAAGTCCGCAGTGCTGCGGCTAGAGTGGTGCCGACCACGTGGGTGCTTCCGTTCGCGGGCACACATTGCGGGGTGCCGACCCTCAAATAGTTGGTAAAATCCGCTGCCGCACGCGGTCACGTCCGACGCCCATGACAATCCTCAGCACAAGACCTCTACCTGCAAGGTTTTCGGCGCGGGTCACGCGATGAACACGGCTTCACTGCTGTGGGGCCTGCTGTTCGGCTCGATTGGGCTCGGCTATTTCGTCTACGGTCGGAAGCAGAGGGCGGCCGTCCCCTTCGTCTGTGGGATCGCGCTGATGGTATTCCCGTATTTCGTGTCCAACAGCGTCGTGCTGGTGGTGACAGGCGTCGCGATCGCCGCAGTGCCGTATTTCGTCCGGCTGTGAACATGCCTGCGATCCCCACTGGCCTCCAGATCATCGGCGCCGGCTTTGGCCGCTCCGGCACCACTTCGCTGAAGAGCGCACTGGGCACCCTGGGCTACCGGCGCTGCTACCACATGCGGGTCGCGCTGACGCACTACTTCCACATGAAGTTCTGGATCCGCGCCAAGGCGGGCGAGGACGTGGACTTCCGCAGCGTCATGGGCGGGTATCAGGCCACGCTCGATTGGCCCGCCTGCGACTTCTACAGGGAGCTGATGGCTGCCTTTCCGGATGCCAAGGTCCTGCTCAACGTGCGCGACCCGGACCAGTGGTACGACAGCATGGTCGAGACCATCTGGGCGATCCAGAAGGTGTTCCCGTGGTGGATGCCAAGGGAAGTCCGGAAGATCCACGACGATATCCTCTGGAACTCGCGCTTCAAGGGCGAGTTCACGAACCGGGCCAAGGCCATCGCGGCCTACCAGGCGCACCTCGAGGAAGTCAGGCAAGCCGTACCACCCGAGCGGTTGCTCGAGTATGACGTCAAGGAGGGCTGGAAACCGCTTTGCAGGTTCCTGGGCAAGCCCGTGCCAGCGGACGTCCCGTTCCCAAGGCTCAACGACCGGGTATTCTTCAAGCGCGTGATGCTCGCGTTGCGCATCGTCGAATGGCTGGTGCCAGCGGTCGTCCTGGCTGGACTGGCCTGGTTGGTGTACACGGTGATGTGAGGAGAGATTGAATGTCCTGGCGAAATACCGAGATTCGATACGGGTCGCTGTCGATCGCACTGCACTGGTTGATGTTGCTGCTGATCGTCGCCATCTACGCGGCCATCGAACTGCGCGAGATCTATCCGAAGGGCAGCGACCCGCGCGAGGCGCTCAAGACCTGGCACTTCATGCTGGGCCTTACCTGCCTGGCGCTGGTGATGGTGCGCCTTGCCGCCAGGGTGGGAGCACCACGGCCCGGCATTACCCCCGTGCTGCCGCCGTGGCAGCACAAGATCGGGTCGCTGATGCACTTCTTGCTCTATGCCCTGATGATCGGCATGCCGATTGTGGGCTGGCTGCTGCGCAGCGCCGAGGGTAAGCCGATTCCGTTCTTCGGCCTGGAACTTCCGCCGCTGATCGCGGCCGACAAGGCCACCGCCGAGCTACTGGAGGAGGTGCACGAGACGGCCGGTACGGTCGGCTACTTTGTGATCGGATTCCATGCCCTCGCCGCGCTGTTTCATCATTACGTGCGGCGCGACAACACGCTCAGGCGAATGCTTCCCTGGGGCTGAACAGACATGACCATTGAACGCGGCTATCTGCGTGCACCGACCGGCCAGGTTCACTACCGACTGGCGGGCGAGGGCGGACGCCCGCTCGTGCTGCTGCACCAGTCCCCGCTCTCCGGCGCCCAGTTCCAGGCCGTGCTGCCGCGACTGGCCGCGAGGGGATTCCAGGCCCTTGCGCTCGACATGCCCGGGTTCGGGATGTCGGACCCGGCTCCTGAGCCACTCATGCTCGAGAGCTATGCGAGCGTCATCCCGGCCGCGCTGACACACATGGGCTGGACGCATAGCGCGCTGGTCGGACATCACACTGGGGCAGTGATCGCGGCGATGCACGCAGCAGCCGCCCCAGCCAGCGTCGATGCGCTGGTGCTGAACGGCTTCCCGCTGCTCACCGACGCCGAACGCGCCCACTTCTCGACCTTCTACTTCGGTACGCGCCAACCCGAAGCCGACGGCTCGCACCTGCTGCGCGCCTGGGAAAGCCGCCTGCGTTCGACGCCCGGCTGGAGCGACCTCGACCTCATGCACCGTTACACGGTGGAGGCGCTCGTGAGCGGGGCGACCAACTGGCGCGCGTTTCCGCTGATCCTCGGCGCTGATCTGGGTTCCCTGCTGGGCGCCATCCAGGTGCCCACGATGCTGCTGACCAACACCGGCGAGGACCTCTACGAGGCGACGCGGCGTTCGCATTCGATTCGGCCCGATTTCGCTTACCGGGAACTGATCGGCGGCTCGCATGACATCGTGGATGAGCAGCCGGAGGCATGGACCGAGGCTGTCACGGCGTTCATCGAGGGAGCGAACTGATGCCAAACCGAATCGTCAGCATTCACCGCGTACTTCGTACCAGTCCCGAGAAGGTCTATCGCGCCTTCCTGGAACCAGCGGCAATTTCAAAGTGGATTCCGCCCTACGGCTTCACCTGTACCGTGCACCACATGGACGTGAAGGTCGGGGGAACGTTCCGCATGTCGTTCCATAACTTCTCCAACGGCAACGGCCACTCGTTCGGCGGCCAGTACCTTGAACTCGTACCCAATGAACGGATTCGGTACACGGACGAGTTCGAAGACCCCAATCTGCCCGGTGTGCTCGAAGTGACGGTCACCTTGAAGCAGGTGTTGTGCGGCACTGACTTGGCCATCACTCAGAGCGGGATTCCCGAAGCGATACCCCTCGAGATGTGCTACCTCGGCTGGCAGGAATCGCTGGCGCAACTGGCAAACCTCGTCGAGCCTGACATTCCCGGCTAGACCGATCTGGAGAGAACAGTGAGAGTGGATCTTCGTCTGATCCTCCTGCTGGCGAGCGGATCGGCGGTCATCGCGCCCGCTGGGCACGCAGCCGGTCAAGCAGCCCCACCACAGTACGAATACCGCGCATCCTGGGTTGCGGTGGCGAGCCCCGAACCCGTCAAGGCAGAGATCGACAGCAAGTCGTGGGCGCGGCTCGTGACGTTTCGACCGGAGCGCGCCTTCATCCTCACGGCCCCGCTGACTGAGGCAGGCAAGTCAAAGCCCCGTCTAGACGCCGGCACCCTGATGGTTGGCATGACGGACGGCCAGGGCATTGCCTGTCGGCTCGAGCGACCCAAGTTCGACTACTTCGTCGAGTGCGTCCAGGATTCGAATCTCGATGGACAGTACGACGGCTTGTTCTTCCTGAACCACGAGAACCCGTTCCTGTTCTCCGCCAGGCGTCAGCCGCGCCACCAGAAGGTGCTGCCGGTTTCGCCAGTGACCCTGGGCGATGCACCAGCCGAGCAGGTGCCTAACCTCGACATGGTATTGCTCTATTCGGCACGCTCGGTGATCTCGGCAGCATCCGGATCCCACACATTCCAGCTCTGCATCCTGCGACCGGGCGTCAAGAATATCTGGGGCGACAAGACCGAAGGTCGAGGCTGCTTGCCCAACATCGTCGTCAAGGACGGGGAGTTTCCAAGGCGGCTGCAGATCTACGGCAGGACGCTGGAGATCGCCGCGCCGGTCGATGGAAAAGCCTCGGTATCTGTGTCGGCATTTCCGCAGGACCTGCCGGTAGACCTGTGAGCGACTGGCAGTGTACGGACTTCGACGCTATCCGACCGTGGTGTGATATAGCCAAATCGGTATACTGTGAGTCACCAATCGTGGCGCTAGTCGTTGTGTGAAGCCCCTTATGCATCGGTCAGTCGCGGCCCTCGCGATCATTGCAGCCTGGACGTGGTCAGGGACCGCAGCAGGCGAACTTCGCGACCAACTGCTGATGCTGCCCAGTGGCGACTCGCCTCCTGTTCATCTCGAGCCGGTCGATCCCGTCCTCAGCGCTGATCTAGAGGAACTTCTGGGGATCTCAGCGGCTGACTGCATCGCGACGTTTATGATCGCGCCAGCATTCACTCCGGAATTGGGGATATGCGTCGAACTCAAGTGGCGGGAAGACGGTAAGAAGGAGTACTTCCTATCGTCAGTGCGCCCAAGCGAGAACCTCTATTTCGCACGCATCGCCAAGAGACAGCCGACTATCGCCAGGCACCGTCGAAAGGTCAGCGTGGACCTCGCCACTGCAGTTGATCGTGCCGTTGGTCGCGCAATTCTTCAGGCCAGGTATCCAGCGGAGCCATATCGTGGCGTTGACGGAGAAAATGGGGTCTTTTCCGCGTTTGTTTTTCCTCTGGGTCGCACTTATGGCATGTACCAGCTCCGACCTGTTGGACTACCCTTGATGCTTAGAGAACTCGCGGTCGAACTGGAGCAAATCACCAGCGCATCGACGCCGTGGACCTATGCAGACGAATAGCGGCTCCTTAAACGCCTTTCGGAAATTGAGAGACTGGCTACCGGATCCTGACAGTGGAATTGTGCGGGGCTCAAGGGGAGTTTCAGTGAAGAAAATAATTGTGCTGTTCTCGATGCTGTCCGCCACGACACTGGCATCGCCGGCCATAGCGGGGATCTACACGGACGACTTGTCGCGTTGCTTCGTCGAAAAGACCACCAAGGACGATCGAGCTCGGCTGGTTCGCTGGCTGTTCACTGCTGCAGCCTCAAATCCTGCGTTGGCTGGCATTTATGCCAAGATCACTCCAGAGCAAATGGAGGCGGCCAACAAGGATGCGGGCGGACTGCTCATGCAACTGCTCACGAACACGTGCGTCGAGCAGGCCCGGAAGGCTGCCCAGTACGAGCCGCAGTGGCTTCCAGCGAGCATGCAGGTGCTCTTCGGCGTCGCTGGAGCCGAGATGTTCGCGGGACCCGAGGTCACACAGTCGGTAGCCGGCATAGGCAAGTACCTGGACGAGAAGAAGCTTCAGGAACTTGTGCCGAAATAGTCGCCCGCGATGAACAACGCCCTTGGAACTGCAATTGGCTTCGTTCTCAATGAGGAGGCTGATTCATCAGCTTGCACGGGTAGTGACGCCATCGAGCACATGGAACGCCAGCGTCAGAAGTACCGACACTAAGTGGGGGACGTATGGCGACCGCCAGACTGCTGGGCATTCTTAGGCGCCGCTCGTGACGGGACCGGGAAGAGCTGGAAGCGGGGCGGGGAGGAGTAGGGCGCGTACCCGCCCTCGCCTCTGCGCCTGGCCAGATGCGCCATCAGCCGTTCCTGGTCGCAAGACAATGGCAGGTGTCCTTGCATGAGCCCCGCCGCACGGGTTGTCCTTGCTGTCTTTTTCGGATCGTGTCTGGGCACCGTTGGCGCACTGCTTGCTGGTGCGTCTTGGTGGAGGTGGGTCTCTGCTCCAGCACTGATCGTCAGCGGATGGGCTGCCGTTGGGCACTTGGTTACGTTGGATGACGACGCGCCTGGTGGATGGTCGAACCCGGACCAGTCCAGGTCCTTCTGGCGCACCTCGCTCTCGCAGCTGGCGATCAAGGCGTCGGTGTTTGGTGCTGTGGTCTGGTTTGTCGCGACGGATTGGTCGCGCTAGGCGTCGGCAGCCGGAGAGAGGGCCCAGTGCAGAGGATTCTGCTGCTGGGCAGTTTCCGCTTATCGACCTTCCCGATGCCACGGTAGTGCGCATAATGTATAGCAAGG
>JADZCS010000254.1 GCA_020851435.1 Gammaproteobacteria bacterium | reverse complement strand
GGCTGGTGGTTCTGGGATCCGGTCGAGAACGCCTCGTTCATGCCCTGGCTGGCGGGCGCGGCCCTGATCCATTCCCTGGCCATCACCGAGAAGCGCGGCCTGTTCAAGAGCTGGACCGTGCTCCTCGCGATCATGACCTTCTCGCTGAGCCTGCTCGGCACGTTCCTGGTGCGTTCCGGCATCCTGGTTTCGGTGCACGCGTTCGCATCCGATCCGGCTCGCGGCCTGTACATCCTCGCGTTCCTGTGCACGGTGGTGGGCGGCGCGCTGGCCTTGTATGCCTGGCGCGCTCCGGCGCTCAAGTCGGATGCAGCCTTCGAGCTGGGTTCGCGCGAGGCCATGATCCTGGTCAACAACGCGCTGCTCGTGGCGACGACCGGCCTGATCCTGATCGGCACCCTGTATCCGCTGTTCATGGATGCGATGGGGCTGGGCAAGATCTCGGTCGGCCCGCCGTACTTCAACGCCGTGTTCGTCATCCCGACCCTGCCGCTGGTGATCCTGCTCGCGGTCGGAATGCACTCGTCGTGGAAGCGGACGCGCTTCACCCAGGTGAAGATCCCGCTGGCCGTGCTGCTGGCGATTTCGCTGGCCATCAGCCTGCTGCTCACCACGGTCGTCTACGACACCTTCAGCTTCACCGCGCTGGTGGGCTTCACGGCGGCTTTCTGGGTCATCGGCTCGTCCATCTTCGAGCCGCTCGAGCGCTGGCGTCGCGGCGTTGCCATCGGCGGCAGCGTCATCGGCATGGCGATCGCGCACCTTGGCGTGGGCCTGTTCACGCTGGGCGTCACGGGCGTGCAGACCTACAAGATCGAGAAGGACATCAGCCTCGGCGTGGGTGAATCCTCGATGTTGTCCGGCTACGAGTTCAAGTTCATGGGCATCAAGGAAGTCCGTGGGCCGAACTACGACGCACAGGAGGGCGAGATCCTCATCCTGCGCGACGGCAACGAGATCACGACGCTCAAGCCGCAGAAGCGCTACTACCGCTCCGGCGGCAATCCGATGACCGAGGCGGGCATCCGGGTCGGCCCGCACCGCGATCTCTTCGTCGCCCTCGGCGAGGACCTCGGCCAGGGCAAGTGGAGCATGCGCGTGCAGTACAAGCCGCTCATCCGCTGGATCTGGATCGGCGCGTTCATCATCGCCATCGGCGGCCTGGCCGCGGCGCTCGACCGGCGCTATCGCGTGCCGGCAAAGGCATCCGACCTCGAGCCGGCTGCCGGCGCCGCGCGAGGAGAGGCGTGATGAAGGCCTTGCGCTACCTGATTCCGGGTGGGCTGTTCGTAGTGCTCGTCGGTTTCTTCATCGTCGGCCTGCAGAAGGATCCCAGCGTCATCCCGTCGCCGCTGATCGGCAAGCCTGCGCCGCAGTTCACGCTGCCGAGCCTGGACGATCCCGCCACGCAGGTGACGCTCGCGGCGTATGCGGGCAAGCCCTACCTGCTGAACGTGTGGGGGACGTGGTGCGGCGGCTGCCGCGAAGAGCACGCCGTGCTGCTCGAAATGAAGCGCAGCGGCGCGGTGCCGATCGTGGGCCTGGACTGGAAGGACGAGCGCGCGGCCGCACAGCAGTGGCTGACGCAGCTGGGCAACCCCTATGACGTCGTGGCGTTCGACCAGGAAGGCAAGGCGGCCATCGACTGGGGCGTGTACGGTGCGCCGGAAACCTTCCTGATCGGCAAGGACGGCAAGGTCCTGCACAAGCAGATCGGCATCATGACCATGGAGGCCTGGAACCGGGACTTCCTGCCGCGGATCGCCAAGGAGCTCGGACAATGACCCGTTGGCTGGTATTGCTTCTCGCGCTGGTCATCAGCGTCCCGGCGTTCGCCATCGATCCGGAGGATGCGTTCAAGGAGCCGGCGCTGCAGGCCCGCTACGAGAACCTGACGAAGGAACTCCGCTGCCTGGTCTGCCAGAACCAGACGATCGCCGACTCGAACGCCACGCTCGCCGTGGATCTGCGCCGCGAAGTGCGCGGCATGATCGAGCAGGGCAAGTCGGATGACGACATCCGCAGCTTCCTGACGGCGCGCTATGGCGACTTCGTTCTCTACAACCCACCCGTGAGCGAGCGCACCTGGCTGCTCTGGGCGGCACCCGGCCTGTTGTTGTTCCTGGGCCTTGCAGTGGCGCTACGCATCATCCTGCGGCAGGCTCGCGCGGCGCGCGAGAACCCGGCCGCGCTCGATTCGGACTCGGAGTCACCGTGACAGTATTCGTCATTCTCGCCATCCTGATGGCGCTGGCCGCCATTGCGGTCGTTGCCTGGCCCCTGCTCAAGTCGCGAGCCGAAAAGGCGGGCGACCAGCTGCCGGCGCCGGACCGCACCTCGCTCGCGATCCTCGCGGTCCTGATCCCGCTGCTGGCCGGCGTGCTGTATGCCAACTGGAGCAACTGGCCCTGGGATCCGGCCGCGCAGATTTCGGAAGCTTCCAATCCGCACGGCGCTGCCGGCGACAGCGGTTCGCTCGATGAAGCCGCGGCCAAGCTGGTCGAGCGCCTCGCGGCGCAGCCGGACGACGTGGAAGGCTGGAAGATGCTCGGCCGCACCTATGTCGTGTCAGGCAATTACGGGAAGGCCCGTGAAGCCTACGAAAAGGCCCTTGACCTCACGAAGGGCGCCGACGTCGATGCCGTGCTCGGCGCAGCCGAGGCGCGCGTGCTGGTCAACGAGGCCGAGTTCGACGGCGAAGCGGGCGCGATGTTTGAGTCGGCCATCGCCGCGGAACCCGGCAACCCGAAGGCCCTCTGGTACAGCGGCCTGGTCGCCTATCGCAAGGAGCAGTGGCAGTTGGCCCGCGACCGCTGGGGTGCGCTGGCTGCGGTTGCCGACGTCCCCGAGAACATCAAGCAGCTGCTCAGCGAGCGCATTGCGGAACTCGACACCAAGCTGGGCAAGGCGCCCGCGCCCGTGGCCCAGGCGCCAGCCGCGCCTGCGGCGACAGGCCCTGCCGGCAACGGCATCAGCGCCCGCGTCGAGATCGCGCCCGCCCTGAAGCCGCTGGCCAAGCCCGAGGCCGCCCTGTTCGTACTCGCTCGCCCGGTCGCTGGTGGCCCGCCCGTGGCTGCCGTACGCAAGACGGCGGGCGAACTGCCGTTCAGCATCAGCCTCACGGACAAGGACGTGATGACCGAGGGCGTGAAGCTGACCCAGTTCGGCGAACTGACGCTCGTGGCCCGCGTGTCGCTGTCCGGTCGCCCGCAGGCGAGTAGCGGCGACCTGTTCGGCGAACTCCGCTATGATTTCAAGAACGGCAAGCCGGTGACGCTGATCATCGACAGGGTCGTTCCCTGACGACCCCGCGGTGGGGTCGCGAGACCCGCGGGGGTTAGGTGAAATCGGCAGTTCACTACCAGTTTGCCTCGGCACCCAGCGTCTGGCGGTACTACCCCCAGGCGCTGTTTGCGCGACGTGCGCCCCTGCTGCCCGACGGGGTCACGGTGCCGCGCCTCGAGGCCGAGGTGGCCTCCCTCGCGGTTGATGCCCGACACGTAGGACGCTATCGAGAGGTCTGCGGCTTCGCCCAGGACGGGCGCCTGCCCGTGACCTATCCGCACGTGCTGGCGATGTCCATGCACCTGGCGCTGATGACCCACGACCTCTTCGTCGTCCGGCTCATGGGCCTCATCCACATCGCGAACCAGATCGAGCAGTTCCGGCCGCTGCCGCAGGACGGCCGGTACCGGCTGGCCTGTCACGTCGAGGGTCATCGCGACGGCGACCGGGGCCAGGAATTCGACATCATCACCGAACTCCACGATTCGGCCGGCCTG
>JADZCS010000253.1 GCA_020851435.1 Gammaproteobacteria bacterium | reverse complement strand
GGCGTCAGCTTCACCGCGCCGGACGGCCGCATCACCGGCCTGCTCGGGCCCAACGGCGCGGGCAAGTCGACGACGCTGCGCGTGCTCTACACCATGCTCAAGCCGGATTCCGGCGGCGCGCAGATCGACGGCGTCGACGTGGTGGCCAACCCCCTCGAGGCCAGGCGCCGCATCGGCGTGTTGCCGCACGCGGCGGGCATCTACCAGAACCTCACCGCGCGCGAGAACGTGCGCTACTTCGGCGAGCTGCACGGCCTGCGCGGGCCCGCGCTCGAGCAGCGCATCGAGGAGCTCATTACGGAGCTCGGCATGCAGGAATTCGCCGACCGCCGCGCCAAGGGCTTCTCGCAGGGCCAGCGCGTCAAGGTGGGCATCGCGCGGGCGCTGGTGCATGCGCCGCGCAACGTGCTGCTCGACGAGCCGACCAACGGGCTCGACGTCATGGCCACGCGCGCGTTGCGCGAGCTGATCCGCGGGCTCAAGGCCCGTGGCCACTGCGTGCTGTTCTCGAGCCACGTGATGCAGGAGGTCGCCATGCTGTGCGACGACGTCGTCATCATCGATCACGGCAAGGTGGTGGCTGCGGGAACGCCGGACGAGCTGGTCGCCCGCTACGAGGCGGCCTCGCTGGAGGAGGCCTTCGTCAAGGTGCTGGGCGAACGCGAGGGGCTCGCATGATCCGCACGATCCTCACCGTGATGGCGAAGGAACTGCGCGAGACGCTGCGCGACCGCCGCACGTTCATCTCCTCGATCGTGACCGGGCCGCTGCTGGTGCCCCTGTTCTTCTCGGGCGCGATGTCGCTCTCGCTCAAGCAGAACCTCGGCAAGATCGACGAGGAGATCCGGATCACGGTCGTCGGCGAGCGCAACGCTCCCAACCTCGTGCAGTACCTGCGCGAGCACGGCATGGACGTGACGCTGCGCCAGGGCGACGCGGACAAGGCCCGCGAGTGGATCGCCTCGGGCGCCGAGTCCGCCGTGCTCGTGATCCCGGATGCCTTCGGCGAGCGCTTCCGCGCCAGCGACCCCGCGCGCGTGCTGCTGTTCGCGGACGGCGCCGACAACGAGGCGGACAAGCGTGCCGACCGCACGCGAAGGCTGCTGCAGAACTACGGCGGCATGATCGGCGCGATGCGGCTGCAGGTGCGCGGCGTCTCGCCCCTGGTGGCGCAGGCGGTAGTCGTCGAGGATGTCGACGTGTCCACGCCCAGCGGCCGCGCCACGCTGATCCTGGGCATGCTCAGCTACATCATCCTGCTGGTGATGCTCATGGGCGGACTCTATCTCGCCATCGACGCCACCGCGGGCGAGCGCGAGCGCGGCTCGCTGGAATCGCTGCTGACGGCGCCCGTGCCGCGGGAGCACCTCATCTACGGCAAGGTCGCTGGCGCGGCCGCGCTGATGTCGCTGGCGCTCGCCCTGGTGTGCCTCACGACCTCGCAGGCGCTGGGCATCGTGCCGCTCGAGCAGATCGGCATGTCGGCCAATTTCGGGCCCGACGTGGTGGCGAAGGTGTTCATCACCGTGTTGCCCTTCACGCTGGTCGGCGCCTCGGCCATGACGATCGTCGCGTCCTTCACGCGCAGCTACAAGGAAGCGCAGACCTGGCTGGGCATCATGATGCTGGTGCCGACGCTGCCGATCGCGATCGCCGGCGTGCTCAACGTCAAGCCGACGCTGGCCTGGATGGCCGTGCCCTCGATGTCGCAACACCTGGTCATCCAGGGGCTGCTCAAGGCCGAGCCGCTGCCGGCCACCTACCTGGCGGTCTCGATGGCGTCGACGCTGGCCCTGGGGGTGGCTCTGGCCTGGGTTGCCGGGCGGCTGTACCGGCGCGAGGGCCTCATGGGGTGACGGCGGCCGCCCTCCCGCTTGGCGGGGCGCCACGGTCGGGAGTATGATGCGAACCTTATTATCATCGCATTAACATGTGGTGAGACATGGAACGCAAGACCGCGCGCCTGACGCTGCTGATCGACCCCGACAAGAAGGCGGCCTTCGAGCGCCTGTGCGCCCTGCAGGACCGCACGCCGTCGCAGGTCGTGCGCCAGCTCATCCGCGACTACCTCGCCCAGCACGGCGTCAGCTACGCGACCGGACCGGCCTCGGCGCCGACGGGATCCGAGGACACCTGAGCCCATGAGCGGCATGCCACCCCTCGCGCAGTGGCTCGCACTCGACTGGCTGATGGTGGTCGTGGCGGGCTGGCTGGCACTGGGCGCCGCGGGCGTGGTCGCGCTGCGCAACTTCCCGGTCGTCTCGCGCGTGCTGTTCCCGCTCGGGGGACTGCTGGGATTGGCCGCCTTCGGCATCGGCGCCGCGGCGGTGAGCGGCGCCGCGCAGGTCGTGATCCTGCCGATCGGCCTGCCGAGCCTGCCTTTCCACTTCCAGCTCGACAGCCTCAACGCCTTCTTCATCATGGTGACCGGCGCCGCCTCCGCCGGCATTTCCGTGTTCGCCGCCGGCTACTTCCGCCGCGGCGAGGGCACGCCACCCGGCCTGCTGTGCTTCGAGTACCACGTGTTCCTGGCGAGCATGGTGCTGGTCATGCTGGCCGACGACGCCTATTCCTTCATGGTGATGTGGGAAACGATGGCGCTGTCGTCGTTCTTCCTGGTCACCGCCAACCACCGCATTCCCGAGGTGCGCAGCGCCGGCTACCTCTACCTGGTGATGGCGCACGTTGGCGCGATCGCGATCCTGTTGTGCTTCGGCGTGCTGCAGGCCAACACCGGCGACTACACCTTCGCCAACATGCGGATGCAGGCGCTGGATCCCCTGTGGGGCTCGGTGGGCTTCCTGCTCGCGCTGCTGGGCTTCGGCGCCAAGGCCGGCATCCTGCCGCTGCACGTGTGGCTGCCCGAGGCGCACCCGGCCGCGCCGTCGCCGGTGTCGGCGATGATGAGCGGCGTCATGCTCAACGTCGCCATCTACGGCATGTTGCGCGTCTCGCTCGACCTGCTGCAGGTGCACCTGTGGTGGTGGGGCGGCGTGCTGCTGGCCGTCGGCCTGGCCACGGCCCTGTTCGGCGTCGTGTTCGCCTCGGTGCAGACCGACATGAAGCGGCTGCTGGCCTATTCGTCGATCGAGAACATGGGCCTGCTGTTCGTCGGCATGGGCCTGACGCTGATCTTCTCCGCCTACGACATGAAGCCCATGGCGGCGCTGGCCCTGACAGCCACGCTGTACCAGGTCGCCAGCCACGCCTGCTTCAAGAGCCTGCTGTTCCTCGGCACGGGCAGCGTGCTGCACGCCACCGCCGAGCGGAATCTCGGCAAGCTGGGCGGCCTGATCCGGACGATGCCCTGGGTGGCCTGGCTCATGCTGCTGGCCGTGCTCACCGGCGCGGGCCTGCCGCCGCTCGGCGGCTTCGTCGCCGAATGGCTGCTGCTGCAGAGCTTCCTGTTCACGCCCGACCTGCCCGTGCCGCTGCTGACCATGCTGATCCCGGTCGTGGCCGCGGTCATCGCGCTGGTCGCGGCGCTGGCCGGCTACACGATGGTGAAGTTCTTCGGCGTCATCTTCCTGGGCCAGCCGCGCGAGGAGAAGCTCGCGCACGCGCACGACGCCGGCTCCTGGGAACGCGCCGGCATGCTGTGGCTGGTGGCCGGCTGCCTGGCGCTGGGCATGCTGCCGACCCAGTTCATCCAGCTGATCGACCCGGTCACGCGGCAGCTGGTGACCGCGGGCCTGGGCGCGCAGGTATCGGCCAGCGGCTGGCTGCTCGCGCCGAACAGCGTCGAGCAGGCGAGCTACGGCCCGCTGGTGTTCCTGCTGTGCATCCTCGGCAGCTTCGCGCTCGCCTACCTGCTCGTGCGCGGGCTCTACCACGGGCGCATGCGCCATGCCCCACCCTGGGCCTGCGGCTTCCCGTGGGGAACCGCGCGCATGCAGGACACGGCCGAGGGCTTCGGCCAGCCGATCCGCCAGATCTTCGAGCCCTTCTTCCGCATGAACCGCGAGCTGCCGACGCCGTTCGACGACAAGCCTCGCTACCGCGTCACCGTCGAAGATCCTTCGTGGCGCTGGCTGTACCTGCCGGTCGCGCAGTCCGCGAACTGGATCGCGAGGCTGGTCGGCCTGCTGCAGCAGGGCCGGATCTCCGTCTACCTGCTCTACAGCTTCGTCACGCTCGTGGTGACGCTGCTGCTGGTGATGCGATGAGCCTCTCCGGCCTCATTTCGCAGGCGCTGGAGATCGTCATCGCGATCGGCGCGGCTCCGCTGCTGACGGGCTGGGTCAACCAGTGTCGCGCCTGGCTGCAGAACCGCGCGGCCCCGAGCCTGCTGCAGCCCTACCGCGTGCTGCACAAGCTGTTCAACAAGGAATCGGTGGTCGCCGACAACGCCTCGCGGCTGTTCCGCGCCGCGCCCTACATCGTGTTCGGCTGCATGACCCTCGCCAGCGGTATCGTGCCCACGCTGTCCACGGACCTGCCGCTGGCGCCGGCGGCCGACGCCATCGCGCTGGTCGGCCTGTTCGCGCTGGCGCGGGTGTTCATTTCGCTGGCGGCCATGGACGTGGGCACGGCCTTCGGCAGCATGGGCGCGCGGCGCGAGATGCTGGTCGGCTTCCTGGCGGAGCCGGCGCTGCTGGCCGTGCTGTTCTCGGCCTCGCTGATCTCCGGCTCCACCTCGCTGGTCACCATCGTCGAGACGCTCGCGCACCGCGAGTTCATGATCTACCCGGGCCTGGCCTTCGCCGGCGTCGCCTTCACGCTGGTGCTGCTCGCGGAGAATGCGCGCGTGCCGGTGGACAACCCCACGACGCACCTCGAGCTGACCATGATCCACGAGGCCATGGTGCTGGAGTACTCGGGCCGCCACCTCGCGCTCATCGAGTGGGCGGCGAGCCTCAAGCTCTTCGCCTACTCGTGCATCGGCATCGCGCTGTTCTTCCCCTGGGGCGTGGCGGAGGCGCACGCGCCGCTGGCCATGCTGCTGGCGGCGCCTGCGCTAGCGCTGAAGCTCGCCGTGGGCGGCTTCCTGCTCGCAGCGCTCGAGACTGTCAGCGCGAAGATGCGCATCTTCCGCGTGCCCGAGTACCTGGCCACCGCCTTCCTGCTGGCGGTGATCGGCCTGCTCGTGCACCTGCTGCTGGGAAAATGACGTGAGCCTGCTGCTGACACAGTTCGTGAACCTGCTCGGCGCCGTGCTGCTGATGCTGGCCTTCGCCATGATCTCGCAGCGGCGCATCGTGTCGCTGATCCACCTGTTCACGATGCAGGGCGTGACCCTGGTGCTGGCGACGGTGGTGGTCGGCTACGTGACCGACCAGCACCACCTGTACCTGTCGGCCGGCATCACCTTCGTGCTCAAGGTGCTGCTGATCCCGTGGCTGCTGCACAGGGTCATCGACCGCCTCGAGATCCGCTGGGACGTCGAGACGCTCATCAACATCCCGACGACCATGCTGATCGGCATCGTGGTGGTCATTTTTTCCTTCAACCTGGCGCAGCCGATCGCGCGGCTGTCCTCGGCGCTCGCCAGCGGCACGCTGGGCATCGCGCTCGCCTGCGTGCTGCTGTCGCTGCTCATGATGATCACGCGCGCCAAGGCCGTGCCGCAGGTGATCGGCTTCCTGGCCATGGAGAACGGGCTGTTCTTCGCCGCGACCTCGGCGACCTACGGCATGCCCATGGTGGTCGAGCTGGGCATCGCGCTGGACGTGCTGATCGGCGTGCTGATCCTCGGCGTGTTCATGTTCCAGATCCGCGAGCAGTTCGACAGCCTCGACATCCGCCACCTCGAGAAGCTGAAGGAGGACTGAGCTGTACGTCCTGGCATTCCTGCTGGCGATTCCGCTGCTGGGCGGCCTGGTGCTGGCGCTGGTCGGCCACCGCGACGGCGCGCGCGACGTCAACGTCGGCTTCAGCCTCTGCACCTTCCTCGCCGCCTGCGTGCTCACCGGCCTGGTCGTCGAGCAGGGCCCGCTGCTGGTCTGGACCAAGGCCTTCTACATCGATCCGCTGAACGTGTTCCTGGTGACGCTCACGGCGTTCGTCGGACTGACGACGTCGATCTTCTCGCGGCCCTACATGCGCGTCGAGCGCGACCACGGCAAGATGAACCCGGGCCGCATGCGGCTGTACCACAGCATGTACCAGCTGTTCAGCTTCACGATGCTGCTGGCGCTGACCACCAACAACATGGGCATCCTGTGGGTGGCCATGGAGGCGGCCACGCTGACCACCGTGCTGCTGGTCAGCGTCTACCGCACGGCCGCCAGCCTCGAGGCGGCGTGGAAGTACTTCATCCTGTGCGGCGTCGGCATCGCGCAGGCGCTGTTCGGGACCGTGCTGCTGTACATGGCGGCGGAGAAGGTGGTCGGCGCCGGCGGCGGCTCGCTGCTGTGGACCAACCTCGACGCGGTCAAGGCCCAGCTGGACCCGAACATCATCACGCTCGCGTTCGCGTTCCTGTTCATCGGCTACGGCACCAAGGTCGGCCTCGTGCCGCTGCACAACTGGCTGCCCGACGCGCACGCCGAGGGCCCGACGCCGGTGTCCGCCGTGCTGTCCGGCCTGCTGCTCAACGTCGCGCTGTACGCGGTGCTCCGCTGCAAGGTGCTGACCGACGGCGCGCTGCAGAGCGAGCTGTCCGGCCACCTGATGATGGGCTTCGGCCTGCTGTCGGTCGTCACCGCGGTGTTCTTCATCATCCGCCAGCGGGACGTGAAGCGGATGTTCGCCTACTCGTCCATCGAGCACATGGGCCTGATGACCTTCGCCTTCGGGCTCGGCGGGCCGATCGCGAACTACGCCGGGCTGCTGCACATGACGGTGCACTCGCTGGTCAAGTCGGCGATCTTCTTCGCCGTGGGCCATGCCACGCAGAAGGCCGGCACGCAGATCATGGAGGACATCCGCGGACTCATGAAGGTGAGCCCGACGGTCGGCTGGGGACTCATGCTCGGCTCGCTGGCCATCCTGGGCATGCCGCCCTTCGGCGTGTTCGCCAGCGAGTTCCTGATCGTCACCACCGCGATGCGCGAGCAGCCCTGGGCCACGCCGCTGCTGCTGATCGCGCTCGCGGTGGCCTTCGCCTCGGTGTTCAACCGCGTCCAGCCCATGGTGTTCGGCGAGACCAACGTCAAGCGGCTGGCGCATCCGCCGGCGCTGCTTCCCGTGTTCACTCACCTCGGCCTCGCGCTGATGCTGGGCCTGTACATCCCGCCCTACCTCGACGGCTGGTACCGCCAGGCCGCGGCGATGCTGGGGAACTGACCATGGCCCTGGAAGTACTACCCGCAAGCCTCGTGCCGGGCGCCGACATCGGCCTGGAGCTCCGGCGGCTGCCGGCACCCCTGCCGGTCTGGCACGGCTGCGTCGATCGCGACGCCTGGAACACGGCGGCGATCGCCGCCGCCACCGTCGGCGGCCGCCTCGTCTCGATGTGGGGCGTCGACCGGCGCGGAACCGGCGGCGGCCAGGTGGCCTGCGTGGCCTATGCGCTGCCGCAGGGACTCGCGTGGCTGGAACTCACGCTGGCGGAATCCGAAGACTCGTTCCCCGACCTCGGCGGCGTGTTCGCCTGCGCGGGCCGCATGCAGCGCGCGATGGCCGATCTTTCCGGCCTGCGTGCCGACGGCCAGGCCGACACGCGGCCCTGGCTGGATCACGGCCTGTGGGCGCCCGGCGCGCCACCCCTGCAGCACGATGCTCAGCCGGCGGGTGCGCCGGCGGGTAGCGTGCCGCCCGACTATTCCTTCGTACGCGTCGAGGGCGACGGCGTGCACGAGATCGCCGTCGGCCCCGTGCACGCGGGCATCATCGAGCCTGGCCACTTCCGCTTCTCGGTGGTGGGCGAAAAGGTGCTGCGCCTCGAGGAACACCTCGGCTACGTCCACAAGGGCATCGAACGCCGCTTCACCGAACTGGCCCCGCTCGAGGCCCACCGCCTGGCCGGCCGGGTCTCCGGCGACTCCACGGTGGCCTACGCCTGGGCCTACTGCATGGCGCTGGAGTCGGCCTGGGACTGCGAGATCCCGGTGCGCGCCGCGTGGCTGCGCGCGCTGATGCTGGAACGCGAGCGCGTGGCCAACCATCTCGGCGACCTCGGCGCACTGGGCAACGACGCGGCACTGTCCTTCGGCCTCGCGCAGTTCTCGCGGCTGCGCGAGGACTGGCAGCGACTCTCGCACGAGGCCTTCGGCCATCGCTTCATGATGGACGCGGTGGTGCCGGGCGGGACGGGTATCGACCTCGATCCGGCGCTCGCCCTGCGCATGCAGCGCCAGTGCGACGTCGTCGAACTCGAGCTCCGGCAGCTGCGCACCGTGTACGACGAGCACGCCGGACTGCAGGACCGCTTCCTGACCACCGGCACGGTCACGCCGGAGCTCGCCGCCAGGCTGGGGCTGACCGGACTCGCCGGACGCGCGAGCGGGCAGGGCTTCGACCTGCGCTGCGGCCAGGGCTGGCTTCCCTACGATCGCCTCGGCGTGACGATGTCGACGCGACGCGAGGGCGACGTCGCGGCCCGCGTGGCCTTGCGCTTCGACGAGGCGCTGGAATCGCTGCGACTGGTGAAGCGCGTCTGCGCGGAGCTGCCTGCGGGCCCGCTGCGTGCGACGCTGGCGCCGCCCGGCAAGGCCGCGCTGGGCTCGGGCTGGGTGGAGGGCTGGCGCGGCGAAGTGCTGGTGTCGCTCGAGACCGGCGCCGACGGCCGCATCCTGCGCTGCCACTGCCACGATCCCTCGTGGCAGAACTGGCCCGTGCTCGAACACGCCATCATCGGCAACATCGTTCCGGACTTCCCGCTGATCAACAAGTCGTTCAACCTGAGCTATTCGGGGCACGACCTCTGATGTGGAACATCCTCAGGCACATCGCGCGCAAGGGCATCGTCAGCGAACCCGCACCGCTGGCCAGCGACTTCGAGCTCGTCGAGATCGAGCGCATCCACAAGGACATCCTGGACATCCTCGGCCAGGCGCTCGCGATCCGGCAGGTCGACGCCGGCTCCTGCAACGGCTGCGAGCTGGAGATCCACGCGCTCAACAATCCCTACTACAACCTCGAGGGACT
>JADZCS010000252.1 GCA_020851435.1 Gammaproteobacteria bacterium | reverse complement strand
TGCAGCGGTCGACGCCGTCGGGGATCACGACGTTGGTCTGCAGCAGGCCCTCGTAGATGTTGAGCATCACGTTGGGGTGCAGCCAGAAGTAGTAGGCGGAACCGTCGCCGGCGCCGTCGCGGTAGAGGCTCGCGGTGCCGGCCTGCACGGGCGCGTACTGCAGCACGTGGCGCTTGCCGAGCTCGGTGACGTAGGCGCGGTAGTCGAGCTCGCGGTTCAGCGCCGGATGCACGGCGGGGATGTGATAGCCCTCGAGGAAGTTCTCGACGTAGATCTTCCAGTTCGACGCCACGTGGAAATCGCGCGTCATGAAGTGCTGCATGCGTTCGAGGCCCAGCGGCGCGCAGCGCGCGCTGAGGTCCGGGTAGAAGTCGTCGAAGGACGGCGTGGTCGGGTCGAGCGCCGCGAACAGCAGCGGGCCGAACTGATGCACGGCAACGGGCGCCAGCTTGATGTCGGCCTTGTCGAAGTCCTGCGCGCCTTCCATCTCGGGCGCGGTCCGCAGCCGCCCGGACAGATCGTAGGCCCAGCCGTGATAGCGGCAGACCAGCCGCTTCGTGCGCCCGCAACCGACCGCCACGGTGCCCGCGCGGTGACGGCAGACATTGAAGAAACCGCGCAGGACACCGTCGTCGTTGACGAACACCAGCGGTTCGCGCCCGAGCGTGGTCGTGAAGTAGTCGCCGGGCCGCGCGAGTTGCGAGGCATGGCCCACGAACTGCCACGAGCGGGCGAAAACGGCCGTTTCCTCGGCCAGGAGCAGCGCGGGATCGGTATAGAAGGCGGGTTCCGGCGTGCTGGCGCGCGTGATGTCCGCGTGGATGGGCTGCATGGCGGGCTCGGGAAGCTGTTTCGGGTCAGTTAGTTTGCCCGCGAGCGCTCTGGTGCTGCGCAGATTTCACTCGAAATCGGCCCGAAAGGCGCCCACCAAGGTCCTCGAATCCCGCCCAGCCGCTTCCCAAGCAATTGTTTTTATTGAAAAACCCCTGCTCCCTCAAAAAAGATCTCAAAAAGGACTTGCCATTGATTTGGTGTTGTAGTTAACTACAACACCAGAGAGGCAAGTCACTACCGAAACGGCGGGACGGCCTCCAGAGATCGAACGGACCGGCAATGGATGCCGGACCCACTTAGGAAGGAGAAGGTCATGTTCACGATGGTTGCTTTCAATGCGCGTAAGGCCCTCAGCGGCGTAGCGGCGGCAGTCGTGGTGATGTCCGGCATGGCTGTGCTGGACCAGGGTCACCTGATCGGCGCGCCCAAGGGCACGATCGAGGTCGGCGAGCCTGTGCTGCTGGTCGACGGCAAGCCCGTCGCCACCGCCGAGATGCTCGCCTCGCTGCCGGAAATCACGGTCACGGCGAAGCGCCTGACCGACAGCCCGGCGTCCGCCCAGGTCGCGATGCTTCCGGAAGTCGTCGTTACGGCCGCGCGCCTGCCGATGATGGTCGCGGAAGCGGCCAGGGGCAGCAAGTCGGTATCGACGACCGGTGCCCTGCTAAAGTAGTGTTGTACTAGGCCATATCACACGGCGCACCACACCATGGAAACCAACTGGAACGACAGCCAGCCGATCTACCGCCAACTGCGGGACCGGGTCGTGGCCATGATCCTCGAGGGCGTCCTCGGTGACGGCGACCCGCTGCCTTCGGTGCGCACCGTGGCGGCCGAGTACCGGTTGAACCCGCTGACGGTCCTCAAGGGCTACCAGCAGCTGGTCGACGAGCAGCTCGTCGAGAAGAAGCGCGGACGCGGCATGTTCATCACCGACGGCGCCCGCGTCGCCCTCATGAAGGGTGAGCGCCAGCGCTTCGTCGAGGAAGAGTGGCCGAAGATCGTCGCCACGATCCAGCGACTGAACCTGGACACGGCCGACCTGCTGGCCGCGATGCCCAAGGACGGGAAAGAACGGGAGGAGGGGAAGTGAACAACGTCATCGAAGCCCGCGGACTGACCAAGTCCTTTGGCAAGTCGCGCGCCCTCGACGGCGTCGGCTTCACGGTCGGGGAAGGACGCATCGTCGGCCTGATCGGACCCAACGGCGCCGGCAAGACCACCGCGCTCAAGGCGATCCTGGGCCTCACGCGCTACGAGGGCGACCTCAAGGTGCTCGGCCTCGATCCCTACAGCGAGCGCCACAAGCTCATGCAGGACGTCTGCTTCATCGCCGACGTCGCGGTGCTGCCGCGCTGGATCAAGGTCAGCCAGGCCATCGACTTCGTGGCCGGCACGCACCCGCGCTTCCGCCGTGACGTCTGCGAGCAGTTCCTCGAGCGCACGCAGATCAAGCGCTCGAGCCGCGTCAAGGAACTGTCGAAGGGCATGATCACCCAGCTGCACCTCGCGCTGGTGATGGCCATCGACGCCAAGCTGCTGGTGCTCGACGAGCCCACGCTCGGCCTCGATATCCTGATGCGCAAGAAGTTCTACGACACGCTGCTCAACGAGTACTTCGACGAGCAGCGCACGATCCTCGTGACCACGCACCAGGTCGAGGAAATCGAGCACATCCTCACGGACCTGCTGTTCATCAACAACGGCCACATCGTGCTCGACGCATCGATGGACGCCGTGCAGGAAGAGTACCGGCAGGTCGCGGTGCGCCCGGACCAGCTCGAGGCGGCCCGGCGCCTCAACCCGATCGGCGAGCGCGCGGGCCTCGGGCGCACGCACATGCTGTTCAAGGGCGTCGCGCGCGATGCGCTGGAGCCACTCGGTGAGGTCGGCGTGCCCTCGGTGGCCGATCTCTTCGTCGCCGTCATGGAAGGAGGCCGGTCATGAACCGCTTCAACTGGCTCATCAAGCGCGAGCTCTGGGAAAACCGCTCGATCTGGCTCGGCATGCCGATCGCCGCCGGCATCCTGGTCGTCGCTTCGCTTTTCGGGTTCCACGGCGTCCAGGAACTGACGCTCGATCCACGCTTCACACCGGATAAGCAGGCGAAGATCGTCGCTGCGATCTATCTCGGCATCACGATGCTGTTCTTCATCTGGGCGTTCTTCCAGTCCTTCTTCTACGCGGTGGATGCGCTGTACGGCGACCGTCGCGACCGCTCGGTACTGTTCTGGAAGTCCCTGCCGCTGTCCGACTCGGAGACCGTCCTCTCGAAAGCCGCCACCGCGCTGGTCGTGGTGCCGCTCGTGGCGATGGCTTCCTCGGTGATCGCCCAGTGGGGTGTGGCCATCGTCGGTTCGATCCGCCTCGGCAACACGCTGCTGCTCGATCCCACCGCGCTGCTCGCCGGCGTGGCGGTATCGCTCTACATCGGCGTGATCTTCGCGCTGTGGTATGCGCCGGTGGTGGGCTACCTGCTGGCCTGGTCGGCCTGGGCGCCCCGCAACCCGTTCCTGTATGCGGTGCTGCCTCCCGTGATCCTGTCGATCGCCGAGAAGCTGCTGTTCCACACCAACTACATCGGCACGCTGGTCGGCAGCCGGCTCACCGGCGTGCTCACCAACGGGCTGGGTGCGGAGCGCGACGGCGCGTTCTTCGGCGTGCAGGTCAGCGAAGACCAGGTGACCGTGGGCGGACCCGAGCAACTGCTCGGCCTGATGGGCGACTTCTTCACCGACCCCGCGCTGTGGGCCGGCCTCGTCGCCGCGGCCCTGCTGTTCGCCGCAGCCGTGTGGATCCGCCGCTACCGCGACGAGTCGCTCTGATCAGACCCGCGATTCAAACCCTACGCGGGGCGTGAACGTCCAAGGTTCACGCCCCGCAACCAGAAAGGACTCCGCCATGTTTCACAACGCCATAGTGATGGCTACGGCCGCTGCCGCCCTGACGATCGCGCTGCCAGCTTCCGCCGCCGACGCAACGCTGCAGAAAGCCTGGAGTTTCAACGCGACCGCGGCGAGCGGCCTGCAGGTCGACAACCTCATGGGCAAGGTCGTGGTGGAACGCCACGCCGGCACCGGCTACCACGTCACGGCCACGGTGATCGCGAGCGGCAAGGACGATGCCGCCGCGCGTCGCCTCGCCGAAGCCCTGCGCTTCGAGACGCGTGACGCGGCGGACGGCCAGTCGCTCAAGGTGGTGTATCCGCTCGCCGCCTATGACGAGTTCTACTGGGCCGATGCGCCCGGCAGTTCCTGGTGGGGAACGGCGGGCGTCGAGTATCTCGGCAAGCGCGTGCGCCTGTCCGGCGATCGCGACGATGCAGCCGACGTCCACGTCGACCTGCTGATCCGCGTGCCTGAGTCCGCGAACCTCACCGTCCGCAACCCGCTGGGCAGCCTTCGCGCGAGCGGCGTGAGCGGCAAGGTCCGCCTCGACTCCGCGCAGGCTTCGCAGGACGTGCAGGATTCGGCCGGCGAGTTCTCGCTCGACACCGGCTCCGGCCAGGTCAACGTCCGGGGCTTCAAGGGACGCCTCGACGTCGATACGGGCTCGGGTGACGTCGCCGTCGCGGATTGCGACTGCCGGCTCTCGGCCGACACCGGTTCGGGTTCCGTCCGCGTCACGGCCAGCAAGGGCGCGCTGCAGGCCGACACGGGCTCGGGCGACGTCACGGTCGAGCGCCACCAGGGCTCGATCAAGGCCGACACGGGTTCGGGCGACGTGCGTGCCACGCAACTGTCGGCCGTAGAGGAGCTCGATGCGGACACCGGCTCGGGAAACGTCCACATGCAGGGCGACCTCGCCGCGCTGCGCAGGCTGCGCGTCGACACCGGCTCGGGTGATGTTGAAATCGTCACCTCCGCGCTGCCGTCGATGGAGTTGGTCATCGACACCGGCTCGGGCGACATCCAGGTCGACGCGCCCACGGCGTCCAGCCGCGAGGATCATGGCAAACGCATCGTGACGCTGGGAGAGGGCGCGGGCCGCGGCGTCATCGACACGGGCTCGGGAAACGCCTCGCTGCGCCTATCGCCGTAATAGCCAGGTTCGATTGGGGTGTGGGTGCGACTTTGGCATGATGGTCGCCACCAGGAGACCGTCATGCACCACACGCGAATCGACATTCCCGAGAAGGCGCGCCGCAAGCTCGCGATCGAGCTCAACGCGCGGCTCGCCGACGCCATCGACCTCAAGTTCCAGGCCAAGCACGCGCACTGGAACGTGAAGGGCCCGCGCTTCATCGCACTGCACGAGCTGTTCGACAGGCTGGCGGCCGGGCTCGACGCGCCGATCGACGACATGGCCGAGCGCATCACGACGCTCGCCGGGACTGCGAACGGCACGCTCGCGCTGGTCGCAAAGGCCAGCACGCTGCCGGCCTACCCCGCCGAGCTCGCCAGCGGGACGGCGCACGTCGAATCGCTGGCCAACGCCTACGCGGCCTTCGCGCGCGCGCTGCGCAAGTCGATCGGCGTGGCGCAGAAGCAGGGTGACGACGGCACGGCCGATCTGTTCACGTCGATCTCGCAGGAGATCGACAAGAACCTGTGGCTGCTCGAGGCGCACCTCCAGGCCGAGACCTGAAAATGGTCAAGCCCCCAGCGCCGGTCTGCACGATCGTGGGCATGGGCCCGGGCCTGTCGCAGGCGCTCGCTGCGCGCTTCGCGGCCGGGGGCTTTGCGATCGGCATGGTGGCCCGCACGCCCTCCACGCTGGAACGCATGTCGGCGCTGCTGGAACAGCAGGGCGCGAAGTCGCAGGGCGCGGTGGCAGACGTCGCCGACGCGGGCGCCCTCACGCGTGCACTCGCCGCGGTCCACGCCGCGCTGGGCGAGCCGGACGTGCTGATCTTCAACGCGTCGACGCTGCGCATGGCCGTGCCTTCGCAGCTCGAGCCCGCCGATCTCGCGCAGGATCTCGCGGTCAACGTCGGCGGCGCACTCGCGGCCGCACAGGCCGTGCTGCCCTCGATGCGCGCGCGCGGCAGCGGCTGCATCATCTTCACGGGCGGCGGATCGGCCTTCGAGCCCTGGGTGGATGCCGCGTCGCTTGGCGTGGGCAAGGCGGCGATGCGCAACCTGGCGCTCGCGTTCGCGCGCGAACTGGCGCCGGCCGGCATCCACGCCGCTACCGTGACGGTTTGCGGCGCGATCGCGCCCGGCACCTGGTACGACCCGGCGCGCATCGCCGAGGTGTTCTGGGACCTGCACAAGGACGCGCCCGGCGCCTTCCGCGGGGAAGTCCTCTACCGCGAGCCCTGATCGGCCGGGCCTCAGCCCAGCCGCGCGCCCTCGGTTACCCGGCGAGCGATCTCGCGCGCCTTCGCCCGCGCGGCCCCGATGTCCGCGCCGAGCGCCAGCGCGACGCCCATGCGCCGCTTGCCGCGCAGCTCCGGCTTGCCGAACAGCCGCAGCCCGGTATCCGGCGCCGAGAGCACGTCGGCGAGGCCGCCGAAGGCGATCCGGTCGCTGTCGCCCTCCAGCAGGATCGCGGCCGAGGCTGCCGGACCCTGCTGGCGCACGCCGGGAATGGCGAGGCCCAGGATGGCGCGCACGTGCAGCGCGAACTCCGAGAGATCCTGCGACGCGAGCGTCACCAGGCCGGTGTCGTGCGGCCGCGGGCTGACCTCGCTGAACCAGACCTCGTCGCCACGCACGAACAGCTCGACGCCGAAGATGCCGCGTCCGCCGAGTTCCTCCGTGACCGCGCCAGCGATGCGCTGGGCCTCCGCAAGCGCCGCGGCCGACATCGCCTGCGGTTGCCAGGACTCGCGGTAGTCGCCGTCGATCTGCAGGTGCCCGATCGGCGCGCAGAACGTCGTGCCGCCCGCGTGCCTGACGGTCAGCAGCGTGATCTCGTACTCGAAGTCGACGAAACCCTCGACGATCACCCGGCCCTGCCCGGCGCGGCCGCCGGCCTGCGCGTACTGCCAGGAGGGCTCGATGTCGGCAGGACCGCGCAGCACGCTCTGGCCCTTGCCCGAGGAACTCATCACCGGCTTCACCACGCAGGGGAAGCCGATCGCCGACACGGCGGCCTGGTACTCCTCCTCGGTGGACGCGAAGCGATAGGGCGAGGTCATGATGTCCAGCGATTCCGCGGCGAGCCGGCGGATGCCCTCGCGATCCATGGTCAGCCGCGCCGCGCGCGCCGTCGGGATCACCGTGAAGCCCTCGCGCTCGAGCGCCACGAGTTCCGCTGTGGCGATCGCCTCGATCTCCGGCACGATGAAGTGCGGCCGTTCGGCCTCGACCAGTGCGCGCAGCGCCACGGGGTCGAGCATGTTGATCACGTGCGAGCGGTGCGCGACCTGCATGGCCGGCGCGTTGGCGTAGCGGTCCACCGCGATCACCTCGACGCCCAGCCGCTGGGCCTCGATGGCGACTTCCTTGCCGAGCTCGCCGCTGCCCAGCAGCATCAGGCGCGTGGCGGTGGTCGTGAGCGGCGTTCCGAGCGTCGTCATCGCGATACTCCGTGGAATCGGGGCCGGCGCGTCATCCGGCGAGCAACACTGTCTCGGCATGCTCGAGGGCTTCCGGCGTGCCGTAGACCACCACGACGTCGCCCTCGCGCAGCACCATGTCCGCGTCCGGATCGCGGCCGACGATGTCGGCGCGGCGGACGGCCGCGAAGCTCACCTCGGCGCCGCGGTCCTGCACCTGCCGGATGCTCCGGCCGACCGACCAGGCGCCCGGCGGCAGCGTAACGGTCTTGAGTTCCTCGCGCATCAGCGCGGGCGTGTGCAGCGGGTCGGTCTCCTCGCGGCGGAACACGTTGCGCAGCAGGCGGTAACGTTCGCCGCGAATCTCCCTGAGGGTCTTGACCACGCGCGACATCGGCACGTCCAGCAGCAGCAGCGCGTGCGAAACGATCATCAGCGAGGCTTCGAAGGTCTCGGGCACGACCTCGGTGGCCCCCGCCGCGAGCAACTGTTCCAGCCGTGCGTCGTCGGCGGTGCGCACCAGCACCGGCACCGTCGCCGACAGGCGCCGTACGGCCGCGACGATGCGCAGCGCCTGGTCCGTGTTCGCGAAGCTCACCACCACCGCGCTCGCGTGCTCCACGCCGGCCGCCTTGAGCATCTCCTCGTCGGTCGAGTCGCCGAAGATCACTGCTTCGCCGGCCTCGCGCGCGGTGCGCACGCGGTAGGGATCGAGGTCCATCGCCAGGAACTCGAAGCCGTGCTTCTCGAGCACGCGCCCGACGTTCTGCCCGACGCGCCCGAAGCCGCACAGCACGACGTGCTCGCGCGCCGCGACCGAGTCGGTCATCGCCGCGGTCCGGTCCATCGCGGTCGGCGACTTGCCCTTCTCGCGCAGGATGAAACGCGCGATCGCCTTGTTGTGGCGCAGGATCAGCGGCGATACCACCATCGACAGCACGATCGCCGCGAGCAGCGGCTGGGTGACCTCGCGCGCCACGAGGCCACGATGCAGCAGGATGGCCAGCAGCGCGAAGCTGAACTCGCCGCCCATCGAGACGACGATGCCCGTGCGCACGGACTTGAACCACTCGCCCGCATAGTGTCGCGCCGCGAGGGCGACCACGGCGGTCTTGATGACGAGCATGCCCGCCAGCAGCGCGGCGACGAGCAGCGTCTCCTCGAACAGCAGTCGTATGTCCAGCTGCATGCCGATCGTGACGAAGAACAGTCCCAGCAGGGTGTCGCGGAAGGGACGGATGCCGGTCTCGACCTGGTGCCGGTATTCGGTCTCGGCCAGCATCATGCCGGCCAGGAAAGCGCCCAGCGCCAGCGACAGGCCGACGGCGTGCGTGGCCCAGGCCGAGCCCATCGCGACGAACAGCACCGCGAGCGTGAACAGCTCCGAGGTGCCGCTGCGACCGATCTCGTGGAACAGGGGCCGCAGCAGCCAGCGGCCCGAGGCCAGCACGATGCCCAGCGCGATCGCGGCCTTGGTCAGCGCGGAAGCGATCTCGCGGGCGTCGTGGCCGTCCTGTCCCGCGACCACCACCGTGGTGAGCGCGAGGAACAGCACGAAGGCCATGTCCTGGAACAGCAGGATGCCGAAGGCGAGACGGCCGTGCGTGCGGTTGAGCTCACCCTGTTCCGTGAGCTGGCGCAGCGCGATGGCGGTGGAAGACATCGCGACGACGCCGCCGATCAGGATGGCGACGGTCACCGACTGGCCGGCGAACCAGCCGATCACGGCCACCACGAGCGTGGTCAATCCGACCTGCAGTCCGCCGAGGCCGAACACCTCGCTGCGCATCGCCAGCATGCGCGGCAGTGAAAACTCCAGGCCGAGCGTGAACAGCATGAACACGACGCCGAATTCGGCCAGGGTGCGGGTGGCCGGCGTGTCCGGCACCCAGGCCAGCGCGTGCGGACCCAGCAGCATGCCGACCGCCAGGAAGCCCAGGATGGGCGGCAGGTTCAGCCGGCGCAAGCCGGCGACGACCGCAAGCGTCGCGGCCAGGAGGAGCAGGATGTCGGGAAGTGCGCTATCGCCCATCGTCACCGCCGTTGGCTGGATCCTCATGTTGCGGGCTGGTGGGGCCGGCGGCAACGCCCGTGTCGGGCGAGTGTCCACGACTATCGAGGCGCAGGCCGCGCCTGTTAGCATCAATCGTTGGGCCCAGAACCCCCGTCCGCCTGGAGGATTAGCTAATGACCGACAGACTCGTGGCAGCCAAGGTGCCGGCCGGCGTGGCGGTGGAGGCCGGCAAGAGCTACTGGTGGTGCCGCTGCGGCCGCTCCGCCGGGCAGCCGTTCTGCGACGGCTCGCACAAGGGCAGCGACATCACACCCATGAAGTACGAAGCGACCGAGTCGAAGGCCGTGTACTTCTGCAACTGCAAGCAGACGGGCGCCGAGCCACTCTGCGACGGCAGCCACAAGAAGCTTTGAAGCCCGGGGAAGGATCCCCGGGATACCCCGCATGCACATCGACACGGCGCCAGCGGACGGCGGCAAGTGCTTCCTGCTGCGGGGCAGGTGGGTCGTGGACGAGAGCGTGGCGCTCGAGCGCGAGGTCAGCGCGAGTGCGGTGATAGCCTGCGCGTCCGTGACGCTGGACGCCACCGGCATCGAGGCGCTCGACCTGACCGGCGCCTGGCTGCTGCGCTCGCTAGAGGGCCGGCTCGCGGCAGCCGGTGCCGAGGTGTCCTGGCGCGGCGAACGACCGGCGCTGGTCGGCTTCATCGACCGCGCCGCCGCCGAGGCGCCTCACGAGCCGCCAGAGGCAAGGGAGTCGCTGCCGGTCGTCGCCCAGCCCCTGCGTTACGTGGGCCGGCAGGCGGTAATCGCCGCCGAACTCGCGGTGGAAGCGACGGCTTTCCTGGGCGCCGTCATGACGGTTTCCGTCCGCGCCCTCGCGAGCCCGCGACGCTTCCGGCTGCCCTCGGTCGTTCGCCACGTCTACGAAACCGGCGTCACGGCCGTGCCGATCGTGGCCCTGATCGCCTTCCTGATCAGCGTGATCGTCGCCTACATCGGCGCGCAACAGCTGCGCCAGTTCGGCGGCGAGATCTTCGTGGTCGACCTCGTCACGGTATCCGTGCTGCGCGAGCTCGGCGTGCTGTTGACCGCCATCATCGTCGCAGGCCGTTCCGGCAGCGCCTTCGCCGCGGAGCTGGGCGTCATGCAGCTCAACGACGAGATCGACGCGCTGCGCGCGAGCGGCATGGACCCGGTCGAGGTGCTGGTCACGCCGCGCGTGCTGGGCCTCATGATCGCGCTACCGCTGCTGACGGTCGTGGCCGACGCCATGGGGCTTGCCGGCGGCGCGCTGCTGAGCTGGGCGCTCGTCGACATCTCCTTCGACCAGTACATCGCGCGCGTCGAGCTGGCCATCGCCTCGACGACCTTCTGGGTGGGCGTCGCCAAGGCGCCGGTGTTCGCCTTCCTGATCGCCTTCATCGGCACGCTGCGCGGCATGCAGGTGCGCGACTCCTCGCGCGAACTGGGCCGCCTGACCACCGAGGCGGTCGTGCAGTCGATATTCCTCGTGATCTTCGCCGACGCGATCTTCGCGGTGATCTTCATGGAGCTGGACATCTGATGGGCGTCGTCATCGCTTGCCACGGCATCGTCAACCGCTTCGGCACGCAGGTCGTGCACGACGGCGTCGACATGGAGGTCCGCGCGGGCGAGATATTCGGCATCGTCGGCGGCTCCGGCACCGGCAAGTCGGTGCTGCTGCGGACCCTGCTCGGGCTGCAGCGGCCCACCGCGGGCACGGTCGAGATCGACGGCCGCGAGCTCACGGGCCTGTCGCGCGCCGAGCTCGGCGAAGCCAAGCGGCGCTACGGCGTGACCTTCCAGCACGGCGCGTTGTGGAGCTCGCTGTCCGTGGCCGACAACGTCATCCTGCCCATCGCCGAGCACTACCGGCTGCCGCGCGACGTGCTCGAAGAGCTCGCGGCGCTGAAGCTCGCGCTGGTCGGCCTGCCGGCCGATTCGGGCGCGAAGTTCCCGGCGCAGCTGTCGGGTGGCATGATCAAGCGCGCGGCGCTGGCCCGCGCGCTGGCGCTGGACCCGGCCGTGCTGTTCCTGGACGAGCCCACTGCGGGCCTCGACCCGATCTCCGCCGCCGCGTTCGACCGCCTGGTGCTGTACCTTCAGAAGAGCCTGGGGCTCACGATGGTCATGATCACGCACGACCTCGATACGATCTTCCGGACCTGCAACCGCGTGGGAGTGCTCGTGGACGGCAAAATGATCTCGGGAACCCTCGAGGAGATCCTGCGCAATCCGCACCCGTGGCTGCGCGAGTATTTCCACGGCGAGCGGGCGCGGGCCGCGGAGTCCCTCCATGGATAAGGATGCACACTACGTCACGGTCGGCGCATTCGTGCTGCTGGTGCTGGTGATGGCCGCCTCGTTCGTGACCTGGTACACCGGCACGCGCGACCGGCGCGAGCAGCAGCGCTACGAGATCTATTTCCGCGGCAGCGTCAGCGGCCTCTCGGAGGGTGGTGTCGTCAGCTATCTCGGCGTCTCGGTGGGCCGCGTGCAGCGCATTTCCATCGACGAGCGCGACCCGGGCCGCGTGCAGGTCATCGCCGACATCTACGCCGACACGCCGATCGCGAAGACCACCGTGGCGCGCCTCACCCTGCAGGGCCTGACCGGCCTGCTGTTCATCGACCTCAAGCCTGCCGATCCGCAGCGCAGGCTCCAGCCCCCGGTCGCGGGCATCCGCCATCCCGTGATTCCCTCCGAGCAGTCCGAGTTCGACGTGCTGGTGTCGAGCCTGCCGGATCTCGTCGCGCGCGCCACCGAGGTGCTCAACCGCCTCAACACGGTGCTGTCCGACGACAACGTGCAGTCGGTCGCGCAGACGCTCGGCAACCTCGAGCGCGCCAGCCGCGACCTGCCGCCGCTGACCGGCGATGCGCGCGAACTCGTGGCCCAGCTCGGCAAGGCCGCCGTGGACGTCAAGGCGGCGGCCGCCGACGTCCGTGACTTCACCGGGGCTACGACGCCGGAGCTCAAGGCGGCCGCGGCGCGCTTGCGCGAGCTGTCCGACAACCTTGCCAGGGCGAGCGCGCGCCTCGATGCGTTCGTCACGCGCAACGACGAGAACCTGTCGCGCCTGACCGGCGAGGGCCTGCTCGAGATCGAGCAGCTGCTGCGCGAGTCGCGTGATGCGGCCCGCGAGTTCCGCGGCCTGGCACGGTCGCTGCGTGAGGATCCCTCGCAGATCATCTACCAGCCCCGTGCCACCGGGGTGGAGGTTCCGCCGTGAGAATCGTCGTCGCCATGTTCGTTCTCGCGGCTGGCCTCTCGGGATGCGGCTTCACGCGCGAGGCGCCGCTGCCTGTGACCTACCGGCTGTCGGCGCCGACGCTGGCCGCGGGCGATACCCTGCCCTTCGAACTCTCGCTGCCGCTGCCGGTGCCTGCGCCGGGACTCGCGGGCGAGCGTATCGCCGCCGTCTATCCCGACCGCCGCCTCGACTATTTCGCGGGCGCGCGCTGGGGCGCGGACCTGCCGATCGTCGTGCAGTCGCTGCTGGTCGACGCGCTGCGCAACTCGGGTCGGCTGCGTGCCGTGCAGGGCGAGGGCTCGCCGTTCACCGTCACGCACGTGCTGCAGGTCGAAGTGCTGCGCTTCGAGGCCAGCTATGCCGGCAAGGGCCCGCCGACCGTGCAGGTGGCGCTGGCCGCGACCCTCGGCCGGCGCCAGGGCCGCGCAGTGATCGCGAGCTACTCGGCCAGCGCCGCGGTGCCGGCGACCGCGGACCGCCTCGGCGCCATCGCGGCGGCCTTCGAGCAGGCCTTCGGCCAGGCGGCGACGGAACTCTCCGCGCGCACCCTGGAGTCCCTCGAGGCCGAGCAGAAGGCCCTGCCGCGCTGAGCGGCGGGTGTCTCAGGGCACCAGGACAGCAGCGCCGCTGACCTGGCCGGCGCGCAGCCGCGCCAGCGCGAGATTGGCTTCGGCCAGCGGATGCACCTCGACCTCGGGCCTGAGGTCCAGCGTCGCCGCCAGTGCCATGAATTCCTCGCCGTCCAAGCGCGTGAGGTTCGCCACCGAGACCAGCGAGCGTTCGCCCCACAGCAGCGCATAGGGAAACTGCGGGATGTCGCTCATGTGGATGCCCGCGCAGACCACGGTGCCACCCCTGGCCACGGCCGCGAGCGCCGCTGGCACCAGCGCGCCGACCGGCGCGAAGATGATCGCGGCGTCGAGCGGTATGGGCGGCGCTGCATCGCTGGCCCCAGCCCACTTCGCGCCGAGGCTCCGCGCGAAGCGCTCGGCGTCGAGGTCGCCCGGCCGCACGAAGGCATACACCTCGCGGCCCTGCGCGATCGCGAGCTGCGCCACGAGGTGTGCCGCGGCACCGAAGCCGTACAGGCCGATGCGTCGCGCGGCGCCCGTCAGGCGCAGCGCGCGATAGCCGATGAGGCCCGCGCACAGCAGCGGCGCGGCGTGCACGTCGTCCAGCGAGTCCGGTAGCGCGAGGCAGTAGCGGTGATCGGCGAGTGCGAACTCGGCGTAGCCGCCGTCGACGTGGCAGCCGGTGAAGCGCGCATCGGCGCACAGGTTCTCACGGCCCGAGCGGCAGTAGTCGCAATGCCCGCAGGTGGAAGCCAGCCAGGGCACGCCGACGCGCGTGCCCACGGCAAGCGCGACGCCCGGGCCGACCGCAGTCACCGTTCCGACGATCTCGTGGCCGGGAACGCGGGGCAGCGTCAGCGTGGGCAGCTCGCCGTCGACGATGTGCAGGTCGGTGCGGCACACCGCGCAGGCGCGCACCTGGATGAGCACCTTGCCCGCGCCGGGGACCGGGACGGGACGGTCCTCCGCCGTGAGCGGCGAGCCGGTCCGGTGGAGCACCATGGCGCGCATGCCGCGAGGATAGCAGCAGCGCGCCGCCGCGGCGCCGCTCAGCGCGTCGTGCGCGCGCGCAGCAGCTCGACTTCCTGCTCGAACTGCCTGAAGTCGTCGAAGAAGCGCAGGCGTGCGGGAAGCCGGCTGGGATCGAGGTGCGAGAAACCCACTCCGCCGGCCCACAGCCCGATGTGCTCGGGCAGGAACAGTGCGAGCCTGCCCAGTTCATCCGTGACCACGTTAAGGTCTTCCGACATCACCACCGACAGTGCGACGATGTCCGCGCCGACGCGGGACGCGTAGGTCGCGATCGCATCGGCTGGCAGGTCGGCGCCGAGGAAGTGGCAGCGCACGTTCTGCGCCGCGGCCAGCAGCGCGGCCATCAGGATGCCGAGCTCGTGGCGCTCGCCGCTGGGCGTCGTCAGCACCATCAGCGGGCCGGTGGCGATGCGGCTGTAGGTGTCGAGCACCTGTCCCACCTGCTTGCGCACGGCGGAACTGACGATGCGTTCCTGCGCGACGTTGAATTCGCCGCTGTGCCAGCGCTCGCCGACCTCGTTGAGCAGCGGCGACAGCACGTCGTTGACGAACTGCGACAGCGGTTGCAGCGCCAGCGCCATGGCCAGCAGCTGATCCACGTCGCCAGGGCGGTAATTTTCGGCGGCCTTGACGATCTTTTCCGCGAATCCCGCGGAGGCCGCGCGCCTGGAATGGCCGGGCTCGGGCTCGACGAGCAGCTTGCCGAGCTCGTCCAGCGACAACAGCGCGAGCCTGGAGATGGGATGGCCGCGCTCGGTGGCCTCGCGCAGCTTGCGCAGCCGGACGACGTCCTCGGGGCGGTACGAGCGGCGCCCGTTCCCGTCACGGACCGGCTCGACGATGCGGTAACGACGCTCCCAGGCCCGGAGTGTCTCGATGCTGAGCCCAGTCGCCTGGGAGACTGCCTTGATCGAATACATGCTGGGCTGCTCCCGCAGTTCGGCCGGGAATTGTACGCGGTCTGTACAGTGAAGGAATACACAGATGCTTTACCGCGCCGATGGCCCTTGATCCCGGCGCCGCCAATGGCGAGCATGCAGCCCATGCTCATCGAAATCTTTTCCGACGCCGTATGCCCCTGGTGCTACCTCGGCAAGCGCCGCTTCGAACGGGCGCTGGCCCAGCGGCCCGACCTCGACGTGCAGGTGCGCTGGCTGCCATTCGAATTGAACTCGGCCATGCCGGAGGGCGGGCTGCCCCGGCAGCAGTACCTGTCCGAGAAGTTCGGCGATCCCAAGGTGCTGGTCGACTCGCAGGTCCGCCTGACGGCGCTCGGCCGCGAGATCGGCATCGACTACCAGTTCGAGCGCATCGCGCTCTCGGCCAACACGCGCGCGGCCCACGCGCTCGGGCTCATCGCCGAGCAGGCCGGTTGCCAGGACGCCGTGCAGGAGGCGGTGTTCCGTGCCTATTTCGAGGAAGGTCGCGACATCGGCAGCCTCGATACGCTGGTCGCGATCGCGGGGGCCGCGGGGCTCGATGAAGTTACGGTGCGTACGCGGCTGGCCTCGCGCGCCGACTACGCCGCCGTCGAGCAGCTCGAACGCCAGGGGCAGGCGGCCGGCGTGTCCGGCGTGCCATTCTTCGTGTTCAACCGCAAGTACGCGCTGTCGGGCGCGCAGGACGAGGCCACCTTCCTGAAGGTGCTCGACCACGTCGCCGGCCTTCCCGATGGCTGACGCGCCGGGCCCGCTGGAGCTGACCGGGCGGACGCGGGCCCACGTCGTCGACATCCCTTCGCCACGCTGCAGCCTCGAGGGCGCGACCGCCGACGCTTTCCTCGGCCTGCGCGCCGCAGCGGCACGCGAGGGCATCGACCTCGTGGCGGCGTCGTCCTTCCGCGATTTCGACCGGCAGCTGCTGATCTGGAACGGCAAGTTCCGCGGCGAGCGAAAGTTGCTCGACGCGCGCGGGCGCGAGATCGTCGCCGCGAGCCTCGAACCGGCGCGCCGCGTCGCGGCGATCCTGGTGTGGTCGGCGCTGCCGGGCGCCAGTCGCCACCACTGGGGTACGGACCTCGACCTGTACGACCGGGCTGCGCTGCCGGAAGGCGTGGCGCCCGCGCTGGTGCAGGCCGAGTACCGCAGGGGAGGCCCGTTCGCGCGGCTCGCCGACTGGCTGGACCGTCACGCGCGCCGTCACGGGTTCTATCGGCCCTTCGATACGGATCGCGGTGGCGTGCGTCCCGAGCCCTGGCACTACAGCTTCGCGCCGCGCGCGCGCGGACTCGAACGGCGCGTGACCGCGGGCCTGCTGCTGGAAGCGCTGGCGCCTGCGGGGCTGGAGGGCTGGGATTGCGTGGCGGCGAGGCTGCCCGCGCTCGTCACGCGCTACGTGCGGACCATCGATCCGCCGCCGCGCATGCGCTCGCGGCTGGCGCTGGCCGCTAGGCGGGCTTGACGCCGTTGGCCGCGGGCCGCGCCCAGATCCCGGTGAGGTGATCGACGACCAGCGAACGCACGGACGCCATCGGCGTGTCCGTCGCCGTGAACAGCGGCGGTTGCCGGCGCAGCATCGGCCAGCGTCCCGAACGCGTGAGTTCCTGCAGGAATACCAGGTGCTGCTCGATGGCCAGCATGTAGGGATTGGTGCCGCCGAACACCGGTTCCATGTAACGGTAGGCGTGGCCGAAAGCGCCCTGCAGCCGGTCCTTGAGGGTGGACTGCACGAACTGCGGCGTCTGCCGCAGCAGGTCGAGGCCCGATCCGTAGGCCACCTGCACGCCGTCCGTGCCGGGCCTCACGGCGATGCCCGCCAGCACGAATTCGACGTACAGCCGGTCGCGGCATTTCTCGAGGTAGCAGCGATCGGCCATCTGGGCGAGCAGGTCCGCCGTGCCCAGCAGGTGACCGACCTTGCGGTCGCGCGGGTCGTGCAGCCGGATCAGCGGGAACGGCACTTCGTAGCCCGTGAAATGCACGATGCGCGTGGCGACCGGCACCCACTCGGCGAGGCCGACCATCGGCAGGTACTGCGCTATGATGCGCGCGCCGCGGGCGACGTGGTTCTTGGTGAACACGGCGCCGTTCGGCACGTCGCGTTCCGAGTCCTTGCGGATGTAGCCCGAGTCGTGCAGCAGCGCGACGACGATGCCCATCAGCGCGCGCTCGGCGCCGAGCCGGGCGTTGCCGGTGCTGGAGCGTTCGTAGCCCACCAGCAGCCGGGTCATCGCCAGCACGACGTCCAGCGAGTGCTGCATGTCGTGGTAGACGGTGTCGACGCCCTGGTAGCCGGGCAGGCGGCCGGTGAACAGACGCTCGAAGTCGTCGATCGCGCGGCCGAGCGTCTCGGTGCGCGCCTCGGGCCAGGTCTCGTGGTACAGGTCGATCACGGCCTTGCGGACGGCCGCAGGCGAGCTGACCTGAACCGTGTCGGTGACGTCGTAATCGCTGCGGCGAATGGGCTCTGCCACGGTGTCCGCGGCTCCCGGCAAGGGTGACCGGGACGAGTCTACGCCCGGCGCCACGGGGTGCCCTCGCCTAATCCCGCAAATCTGAAACCCGTCACACTTTTACCCGAAGCTCGCGACCACGGGGGCGTGGTCGGACGGCCGTTCGAGCTTTCGCGGGGTCTTGTCGATGCCGCAGCCGGTGCAGGTGGCCGCCAGCGCCGGACTGGCCAGCACGAGGTCGATCCTCAGGCCTGCGTTGCGGCGGAAGGCGCCCATGCGGTAGTCCCACCAGCTGAAGCTCTTGTCCGGCTGCTCGAAGCGCCGGAACAGGTCGGACAGTCCCAGCGCCTCCAAGGCGCGCAGCGCGGCGCGCTCCGGCTCGCTGGTGTGCACTGAACCCTCCCAGGCCTTGGGGTCGTGCACGTCGCGGTCTTCGGGCGCAATGTTGAAGTCGCCGACCACCGCGAGGCGCGGATGGGCGGCGAGCTCCCCGGCCAGGTAGTCGCGCAGCCGCGCGAGCCAGTCGAGCTTGTAGGCGTACTTGTCGCTGCCGACGGCCTGGCCGTTCGGCACGTACAGGTCGATCACGCGCGTGTCGCCCGCCGTCGCGGCTATCACGCGGCTTTGCGGGTCCTCGAAGCCGGGGATGCCGCGCGAGACGTCCGTCAGCGGCTCGCGCGCGAGCAGGGCCACGCCGTTGTAGGTCTTCTGCCCGAACCAGGCGGCGTGATAGCCCAGCGCCTCGATGTCCGCCTGCGGGAAGTCCGCGTCCGGCAGCTTCAGTTCCTGCAGGCCGATGACGTCCACGGGATTGGCGGCGAGCCAGTCCGTGAGCTGCGGCAGCCGCACGCGCAGGGAATTGACGTTCCAGGTGGCGATGCGCATCGGACTCTCCGTGTCACGCCGCTGCCGGCGTCGCGACCCCATCCTGCCACAGCAGCGGATGCACGTCGGGCCGGCGACCGCGGAACTCGACGAAGGCCTCCATCGCGTCGCGGCTGCCGCCGCGCGACAGGATGCAGTCCAGGAAGCGCTGCGCGACCTCGCGGTCGAACACGCCCTGCTCGACGAACAGCGAGAATGCGTCGGCCGACAGCACCTCGGCCCACTTGTAGCTGTAATAGCCCGCCGCGTACCCACCCGAGAAAACGTGCATGAAGGAATGCGCGAAGCGGTTGAACTCCGGCGGCTGCACGACTGCGACCTCGGCACGCGCGGCGGCGAGCGCCTCGGCGGTCTGTCCTACGCGGCCCGGCGCGTAGCTCGTGTGCAGCAGGAAGTCGAACAGCGCGAACTCGAGCTGCCGTGCCGCGACGAGGCCGGCATGGAAGCTGCGCGAGCCCATGAGGCGGGCGAGCATTTCGGTGGGCAGCGGCTCGCCGGTCTCGACGTGCGCCGAGACCAGCGGCAGCACCTCGGGCAGCCAGGCGAACTGCTCCATGAACTGGCTGGGCAGTTCGACGGCGTCCCAGGGCACGCCGTTGATGCCGGCGAGGCTGGGATAGTCGACGCGCGTCAGCAGGTGGTGCAGGCCGTGGCCGAACTCGTGGAACAGAGTCACCACGTCGGAATGCGTGAGCAGCGCCGGCTGGCCGTCGACGGGCGGCGTGAAATTGCAGACCAGGTGCGCGACGGGCGCGGCGGCGCTGTCGCCGAGGCGCTTGCGGCCGATGCACTCGCCCATCCACGCGCCGCCACGCTTGCCGGGCCGCGAGTGCAGGTCGATGTAGAAGCCGCCCAGCTCCCTGCCGGCCTCGTCGGCGATGGCGTAGTAGTGGGCGTCCTCGTGCCAGGTCGGCACGTCGGGGCGCGCCGTGATGCAGATGCCATAGAGCCGCTGCGCGAGCGTGAACAGGCCATCGAGCACGCGCGGCAGCGGGAACCAGGGCCGCAGCGCCTCCTGCGACACCGAGTGGCGCTGCTCGCGCAGCTTCTCCGCGTAGTAGCCCACGTCCCAGGCGGCCAGCGCGCGGCCCGCGAAGGCCTCGAGCTCGGCGAATTCGCGCCTCGCGGCGGGCACGTAGCTGGTCGCGAGTTCGCGGATGAACGAGAGCACCTCGTCCGGCGAGCTGGCCATCTTGGTGGCCAGCGACAGTTCCGCGAAGGACCCGAACCCGAGCAGCCCGGCCGTCTCGTGGCGGATCGCCAGGATGCGTTCCATGACCTCGCCGTTGTCGAAGCGGCCGCCGAAGGGGCCGCGATCGGAGGCGCGCGTGGTCCAGGCCTCGTAGAACTCGCGGCGCAGCGCCGCGGAATCGGCGTGCGCGAGCACGGCCGAATAGTTCGGCTGGTCGAGCAGGAACAGCCAGCCCTGCAGGCCCTTGTCGCGCGCGGTGGCAGCCGCGCGGGCCACGACCAACGGCGGAAGTCCCGCGAGCTCGGCCTCGTCGCTGACCTGTCGCGACCAGGCGCCGGTGGCATCCAGCACATTCTCGTCGAAGCGTGACTGTTCGCGCGCGAGGTCCTGCATGAGCTGGCGGAAGCGCGCCTTCCGATCGGGCGGCAGCGCCACGCCGGCGAGCCGGAAGTCGCGCAGCAGGTGATCGAGCAGGCGCTTCTGCTCGGCGCCCAGCGTTGCCGACTCGCGTTCGCGGACGGTCTCGAGCTTGCGGTACAGCGCCTCGTTCTGCCCGACCTCGGCGTTGTAGTCGGCGAGGGCCATGCGGCAGGCGTTGTAGGCCTCGCGCAGTCCCTCCTGCTCCAGCACCGAGTTGAGGTGCTCGGCGGGCGCCCAGGCGCGCGACAGCGCGTGGTTCAGCTCTTCGAGCGGCTCGACCAGCGTCGCAAAACCGGGGCCGTCCAGCGCGAGCAGCGCCGCGAGGCCCGCACGGTGCGCCGCGATGGCGACCGTGATGGCGGGTTCGACGTCCGCCGCGCGAATCGTGTCGTAGCGCGGCAGGTCTGCGATGGCGGTCGGCGTCGGCAAGCGGGTCCCTCCGTTGGGCCCGGCATCATAGCAACTCGCGGGGCCCCGCTCAGATGGCGGCGGCGATCAGCCACAGCGGGCAGGCGAAGGCCGCGGTCCACAGCAGCGAGCGCAGCAGCGGCTGGTCGGCGAGGTAGGCCAGCACGTAGGCCACGCGCAGCACGATGAACGCCACGGCCAGGCGCGCCACCAGGGTCTCGTCCACGCCGCGCATGCCGGCCACCAGCACGCCCGCGGCGAACGCGGGGAAAGCCTCGAAGTGGTTCAGGTGGGCCGCGAACGCGCGGCGCTGCAGCCCCTGCAGCTGGGCGCCCCAGTCGCGCGGGGCATGGTTGTTGTATCCCTTCTGGGTCTTGCAGATGGCGACCGTCAGGTAGGGTAACAGGGCGGCGATCAGCAGGCAGGCGATGGCGGTGCTCATGGCACTCCCCCCGGTAGGTGTTGGCTGGGCCGCAGCATACCGCCGCGGGCTATGATGTCGACCCCTCGAACCTGCAGGACAGGTGCATGTCCAGTCTCGACCTCGTGGTGATCGGCGGCGGCAGCGGCGGCCTGGCCTGTGCCCAGCGCGCGGTGGAATACGGCGCGCGCGTCGCGCTGCTCGAGCCCAATCCGCTCGGCGGCACCTGCGTCAACGTGGGCTGCGTGCCCAAGAAGGTGATGTTCAACGCGGCGAGCCTCGCCCACGGGCTGGAGGACGCGCGCGAATACGGCTTCGACGTGGCGGTCGGCGGCCACGACTGGGCCGCGCTCAAGCGCGGTCGCGACGCCTACGTCGCGCGGCTCAACGGCATCTACGAGGCCAACCTGGCGCGCAAGGGCATCGAGTGGATCCGCGACCACGGGCGCTTCGTCGACGCCCACAGCGTGGCGGCCGGCGCGCGCGTGCTGAACGCCCCGCACGTGGTCGTCGCCACCGGCGGCCGGCCCGTCGTTCCCGCGATCCCCGGCGCCGGGCTGGGCATCACCTCCGACGGCTTCTTCGCGCTGACGGAGCGGCCGGCACGCGTGGCCGTGGTCGGCAGCGGCTACATCGCCGTGGAACTCGCCGGCATGTTCGCGGCGCTGGGCAGCGCGGTGACGGTCGCCGTGCGGCACGATCGCGTGCTGCGGCACTTCGACACGATGCTGTCCGACGCGCTCATGACGGAGATGCGCGCGGACGGCATCGCCATCGTCGACCAGGCCGTGCCCGCGGCCCTGCGGCGCGCCGGCGAGCACCTCAAGCTCGACCTTGCGGATGGGCGCTGCATCGGCCCCTTCGACGCGCTGGTCTGGGCCATCGGCCGCGAGCCCAACACCGAGGGCCTCGCTCTGGAACAGGCAGGGCTGCACTGCGATGCAGCGGGCAACGTCGTCACCGATGCCTGGCAGGACACCAGCGTCGAGGGCGTCCATGCGATCGGCGACGTCACGGGCCGCGCGGCGCTGACGCCCGTCGCCATCGCAGCCGGCCGGCGCCTGTCCGACCGCTTGTTCGGCGGCCAGGCCGACCGCCGACTCGACTACGAGAACATCGCGACGGTGATCTTCAGCCACCCGCCGATCGGCACGGTGGGCCTGACGGAGCAGCAGGCGCGCGAGCGTCACGGCGACGCGGTCAAGGTCTACACCTCCGGTTTCGTGCCCATGTATCACGCGCTGACCACGCGCAAGCGCCGCGCCGCGATGAAGCTGGTCTGCACGGGACCTGAGCAGCGCGTCGTCGGCCTGCACGTGATCGGCGCTGGCGCCGACGAGATGACCCAGGGTTTCGCGGTGGCGCTGAAGATGGGCGCGACCAAGCGCGACTTCGACGACACGGTCGCGATCCACCCGACGTCCGCCGAAGAATTCGTGACCATGCGTTGAGGTTGAAGTGAGCGACAACATCCGGCCCTGGAAGGGCACGCTGCCGCGCATCGGCGCGCGCGTCTACGTCGATCCGATGGCCGTGGTCGTCGGCCAGGTCACGGTGGGCGACGATGCCTCGCTGTTTCCCTGCGCGGTGGCGCGCGGCGACGTGAACACCATCAGCATCGGCGCGCGCAGCAACGTCCAGGACGGCGCGGTGCTGCACGTCACGCGCGACAATCCCCTGGCGCCCGGCGGGCTCGCGCTGGTCATCGGCGAGGACGTGACCATCGGCCACAACGCGACGCTGCACGCCTGCACCGTGGGCAACCGCTGCCTGATCGGCATGGGCGCCATCGTCATGGACGGCGCCGTGATCGAGGACGAGGTGATCGTGGCCGGCGGCGCGGTGGTCACGCCGCGCACGCGCTGCGAATCGCGCGGGCTCTATCTCGGCAATCCGGCGCGCCGCGCGAGGTCGCTGACCGACATGGAGCTGGAGGGCATCCTGGCAGCCGCGCGCAGCTACGTGGCAGTGAAGGACGAGTGCCTGCGCGCCGCGCAGGGCTGACTCAGTTCGCCGTGAGCGCGTCCAGCACGGGGCGCGTGTCCGGGCGCACGCCACGCCACAGGAAGTAGGCTTCCGCTGCCTGCTCGACCAGCATGCCCCAGCCCTTGTGCAGCATCGTCGCGCCGTGGGCGCGCGCCCAGCGCAGGAACGGCGTGTCGCCGTGTCCGTAGGACATGTCGTAGCAGACGGTTTCAGGGGCCAGCGCCGAGCCTTCGAACTCCGGAACGTCGCCCGTCAGGCTGGCCGAGGTCGCGTTGATGATCAGGTCCCAGGGTTGCGCGGCGGCGGAAGCGAAGCCCGACGCGGCGACCTTTCCGAGGTCCGCGAATTCCCCGGCGAGGTCTTCGGCACGCGCGGGCGTGCGATTGGCAATGTGCAGGACTGAAGGCCGCTGGCGGAGCAGCGGCGCCAGCACGCCGCGCACGGCGCCGCCGGCGCCGAGGATGAGGATCCGGCGGCCGTGCAGCATGAGCCCCAGGTTGACGGTCAGGTCCTTCGCCAGTCCCGCGCCGTCGGTGTTGTCGCCGATCAGCGTGGTGCTGTCGGGGACGTAGATCGTGTTGACTGCGCCGGCGCGCTCGGCGCGCGGCGTCAGCTCGTTGACCAGCTCGGCTGCCGCCTGCTTGTGCGGGACGGTGACGTTGATGCCGCGTCCGCCCTCGACGAAGAAGTCGATCACGGCCTTGCGGAACCGGTCCGCGGTCGCGTCGATGAGCCGGTACTGGATGTCGTGGTCGAACTGCTGGGCGAACATGCCGTGGATGAACGGCGACCAGCTGTGCATGACCGGGTGCCCGAACAGCGCATAGCGGTCGGGCGCCTCGGCCATGTTCAGCCCTTCGCCAGCCAGGCCGCGGCGGACTTGGCGAAGTAGGTCAGGATGCCGTCGGCGCCGGCGCGCCGGATCGACATGAGGCTTTCCAGCACGACCGCGCGCTCGTCGAGCCAGCCGTTCTGCGCGGCGGCCTTGAGCATCGCGTACTCGCCGCTCACCTGGTAGACGTAGGTCGGCGCGCCGTAGTAGTCCTTCACGCGCCGGACGATGTCGAGGTAGGGCATGCCGGGCTTCACCATGATCATGTCCGCGCCCTCGTCGAGGTCGAGGCCGACCTCGCGCAGCGCCTCGTCGGTGTTGGCCGGGTCCATCTGGTACGAGTACTTGTTGCCCTTGCCGAGGTTGCCGGCGGAGCCAACGGCGTCGCGGAACGGGCCGTAGAACGCCGAGGCATACTTGGCGCTGTAGGCGAGGATGCGCGTGTTGACGTGGCCGGCGGCCTCGAGCGCCTCGCGGATCGCACCGATGCGGCCGTCCATCATGTCCGAGGGCGCGACCACCTGTGCGCCCGCGTCCGCGTGCGACACGGCCTGCTTGACCAGGGTCGCGACCGTGACGTCGTTGAGCACGTAGCCGGAGTCGTCGATGATGCCGTCCTGGCCGTGCGTGGTGAACGGGTCGAGCGCGACGTCGGTGACGACGCCGAGTTCCGGCAGGGCCTTGCGCAGCGCGCGCACGGCCCGCTGGGCCAGGCCGTCGGGGTTATAGGCCTCGGCGCCGTCGAGCGACTTGGCTGAGGGCGGCGTGACCGGGAACAGCGCGACCGCGGGGATGCCCAGCCGGACGAGATCTTCGCCCTCGCGCAGCAGCTCGTCGATCGTGACGCGCTCGATGCCGGGCATCGAGGCGATCGGCTCGCGCCGCTGGCTGCCTTCGATCACGAACATCGGGTAGATGAAGTTGTCGGCGGAGAGCGTGGTCTCACGCATCAGCCGGCGGGAGAAGTCGTCGCGCCGCATGCGGCGCGGGCGGGTGTGCGGATAGCCACCCCGGGCGCGGTCGGTCATGGGTTCCTCATGCTGCGCCGAGGGGGTAC
>JADZCS010000251.1 GCA_020851435.1 Gammaproteobacteria bacterium | reverse complement strand
GCCAGTGCGCCCAACAGCGTCACTCGGAGTTGATTGTTCACCACTACCCCCCCCCCAGCTTGATGTTAAATCGCGTCCGTTCTTATCCGGCAAATTCGTGCACCATTCGTGCCACTGGACCAGGAATGGCTCATAACACATTGTTTTAATTTAACTTTGTAAATTAACGTCACTTCCGGAATCATCGCACTGATCGGTCTTTGTAAAGAATGTCGACAACTTATATTTCAATAATTCCAGCAATATAGATTACCCTTATCCATCGATCTTGATGGAACCAATAAGGCAAACCCGCGCGTGATCACCGGCCGAGGGATCCCCCGCCACCGGGCAAGCCCTGACTTCCGGCCCCGGAGCAAACCGGCCAGAATCCGCCCATGCGAAAGACCAGTGACGGGCCGGACCAGACCCAGCTAGACCGCGTGGTCGCTGACGCGCGCAGGGCGCGGGCGGACCGCGACCAGGGCTACCGCGAACGCGCCCTCAAGCTGTACCCGTGGATCTGCGGCCGCTGTGCGCGCGAGTTCGACCGGGCCAACGTCCACGAACTCACGGTCCACCACAAGAACCACAACCACGACGACAACCCGGCCGATGGCAGCAACTGGGAGTTGCTGTGCCTGTACTGCCACGACAACGAGCACCAGCGCCAGGTCGAGCTGCACGTGCCCGTGGCCGGAGAGGGCAGCGGACAGGCGCAGGCGACGCACTCCCCGTTCGCCGACCTCGCCGCACTGCTGAAGCGCAAGCCCTGACCCAGGCTGGAAACCCCGGAGCCGAGATGAAGTCCGTTCTCGTCCTTTACATGAGCCGCGGCGGCCATACCGCCCGCATCGCCCGCCGCCTGTGCGAGGGCATCGTGTCGGCCGGCGGCCGGGCCGAGATGATGGACATCAACGAGGCCAGCCACGAGGGCGTGGAGTGGTCCCGATACGACGTCGTCGCCTTCGGCGCGCCTGTGCTCTACGGCACCTACGACAAGAGCGTGTTCCGGTTCATCGAGGCCCACCGGACTGCGCTCGAGGCGAAGCCGAACAGCTTCTTCAACGTCTCGGTGGTGGCCCGGACGCCTGAAAAGGCGACCGTCGCGGGCAACCGCTACCTGCAGAAGTTCCTGCAGCTGTCGCCATGGCGCCCCCGGGACCTCAAGGTGATCGCGGGCAAGGTCGACTATCCCTCGTGGCCCTGGCACGAGCGTTTCATGATCGGCCTGATCATGAAGATGACCCACGGCCCCACCGACAAGACCGCCGTCATCGACTACACCGACTGGGACGACGTGAAGGTCTACGCCTCACACCTGCTCACGCTGGCCTGAGCAGGCAGGTCCGCGCCGCAGCGCGTCAGGGCCTGGGACGCTCGCCGCGCCGCAGGGGCACGATGTCGATGGTTTCATCGACGGTGTCGAACAGGATCCGGGCGTCACCGCGCTCCAGCTGGCGCAGCACCTGCGCCACCTTCACCTCGAGATCGACATCGTGGGTGCCGTACTCGGTGCCCTCGCGCAGCACATACGCCTCGATGACGCCGCGCAGGGCGCCGGGCGACAGTTCCGTGTGCGGCACTGCCACAGGCACGGGCTTTTCGATGTCATCTTCGTTCATGCGCAACGTGGGCTGTTCACGGCAACTGCAGGGCCTCGCCATAACCGGTCAGTTCCAGGTACCCCTGCCCGCGCAGGCCCGCGGGGCCGTCGAGACGCACCGCGCCCTCCCAGTAGATGGCGCCCGTGGTGGCACGACTGTCGCTTTCCTGGTCGTCGAGCAAGGGCGCGAGCGCGTAGTCCTTGCCGCCCACGCGCAGGATCCAGGTCACCGGATACTCTATACCCGTGCGGGGCGAGCGCCAGCGCCGCAACGGCTGCCAGGCGATCTCGTCCGGACCAAACACCTGCTGGGTTCCGTCCGGCCGGGCCAGCGTCGCCGCCGCCCAGCGCTGCGCGCCGCGCCGGTCGCGCAGGCGGAAGGCCATCAGCGCGCCGCCGTCCTCCAGGTTGATGCCGACCCAGTCCCAGCCCGTGGAGTCCGCGTCGAGCACGGCCTGCGACCACTCGTGGTCCAGCCAGGCCTGGCCGGTCACGCGCTCGCGGCGCTCGCCACGTCGTATCTCGCCCTCGACGCGAAGCTGCGGCTGGCTGTAGTAGTAACTCGCCGACCGCGGATCCGGACCCTTCTGGCTGTAGCCGGCCAGGCCATTGAGCATCGGCGCCCGCGTCGGCACGAGCGTGAGATCGAGGCCCAGTTCGCGACCCTCGAGGCTGGCGCGGTATCGCCCCTCGCGCCGCTCGAAGCGCCAGTCGTCAAGCCAGACGCGCGTATCGTTCTCATCGGCCCCGGCCAGGCCGAACACCGCGCGGGCCGACTTCTGGTCGTGCCAGAGGCGTCCTCGCTTCGGATCGCTGATCGCCGCATGGGCGATGATGAACTGCCTCGCGGCGAAGGCACTGGGATTGCGCTCGCCTGCCTGGGTGCGCGTACGGAAGAACGTCACCTGGAAGCCCAGCGTCTCGCCGCCCGCGGTCTTCAACCAGCCTGTGGCGTACCACCACTCCGTACGGTAGTCGGGATGGCTGCCGTGGTCGCGCGGAAAGTCGAGCGCGCGCCCCGGCGCAACGATCGGCGGGGTCGCAGGCGCGGCAGGCGGCGCTGCCGAGGCGACTGCCGCCAGCCCGCCCAGCAGCAGGCCCGCGAGACCTGCGCGCAGGCTGCTCACCAGTCCTCCCGGACGGCTCGCAGGGCGTCGGTGCCCAGTGCCGCCCGACCGCTGAGGGTGGCGGTCACGGCCGCCGCAGCCACCAGCGTCACCGCCAGCGCGGCCAGCTGCCACCAGGGAACGGCGAGGTCGATGCTCCAGTTGAAGGACTGGCGATTGATCACATACACCAGCACCAGCGACAGAACGCCGCCCGTGAGGAGCCCGTAGACGACGCCGACCAGCGACAGCAGGACCCCCTCGACGGCCAGCATGCGCCGCACCTGCGAACGCAGCAGGCCCACGTGACGCAGCATGCCGAACTCGGCGCGACGCGCCAGCGCCTGCGAACTGAAGGCGAAGCTGACGCCGACCAGGCCGACGAGCACGGCGACGGCCTCGAGCGCATAGGTGATGGCGAAGGCGCGATCGAAGATCGACAGCGACAGTTCGCGCAGGCCGGCGCTCGTGAAGAGCTTCAACTCCTCGCCGCGCGGAAAGCGCCGGCGCAGGGCATCGGCCACCACCTCGGCATCGGTGCCGGGCACCGTCCACACCGAGCCTTCGCTCGCTGTGTCGTCGCCGGTCACGCGCCGATACCAGTCCCGATCGACGACCACGGCACCCTCGGCGTGCGCGTAATCGCGCCACACGCCGGCGACCACCACGCGCTGGACTTTGCCGGCGAGCGGCAGGTCGAAGACTTCGCCGGGGCCGTGGCCATACACGTCGACGATCGCCTCCGAGACCCACACCGGCTGTGCGTCCCCCGGCAGGACTCCGCTGGCGCTCGTGACGAGCGGCAGGCGCCGGGCCGCAGTCGATGGGTCGATCGGCCTGGCGATCACCACGGGCGGCGCGCGATCCGGGGCGAGGTAGATCGGCTGCACGCGGCGGAACTCGATGCGTGCGACGCCCGGCACTGCCAGCACAGCTGCCTGGTCGGCCGTCGACCAATAGGCCGTATCGCTCGACACCGCCACGCGCATCTGCAGGTCCGCCGGCAGCAGCCTGCTGAGCCACTGGTCGAAAGACTCGCGGAACGAAAACACCATGATCGCCATCGCGACCATGAGGCTCACGCTCACGATGATCGTCGCGAGGCTCACGGCCGCCTGGCCTGCGCTGCCGGCGAGCTGCGCGACGGCGGTGTCCCAGGTGACGCGGCCGCTGCGCGGAACGCGCGCGAGCGCGCGGCTGCTGACGGCCGGCACGAACAGCACTGCGGCGAGCAGCAGCAGCGTGACCGAGACGTAACCGAACACCGGCAGTCCGCCGACCGGCGGCGCAAGGGCCGCCAGCGCACCGAGCGCCAGCGAAACGATGCCGGCGCGCGGCACGGCGAGATGCGCCAGCTCGGCCTCTGCATCGCCTGCCTTCAACGCGCGGGCCGGCGGGCGCGCCGCCGCCTCGCGCGCCGGCACCCACGCCCCCAGTGTGGCCACCGCCGTGCCGATGAGCCAGAACACGGCGAGCGGGCCAGGCTCCAGTCGCAGTCCCTGCGCCGTGACATCGAAGTAGCCGCCGCCCAGGTCTCCGCCCAGCTTGCGCAGCACGCCGTCGGCGACGATCCAGCCCAGCGCGACGCCAGCGGCCGAGCCCAGCGCGCCCAGCAACGCACCCTCGGCGACCAGCGCGGCGGTCAACTGTCCCCGCGTGACGCCGATCGCGCGCAGCAGGCCAAGCGCGGTTCGCCTGCGCAGCACCGACAGCGCCTGCGTCGAGAACACGAGGAATGCGCCGGTCAGCAGCGACACCAGCGCGAGCATGTTGAGGTTGACGCGATATGCCCGCGTGACGCCCGCGGCACGGTCGACCTCCAGCTCCGGCGTCACCACCAGCACGCCCGGCGGCAACTCGCCCGCGAGCGTGCTGCGAAACGCATCCGCGCGCGTGCCGGCCGTGAGCCGCAGGTCGAGGCGGTTGATGTCACCGACGCGACCGAACAGCCACTGCGCGGAGGCGATATCCATGATGCCCAGCCGTTGCGCGAAGGCGCCCTCGGACAGCACGCGAACCACGCGCAGGCGTCGCGTGTCGGTGCCGGCGCGCACCTCGAAGCGGTCGCCGGCCTTGATGCCCAGCGCCGCAGCGGCGCTCGCACTCAGCGCGATCGCGTCCGGCTCGAGCAGGTCGAAGGCACTGCCAGCGAGTTCCGCGAGCAGCGAGGGCTGCAGCGTCGCCGCGCGCAGCGGGTCCAGCGCCAGGACCTTCAGCGGCTGCGCACCCACCGGCACGACTTCCAGTTCCAGCAGCGGGCTGGCGGCCTCCACGCCCGGCAGCCCCGCGATGCGCGGATAGAGGTTCTCGTCGAAGCCCGCGCGCGGTCCCCGGATGACCAGGTCGGCTTCACCGACCAGCCGGCGCGTGGCTTGGCCGAACTCGGCGAGCGCCCCGGAATTGACCAGGTGCACGGCCGTCGCCAGCGCGACGCCCAGCGCGATCGCCATCAGCGTCACCAGCAGTCGGCCCGGCTGCTCGCGCAGGCGTGCCAGCGCCACGGCGCCGAACACCGCGCGCAGCGCGGTCAGCGAGGCACGGGGCGGTGTCACGCGCCCTCGCCCAGCGGCGTGAGGCGGCGGCCGTCGAAAGTCAGGACGCGGTCGGCAGTCGCCGCGGCGGCGCGCGAGTGCGTGATCAGCACGCCGCTGCCGGCGCTCTCGAGGACACGCTCGCGCAGCAGTTCGAGCACGGCGCGCGCCGCGCGGGGGTC
>JADZCS010000250.1 GCA_020851435.1 Gammaproteobacteria bacterium | reverse complement strand
TACGGCACGATGCGCGCGGTCGAGATCGGCCGCCAGCTCGCCGCCCTGCCTGCGCCCATCCTGCTCGACGGCATCGTGCTGTTCGGCCAGGCCGTCAACATCGCCGAGTACGCCCAGCGCCCGCGCAACATCCTGAGCTACGTGCTGTCGCTGCCGACGCTCGCCGCGACCGCGTGGCACCACGGCAAGGTGGACCGCGCGGGGCGCAGCGTCGAACAGTTCATCCAGGCCGCGCGCGATTTCGCGCGCGACGATTACCTGCTTGCGCTCTATCGCGGCAACACGCTGCCGGAGGCCGAGCGCCAGCGCATAGCCAAGGCGCTGGAGGGCTACTCGGGCATCTCCGCGGCCTGGTATCTCGAGCACGACCTGCGCATCACCAAGGAAATGTACCGCGTCGAGCTGTTCAGGGACGCCAAGCTGCTGCTCGGTCGCAACGACATGCGCTACACGGCGCCGCTGACCGACAAGGGCGCCGCGGTCGATCCGTCGGGCGTGCTGCCCAGTGCCATGGAAAAGGCCTTCCGGAGCTACCTGCGTGACACGCTGCGCGTCGACTGGGACGAGCCATACGTGCTGCAGGCTGCGGTCAAGGGACTCGAGGGCTGGGGCTGGGGCGGCACGACGCCGTTCTCGGACTGGCCCTACGTGGACTCGGTCGGCGAGCTCATGCGCAAGAACCCGGCGTTTCGCGTGATGCTGGGCACGGGCTACTACGATTCGCAGACGACCCTCGGCGGCGCGGAGTACGCGGCGACGCAGTCCGGCTGGCCGCGCGACCGGACCTGGGTCAGGGAATACCCGGGCGGCCACATGGCCTATTCGATCGACGCCACCGCCCAGGCGCTCGGCAACGACCTGCGCGCCTTCATGTCCGGCAAGCCCTGACGTGGGCGCGCTGGCGGTCTACGGTCCCGACGAGGTCCGCCGTTGGCTCGACTACCCGGGCTGCATTGCCGCGATGTCGGAGGCGATGGCGGGGTTCTCGGCCGAGGGGCGCGAACAGCCGCTGCGCAGCATCACGGCCCTGGATCCGGGCAAGCTGTTCGCCCTGATGCCGGGCGTCGCGCCGGGCCGCACCGGCTTCGGCGCGAAAGTGCTCAGCGTGTTCGACGACCCCGCGCGGCCGGGCCGCTCGGCGCACCGCGGCGGAGTGATGCTGTTCGACCGCGACACGGGCGCTGCGCTGTGCGTCGCCGACGCCCACGAAATCACGCGCATCCGCACGGCCTGCGCGAGCGCGGTGGCCACGCAGGCGCTGGCCCGTGCCGACGCCAGCGTCCTGGCGGTGTTCGGCACCGGCACGCAGGCGGAATCCCACGTCCGCGCGCTGCTGCTCGTGCGCCCGTTCACGCAGGTGCTGGTGTGGGGCCGTTCCCATGAGACGGCGCGCGCCTTCGCCGCAAGGCTCGCCGCCGACACCGGCGCCGAGGTCCTGGCCGTAGCCGAGGCGGCCGAGGCTGCCGGCCGCGCCGACGTGATCTGCACGACCACGAGTTCGCCCACGCCAGTGCTGCGCCACGCCTGGCTCAAACCCGGCACGCACGTGAATGCCGTCGGCTCCAGCTTCCCCGGACCGGTCGAGGTCGACGAAGAGCTGGTCGTGGCCAGCCGCTACATCGTCGACAGCCGTCGCTCGGCCCTGGCCGCGGCCGCCGAGTTTATCAAGGCGCGCGACGCGGGACTCATCGGCGAGTCGCACATCGTCGCGGAGATCGGCGAAGTGCTCCTCGGGCGCGCCGTCGGCCGCGAGAACGATGCACAGCTGACCCTGTACAAGTCGCTGGGCCACGTCGTGCAGGACCTTGCCGCGACAGCCTACGTCCACCGGCGCGCGACCGAAGGCGCCGCCCACATTGATACTTCCGCAGGACCGACATGAGAACCCTGATCGTTTCGCTGGTCCTTGCCCTCGCGATCGCCCCGGCCGGCGCCGCGACGACGGAACGCCTGACGCTGCTGCAGGGCGGCGAGAACGTCGGCTACGTCGTCGGCACCACGGACGGCGCCACGGTGTCGGTCGACTACCACGTCGACAACAATGGCCGCGGACCGAAGCACCGCGAAACCCTGAGCCTCGACCGCCGCGGCATCCCCGTCGAATGGACCGTGTCCGGCACTTCGCTGATGGGCGGTCCGGTCGAGGAGCGGTATCACTGGGCGAACGGGCGGGCGGAGTGGACCAGCCAGGCCGATCGCGGCGAAGCGGCCGCACCCATCGCGCCGCTGTACATCGTCAACGACGACAGCCCCTGGGCCACCGGCGTCTATGCGCGCGCGCTGCTCAAGGCGCCGGGCCAGCGCCTCGAGGTCCTGCCTTCGGGCTCGATTCGGCTCACGAAGCTGCGTGAGTCCCGCATCGGTTCCGGCAAGGCCGCCGTGGCCGTCACCACCTACCGGCTCGAGGGGATTTCGCTGGAGCCGACGCTGCTGATGCTCGACGCGCGCCAGCGCCTGTTCGCCGAGTTCAGCGCGACCTCGGTGCTGGTGAGGGCGGGCTACGAGGCCGAGGAGAAGATCCTCCGGCAGCTCGCCACCGAGCTCGCCTTCGAGACGGCGCGCGCGCAGCAGCAGCGCCTGGCCCACCGCAGCACGGGGCCGGTGCGGATCCGCAACGTCCGCGTCTTCGATCCCGCCAGCGGCAAGCTCGGCGAGCCATCCACCGTGATCGTGATGCGCGACCGCATCGTCGGCGTCATCCCGCTGCGCGAGGACACGCAGCCGGCAGCCGACCAGGTCGTGGTCGACGGCGAGGGCGGCACGCTCGTGCCCGGCCTGCACGACATGCACTCGCATTCCTCGCTGCAGAGCGGCCTGTTCTACCTGGCCGCCGGCGTGACCACGACGCGCGACCAGGGCAACAGCAACGAGTTCCTGCTGGACCTGATGCCGCGCATCGATGCCGGCGAGATCGCCGGCCCGCGCATCGTGGCCAGTGGCTTCATCGAGGGGCGCAGCCCGTTCTCCGCGCGCGAGGGCCGGATTCCGGAGCAGCTCGACGAGGCCGTCCGCACCGTCGACTGGTACGCCGACCACGGTTACCGTGCGATCAAGATCTACAACTCCATGACGCCGGGCTGGGTCCCGGCGCTCGCGGCGCGGGCCCATCAGCGCGGACTCAAGGTTGCGGGCCACATCCCGGCCTTCATGTCGCCGGATCGCGCGATCCGCGACGGCTACGACGACATCTCGCACGTGAACCAGCTGATGCTGGGCTGGCTGCTCGCCGCCGACGAGGACACGCGCACGCCGCTGCGCATCACGGCGATGGCGCGCGGTGCGAAGCTCGACCTCGCGAACCCCCGCGTGCAGGTCACGGTCGACCTCATGAAGCAGCACAAGGTCGCGCTCGATCCGACTGCGGTGATCCTGGAGCGGCTCATGATGAGCCGCGCCGGGACCGTCAACGACGGCGATGTCGATTACCTGGACCACGTGCCGATCGGATACCAGCGCTATCGCAAGCGCACCTTCGTGACCATTGCCACGCCCGAGGACGACGCCGCCTACCGGCAGGGTTTCGCCAAGGTGCTCGAGGTGCTGAAGCTGCTGCACGCCAACGGCATCCAGCTGCTGCCGGGCACCGACGATGCGACGGGCTTCACCGTGCACCGGGAACTGCAGCTGTACACGCTGGCCGGGATTCCCGCGGCTGAGGCCCTGCGGCTGGCGACCCTGGCCAGCGCCCGGTACCTCGGCGAGGAGCACGATACCGGCACGATCGAGGCCGGCAAGTACGCCGACTTGCTGCTGGTCGCCGGCGATCCGACGCAGGACATCGCGGCGATCAAGCGCCCGCGCCTCGTGATGAAGGGCGGGACGATCTACTATCCGTCCGAGATCTACGAAGCCCTCAGCATCAAGCCCTTCGCCACGTCGCCGAGGGTCCAGGAGCCCGCCCGATGAGCGGGAGTCAGGCAACACTCAAGGGCGGCGTCGGCCTTACAGGCGTCGTGATGCTGGGCGCCGGCACCGCCATCGGCGTGTCGATCTTCTCGGTGCTCGCGCCCGCGGCGCAGGTCGCCGGCTCCGGGCTGCTCGTGGCCGTGTTCATCGCGGCGTTGCCGATGGTCGTGTTTGCGCTCGCCTATGCCTGGCTGGCCTCCGCGCTGCCGAAGTCGGGCGCATCCTACGAGTGGCCGCGGCAGTTCATCCACCCGCTGGTGGGATTCCTGATCGCCTGGCTGCGCATTCTCAGCAACGTCGGCGCCATGGCCGTGCTGGCGACCGTGCTGCTCGACTACCTCAACATGGCGATCGCGATCCCGAAGAAACCCGCGATCGCCGTGATCCTGACGGCCGTGTTCGCGCTCAACTACGTCGGCGTCGTCGTCGCGGCGCGGGTGCAGACCGTGCTGATGCTGTTGCTGCTCGTCGTGCTGGGACTGTTCGTGGTCACCGGCCTGCCGCAGGGCAGCGCGGCGACGGTCGGTCCGCTGCTCGCGAGCGGGTGGCCGGCCGTGCTGGCGGCGGTGCCGCTGATGATCACGCTGTTCCTGGGCATCGAATCGGCGGTGGAGATCGGCGAGGAAGTGCGCGATCCGCAGCGCACGATCCCGCGCGGCATCGCGCTGGCGATCGCGCTCACGGCTGTCGTCTATTTCACCGTCGCGCTGACCGCGGTCGCCCTGCTGGGCCCGGACGCGCTGGCCGCCAGCGCCGCTCCGTTGCTGGATGCCGCGAGAGGGCCGCTGGGCCAGTGGGCGCTGCCGCTGATCGTGGGCGCCGCGACGGTCTCGATCCTGAAGTCCCTGAACGCCACCGCGATGGTGTTCTCGCGCGCGCTGTTCGCGATGGGCCGCAACGGCGCGCTGCCGGCCTCGCTGGGCAGCATCCACGGCCGCTTCGGCACGCCGCACGTCGCCGTGCTGGTCGGCTACGCCTGCGCCATGACCGGCCTGTTCCTGCCCTCGAACCTGGTGTTCCTGCTGCTGGCCGTGAACATCCCGACGATGTTCAAGTACATGGCCTGTTCCTACTGCGCGGTGCGCATCGTCGACCGGCATCCGGAGGTCGCCGGCGGCGCGGCCCTGGGCTGGTCGCACGGCAAGGTGCGCGCCATCGGCTATGCCGGCGTCGTGCTGGGGCTGATCATCGCGGTGCTGGGCGTCGAGGCCGACATCCGGCCGTACCTGCTGGTCGCGGGCTGGGCAGTGGTGGGCCTCGTCTACTGGTGGGCGATCGGCCGCCGCGGTTCCTGATCGCAGCCCGAGTTGTGGGGTAAGAATATGTCGGCCTGTGACGCGGGACGACATAATTCATGTCGCTGCCCGGACCGTTTCGCGGTGAAGGGCAAGAAATACCGCTTCTGCTCCGTAGACTCTCCTTGAGTATTCCGGGGGTCCTGTCGTCTTCAGTTCGGAGCAATCATGCGCAAGTCATCGTTGGGGATCGTGATCGGCCAGGTACTGGCCATGTCGGCCGCGTTCGCCGGGCTGTCGCCCGCCTTCGCGCAGACTGCTCCGGCAGCCACCGCGCCGAAGGCGGACAATTCCGCGGCGCTAGAGGAAATCACGGTCACTGGTTCGCGCATCCGTCGCTCCGCCACCGACACGCCGGCGCCGGTCCTCAGCGTCGACCAGCAGACGCTGACCGATCGCGGCTACGTGAGCGCCGCGCAGGCCATCAACCAGCTGACCTCGGCCACCCCGCAACTCAACCTCGCCTCCGGCGGCGGTGCGTCCAGCGGCTCCGGCCAGCAGTACCCCTCGCTTTTCGGCCTCGGCCCGGGCCGCACGCTGACGCTGGTCAACGGCCGCCGCACCGCCACGACGTCGTCCGGTCTCGGCGACTCGCAGGTTGACGGCAACATCATCCCGACCGGCCTGCTGGAACGCATCGAAGTCGTGCAGGCGGGCGGCGCATCGGTGTACGGCTCCGATGCCATCGCCGGCGTCGTCAACTACATCCTCAAGAAGAACTTCGAGGGCGTCGAGGTCGACGCGCAGTTCGGCAACGCCTCGCGCGGCGACTACCTCACGCAGAGCCTTCGTGGCACCTTCGGCAAGAACTTCGCCGAGGATCGCGGCAACGTCGCTTTCAATGTCGAGTGGGCCAAGACCCCGACGCTGGAAATGAAGGACCGTCCGCGCAGCAACCTGGCTCGTATAACGGGCTCGAACAGCGCCGACACCGGGCCGAACGACGGCATCCCGTCGATTCGCGAGATCCTCAATGCACATTTCTGGAACTTCAACCGCGACGGCGTCATCTACAACACGCCCGCCCCGGTGACCTCGTTCCTGACCAGGCTCAATGGCAACGCCCTGCAGTTCTCGCCGAGCGGCGACGTCGTGACCTACAACACGGGCACGATCTACGGCGTGCCCTTCGCCGAGGGCGGCGACGGTTTCCGCTACTCGGAACTCACCGGCCTGCGCACTGGCGTCGAGCGCTTCGCGGCCAACGCACTCGGCCACTACGACATCAGCGACAGCCTGACGCTGTCGGCCGAGCTGCTCTACGCGAAGACGGAAGGCGTCGAGGTTCCGCAGGGCGAGAGCCACACGGTGCTGAACAACTCCGCGAGCGGCGCCGGCCCGATCATATTCACCCGCACGAATCCGTTCCTGACGGCGAATGCGCTCGCCACGCTGTCGGCGGCCAACGCCAATTTCGCCAACGGCGCGCCGCTGTGGATATCCAAGTACTTCTACGACC
>JADZCS010000249.1 GCA_020851435.1 Gammaproteobacteria bacterium | reverse complement strand
TCCTGCGCCAGCCGCTGGGGCAGCGCATCCTGCGCTACGCCAGCATGGACGACATCGCGATCTGGGGCGTGCTCGCGCTGATCCTGATGGACTGGGACCGGGTCGGCCGCCAGGTCGTGTTCCTCGTTGCCTTCGGCGTGCTGGCCTTCGGCTTCAGGCGGCTCATGCAGTGGCTGCCCGAACGCGACCGGTGGTACGTCGGCCTGATCTGGCTGGCGGCCTGCGGCTTCGGCGCCGACTGGTCGGGCCTGCATTACATGGTCGGCGCGTTCCTCGCCGGTGCGGTGATCGATCGTGACTGGTTCAACCACGACCAGCTCGATGCGCTGCGCAACCACGTGCTGCTGGTCGCCATGCCGGTGTTCTTCCTGAGCACGGGCCTGCGCACGGAGTGGGAGGTCGGCGGCACACAGGTATTCCTGGCCGCGGCCGCGCTGCTGGCGGCCTCCGTCGCGGGCAAGCTGGCCGGCACCTGGGTCGCGGGACGCATCCTGGGCTGGCAGCGCGGCGAGGATGCGCTGATCGGCTGGCTGCTGCAGACCAAGGCCCTGATCATGATCATCTTCGCCAACGTGCTGCTGGACAAGGGCGTGATCACGGCGACCACGTTCACTGCGCTGCTGCTGATGGCCGTGGCGAGCACGATGCTGACCGTGCCGATGGTGGCGCCGCGGCTTCAACGCCTGCGCAGCGTCCTGGAGAAACCTGGCTGACGCCGGCTGATGGCGTCAGAAGGCGAACTGCACCCGGGATAACACGACCTGCTCATCGGGCCGGTCCGCGCCTTCGGCGGAGCCCCCGTCGAAGTTCGTCTGCTCATAATCAACGACGAGCCTGATGACTGGGGTCAGGTACCAGTTGACGCCGACCGACCAGGCAAAGGCCTTACTGACCGCCGTTGCCGGGTCGGCAAACGAGTTCGCGCCGCCGACGAAGGCTGCATCGTCCAGATCGAGTTCGCCGACTCGTGCCACGAGTTCTACGGCGCCCCGTCCCCCGTCCTTGCCGAAGGCCCGGGCAGGCGCCGGCGCCTTGAAGCCCGAGTCCTCGCCCGTCAGGAAGTAGCCGCCGCTGAGCTGCCAGGCCGCATGGTCGAGTTGCCCGTGACGACTCTGTGTGGGACTGAGCACGCGGGTGACATCCTGGCGGACCGTCACGTATTCGCCCAGGAGTCCGAACGAACCCCGATGGTAATACCCCTGATAGGCAAGCCGCAGGCGCTCGCCGTCGGCAAAGCTCGCGGTGGAGCCAGTTCGATAGCCGAAGATGTTCTGCTGGCCGGGCGACTTGTAGCTGGGCAGCAGCGTACGCGAGGTCGTGCCGGTGCTGTCCACCCAGGTCGCCGCGACGCCGAAGCCCAGGCCGCGTAGCGCGGGCGTGCCTGACTTTCGGAACGGCTGGGCGAACAAACGCAGCGCCAGGTCCTTGTCGTCGTTGTTGTCGACGTCGGCGGATGAGTTGCTGTCGCTGCTGCTGCCATCGTTGACGCCGTTCATATAGGCCAGCGCATAGTTGAGCGTTCCGCCCAGCAGGTCGCCGCCGACCTGAAGGCCGATGTCCCGGTTGGGGACCAGGTTGTTCGGCAGGCCGCGCTCGACGAAGCGCATGTCGCTCGAGCTCTGCAGGCGCTCGAGGCCGAACGGCGTCTTGAACTTGCCGACCGTCAGGACGAGGGAAGGCTTGAAACGGGCGGTGACATAGGCGTCCTGGATCACCGTCTTGCCGCCCGCGAAGTCGGGGGCGAACTTGAAATCGTAGATGTCGCCCAGCGTGCCCTCGAGCGAAGGGCGAACCCGCCGCAGCAGGAAGGTGTCTGCACCGGCCGGCGCCGAATCGTCGAGGAACGCGCGGTTGTCGACGTGCAGCAGGCCGCGGATCCTGACATGGGAATCCCCCTTCGCCGACTGCAGCGAGAAGCCGCTGCCGCCCTTGCGCTCAGGCGTCGCCGGGGATGCCGGAAGTGGCTGCGCAGCCGGAATCGCCGTCATGGCGCCGTCCTGTCGGGCTGCAAGGCGGCGCTCGAGCTCGTCGATGCGTTTCTCCTGTTCCTCGAGTCTCTGCATGAGCTGGCGGACGAGAGCCTCTCCTGCGACCGGCACCTCGTCCGCGTACGTCGCACTGGCGAAGCACAGCGCCAGACTGGAGGCGATGGCGGCTGTGGCAATGGCAGCGGCGGACATGTGAAGTGATCTCACGGCGGGACTCTCCTGTCGCACGCGGTGGTGGCGCTTACGGTCACCACGGGTTCCGGGCTCTGCGCCGCGCACGTACACTCCGATGATGGCTTTACTCACGCCCCAGCACCAGTCGGTGTACCGCCGCGAAAGCGGGGTCTGGCTCATCGAGCTGAAGCTGCGCGAACTTCGCCAGTTGTTTCACCTGCTGGACCCGGCCCCATTTCGCGAGAAGGACCTGGATCCCGGCGCCGAGCAGTACATCGTCGAGGCCTTCCGCGAGATCGGCCACGACAAGCCCGCAAGGCTTGTGATCCACCTGCCGGCGGTCGAGGCGGCCTCCGAAGAAGCGCGCTCCCTGCCCGAGGCGGTCGCGCACTACTTCGACTACCGCGCGCGGCAGGAGCGCATCGAACTGCGGTCCCTGCTCAAGCGCGGCGTGGCGAGCCTGGCCATCGGCCTCGCGTTCCTGTTCGCCTGCCTGTGGCTGAGGCGCAGCCTCAGCGGCCTGGCCGACGACAGCCTGTTCGCCGAGGGCCTGCTGATCATCGGCTGGGTCGCGCTGTGGCGCCCCGTCGAGATCTTCCTGTACGACTGGTGGCCCATCTACCGTCGCGAGCGGCGGCTCGCCGCGATCGCCAGGCTGCCGATCGAGATCCGCAGCTAGACGAACGGGCAGGAGTCCATCTTCTCGACCAGGTCGTAGGCGAAGATCATCTTGGCCATGCCGCAGAGCATGGCCATGATCACGCCGAGTTCGACCAGCTGGCCGTCGGTGAAGCTGGCGCGTGCCCTTGCATACATCTCGCGCGTGATGTGCCCGCGCGGATTGGTCAGCGCCATCATGTCGGCCAGCGCAAGCGCGACTTTCTCCTTCTCGCTGAACGGCCCGGCCTCGTAGTCGGCCAGGGCGTCGATCTGTGCCTGTGGGACGCCGGCGGCGAGCGCCGCCAGGGTATCGGACCGATTGCAGAACGCGCAGCCGTGCACGTTGGCCAGCCTCAGGCGAACGAGTTCGACGATGCTGCGCTCGATGCGACCCGCGTAGAACAGCTTCTGGTAGAACTCGGTGAGGTACCAGTCGAACACCTGCGGCGCCTGCCCGAACACCTCGACGAAGGTGGTGTCGCCATGCAGCTTCTGCGCCGCGTCCCAGGCCGCCTGCATGGATTCCGGCAACTGATCGCGCGACAGTCGTGTCAGGGGGGTATCGGGCTGCATCGGTAGGGTTCCTGCCTGGGGTCGGGATCGGGTACGCTGCCCGCTTTCACGGCTAGCGGGAGCGCAATGATGGCAACAAGGCTGCACTCAGGTCCACGAATGTCTCAGGCCGTCATCCACAACAAGGTCGTCTACCTGGCCGGCCAGGTGGCGGACAATACCACCGCGGATGTCACCGGGCAGACCCAGCAGGTGCTCGCGACGATCGATCGCCTGCTGATGCAGGCTGGCACCGACAAGTACCGGATCCTGTCGGCGACCATCTACCTCGCCGACATCGCGACCTTCGCCGAGATGAATGCCGCCTGGGATGCGTGGGTTCCCGCGGGCAACACGCCTGCGCGGGCGACGGTCGAGGCCAGGCTGGCCAGCCCGGACTACAAGGTCGAGATCCAGGTCATCGCTGCGATGCCCTGAACGATCTTCGTGGGGGCGCAGGCGGTGTATTCAAACCGCGACACCCCCCCCTCCACCTGCGCCCTGACAGCGACTAGATTGACCTGCACTGAAGTTCAGCGCGTGGGGGTGTCCGTATGGACGACGTCCTGCCGAACCCATCTGCAAACCGCCTGCTGGGAGCCTTCTCTCGGGCCGAACGGGCGAGGATCTATCCGCACCTGCAACTCGCACAGATGCCGCTGGGCAAGGTGATCTGCGAGTCGGGCGGCACGCTGCGCCACGTGTATTTCCCGGTCAACTGCATCATCTCGCTGTTGTACGTGCTGGAGGACGGCGCCTCGGCGGAAATCGCGCTGGTGGGCCACGAGGGTCTCGTCGGCGTGTCGCTGTTCATGGGCGGTGATACGACGCCCAGCCGGGCCGTCGTGCAGAGCGCAGGCTGCGCGTACCGCCTACCCGCCAGGATGCTGCAGGACGAGTTTCACGCGGACACCACGATCCAGTCGCTGTTCCTGCGCTACACGCAGGCCCTGATCACCCAGATGTCGCAGACCGCCGTGTGCAACCGGCACCATTCCGTGGACCAGCAACTGCGTCGCTGGTTGCTGCTCTCGCTCGACTGCCTCGAGGGCGACAAGTTGTCGATGACCCAGGAACTCATCGCCAACATGCTCGGGGTACGGCGCGAAGGCGTCACCGAGGCTGCCGGCAGGCTCCAGAAGCTCGGAGTCATCCACTACAGCCGCGGGCATATCACCGTGGTGGACAGGCCGAGGCTCGAGGCGCTGTGCTGCGAGTGCTACTCCGTCGTCAAGCGCGAGACTGACCGCCTGCTGCCCTGGCGGACTTCATAGGCGAACTGCGCGAGGCCGAACGTACCCGGGCCTCCATCGCCGGCGCGTAGTACTGCCGGTTGTTGCGTCCGCTGCCTTTTGCGTGCAGCAGCGCCACATCGGCGTTGTGCAGCAGCGTGTCGGCATCCTTGCCGTGATCCGGATAGAGCCCGATTCCGATGCTGATGGTCGCGCTGATCTCGCGCTCTCCGATGTAGTAAGGAGCGTTCATGGCCGCGATGATCTTGTCCGCGCTGTAGGACGCATCCGTCGCCCGCTCCAGTTCCGACAGCAGGATCACGAACTCATCGCCGCCCTGCCGGCTCACGGTGTCGGAGTCGCGGACGCAGCCCAGCAGGCGCTGCGAAATTGCCTGCAACAACTGGTCACCGACGATGTGCCCGCAGGAGTCGTTGATGCGCTTGAAATGGTCGACGTCGGCATACATCACGGCCAGCGACCTGCTGTGCCGCCGGGCAGCCGAGATGGCCGCTGCGAGCCGGTCGCTGAGCAGCATCCGGTTCGGCAGCTGGGTCAGGAAATCGTGCTGTGCGAGGTGCGACATCCTCACCGTCATCGCCCGCGCGACGGTCACGTCATGGAAGACCACCACTGCGCCGATCACCTGGCCGTTCCGGTCGTGGATCGGGGCCGCCGTATCCTCCACGGCCGACTCGTAGCCGTCGCGACGAACCAGCAGGCAGTTTTCGCTGAGGCCCACGGGCTGGTCCTGGAGAATCGCCATCGCCAGCGGGTTGAGCGCCACCTCGCGCGTCTCCGCGTCGATCACGCGCAACACCTCGAGCAGCGGGCGCCCGACGGCTTCGTGCTTCGACCAGCCGGTGAGGCCCTCGGCGACGGGATTGAGATAGGTGACCAGGCCATCGATATCGATGCTCACGATGCCGTCGCCGATGGAGTCCAGCGTCACCTGGGCCTGCTCCATCTGCGACAGTCGCGAACTGACATCCTCGACGAATGCCGCGCGACACAGCATGTTGTTGACGTCCTTGGGCAGCGAATAGCCGTCGATATGCCCGACGAGCAGGTAGTCCTGGGCGCCGAGCCCGACCGCCAGCCTTGCCGTTCCCTCATCGACAGCCTTGCTGATGATCAGGATCGGCGTCCGCGGAGCTTCAGCGAACAGGCGCTTGAAGGTCTCGAGGCCGCGGCTGTCCGACAGGAACAGGTCGACGATGACCGCGTCGATGCGGTCCCGCCGTCGACTGGCGAGGCGGTCGATGCCATCGCTGAGGCGACGCACACGTTCGACGCTGAAATGCCCCTCGCCGGAGGCGACGAGCGAATTCACGACCGCTGCCGCGGTCACCTCATCAGACACGACGACGAGTATTTTCAGGACCATCTGTTTGCCTCGATGAAGCCAGACACGCACACGCATTCAGCAGCGGACGTGCAGGGTCTCGCGTTCCAGGCTTCCGGTCGGTTCGTTAACCCACAAATCCGGCACGGAGGGTCGTCAGGGGCGATGAAGGCCTCGATAACGGGCCAGTGCGGCGCTTAGCCACAGGCTGCTCGGCTGTGAGGCGGCGCCTGCACAACGAACTTCATAGCTGTGCCCGGTCATGCTGCTTCGTGTGGCGGCGAGCTCGATGAAGTCTTCCGCCGACGTGATCTTCCCGTGCTTGCGCAGGTACTCGTACTTGTCGCCGAGATGCGCCTGGGCCTTGACGGAAGAATGCCAGGTTCCATTGCGCCGGAACGCACACCCGGAACTGCCGACGAACTCCAGCAGGTAGGCGATCTCGGCCGCCGCTACAGGGCCCGGCGCGGGCATGGCGACGGGCGCCAGCGCGAGACCAGTCACCAGGAACAGGATCGTCAGGTATTTGTTCATTCACTGCTTCCGCCATGGACCACGATATCCCCTTTAGTGGCCGGCTCCGTGGCCTGGCGTACAGAGAACCATGTCGAGTCCGGATAAAATTCAAAAAAGAAGATCAGCAACAGCAAGGAAGGGTTGGATCTGGCGTCCACCTGAACCTGGTGGCCGACTCCTCCAACCGGAGGACGGACAATGCGCCTTAGAACTCTCGTCGTCGCCATGGCCCTTGGCATGGTGGCGTTCACTCCCGCACAAGCCGAGGTGAGCGTCGGAATCAGCATGCCGGGCCTGTCCATCGGCATCAACCTTCCGGTCTACCCCAACTTCGTTCGGGTCCCGGGATACCCCGTCTACTACGCCCCGCAGCTCGAGGCGAACTACTTCTTCTATGACGGCCTGTACTGGGTCTATGCCCGCGACAACTGGTACGCGAGCCTCTGGTACAACGGCCCGTGGGACCGCGTCGATTACCACCGTGTGCCGCTATACATGCTGAGGGTACCGGTCCAGTACTACCGCATGCCACCGCCGTACTTCAGGTCGTGGCGCGCAGACGCACCGCCGCACTGGGGCGATCATTGGGGTGGTGACTGGCAGCGGCAGCACAGTGGCTGGGACCAGTGGAACCGGTCGTCTGCACCCGCTCCCGCCCCGCTACCGACCTACCAGCGGCAGTATTCCGGAAAGACCTACCCGGCAGCGAGCCAGCAGAGGACGCTGCATCAGCAGCGCTACTCTTACACGCCGCACGAAGAAGTCGTGCGCCAGCAGTGGTACCAGAAGCCGGGCGCCAAGGTCGAGAAACAGGGCAGCAAGGAAGCGCCGGCCCGGCAGGCTGCGCCGCCGCAACAGCAGCAGCAGCCGCACAACACGCCAGAGGCCAGCAGGCAGCAGGGCAATGCGCAGCCCAGTGCCCACCAGGGCCAGCCCGCACCGACGCAGACGGCGAAGCCGGACGACAAGGCCAAGGGTAAGGGCAACCAGAAGGAAGAGGGTCAGAAGGGTTCACCGCCCGGAAAGTGACAGGGCGGCCAGCCCATCGAGCCACAGGGTGTCGCAAGTAAACCTGCGACACCCTTTCTTATTGCTCTGCCGCCGCCGACCCCTCAGCTGCGGCCTGCGAACACCGCCGCGGGCTCCAGCTTCAGCACCGGTCGGGCACTGATCAAGGCAGCCAGCGCACAGACGACGAGTACCATGATGCTGCCCAGGAGCGGCGTGAACCACATCATGCGGAACGGAAACCCCTGCGCCGCGACAATCGGACCCGCGATGCCGCACATGCCGAGTCCCAGCCCCGTGCCGATCAGTGCGCAGACGCCGGCTTGCACGAAGACCATCGCCAGCAGCAAGCCGGAGGTGGCGCCCATCGCCTTCAGCACGGCGTACTGCTTCAGGCTCTCCGTGGTGAAGATGTAGAGCAGGACTGCCGTCATGCCGAAACCGACCGTCATCGCCAGGGTCAGCATGGCGCCGACGTCGCCGACGTCCTCCGAGTTGACGAGGTTCCAGCGGACCGTGTCCTCCTTGAATTCGGCCGCTGTTCTTGCCCGCAAGCCAGTTTGCGTCTCGATGGCGCGGGCAAGCATTGCCGGGTCTGTACCCGACATGGCGCTCGCCAATACGAATGTCAGTCGATGACGCTCGGGGGGCAGGATGCGGACTGCATTTGAGAGCGTCGTGTACAGGAGAGGCCGTGGCGGGAACCGCGGCAGGGCATTGGCGTAACCGGCCACGATGACCCGGTGATCGTTGACGAGAAACTCGTCGCCGGTGGCGAGCAGCCGGGTCGGCGCCGCGAGGTGGGACCCGCCGTGCGGCCACTGGTCACGCTCGAAACGCGGCGTCTCGAGCTTGCCGACGGATCCTCCGGAGTCGATCAGCACGGCATCCGGAGCACGCAACGCCAGGCTCACAGGCGAGTTACGCCGCGCCATTGGCACGCCGGCAAGTGTCGCATCGTCCACGCCGATCAGTTGGAACGACTGGAAGCGCCCCTGGGGAAGCCGCGCCTCTGCAACGGCAAGGGCGAGAGGCGCGGCGGACTGCACACCGGTCACACTGCGCACGCGATCCAGGGCGGAGGCCGGAATGTTGATCGTCTGGTCGACCGACTCCACGGCCGGGTCCATCACCCAGACATCCGCCGAGGGATTGTCGGAGATCAGCGAGAAGCCACGCGTCATGAAGCCGCAGAAGAACGACGCGGCGAAGGTGATCAGGAAGGACGTGAAGGCGATGCCGAACAGCAGGCCTGCGTACTTGCCTCGATCACCCGCCAGCATCTTCACGGCGATACGCAGCATGGGTGACGACGCCAGTCAGCCCGGCGGACCGAGCGGCGGAGCCTGGATGAACACATCGAGATGCTGCCCGATGTACACCGGCAGCTTCGCCCGCTCGAAGCTGTAAATGACCTGCAGGACACGGGTGTCCACGCGCTCCGTCGTACTGCCGGTGAGCGACGCCTTGGGAGCGACGTACGGCTCGATGCTCTCAAAATGAAGGTCGGTTCGCAGTTCGGGACGGCCTCGCACGACGGCAATGGCCTGCGCGCCAGGCTCGACTCGTCCGGCGTCGTTCTCGTCGATATCGACCCTGACGCGCAGTCTTACGTCGTCGCCGACCACCATGAGGGGAGTGGCCGGCACCCCGCTCTCGGCGAACTCTCCAGGCCGCGTATTGATCTGCAGCACGCGGCCCGCCACGGGCGCCCGGACAATCCGGCGATCGATCTCGACACGAATCCGCTCCACCTCCGCCTTCGCGGCGACCAGTGCTGCCTGATAGATCTGTACTTCGAAGTGTCGGTCCCGATATTGCTCCTCGCTGAGGACGTGCTGGGCGTGCAACTGGTCGGTGAGTTTCGACTGGTACTGCGCCCTGGCAAGGTGTGCATCGGCTTCCTGTACTCGCGCAGCCGCCAGCGGCAACTCCGCGCGCAGGTCCCGGTCATCCAGCCGAAACAGAGTTGCCCCCTGTTCGACATGCTCGCCCCACTTGACGCTCACCGCCGCGACGATTCCGGAGACAGGCGTGCCGATGGCGATATTGCCCGTGCCTGCCTCCACGACTCCGGTCCCGGCAACATGGCTCGTGAATGGGACGTGCAGTGCCGAGGCCGGCGAGTCACTGTCGCCTTCTACCCCTGGTGGCGGGGCCTGCTGGACGTACCTGTCCTGCATGACCGCTAGTACCGCAATGCCAAGGCCGATTACTGCGGCGACCGGCAATATCATCTGCCGTGCTTTCATGGAGCCCCTCCCGCTGCAGCTGGCGGGGTGACCTCCAGGACTCGGCCGTCTTCCATTCGCGCCACGCGGTCGGCGTAGCTGAAGATGCGCGTGTCGTGCGTGGCGACGATCAGTGCCCGGCCGCTCGTTCGGGCTGCCCGTCGCAGCAGGTCTACCATCTCGGCACCTGTCTCGTGATCGAGGCTGCTCGTGGGCTCATCGCAGAGCACCAGCCGCGGGCTCCTCGCGAGGGCGCGCGCGATGGCCACCCGCTGTTGTTGCCCGCCACTCAGTTCCGACGGTCGAGCCTCCAGGCGATCGCCGAGGCCGACCACGTCGAGCAGCTCCTTCGCATGCTCAAAGGCCACGCGACGCGGCGTTCCGCCGATGAGCAGCGGCACCGCGACGTTCTCCTGCGCGGTCAGCGTCGGCAGGAGGTTGAACCCCTGGAACACGAACCCGAGCGATTCGCCACGAAAGCGGGCGCGCTCGCTGCGGCCCATATCCGCCGGGTCACGCCCCATTACCGCGCAGTCGCCGGCGTCGCGCCCAAGCATGGCCCCGATGATCGACAATAGCGTCGTCTTTCCGCAGCCCGATGGGCCGACGAGCAACAGCAGCTCCCCGTCGAACACGTCGAGGTCGACGCCGCGCAACGCGGCAACCGTCGCGGCGCCCGCACCGAAGGACTTTGTAACGCCCCGGCAGCGGACTACTTCTTTCGGAGGAGGTATCTGCGACATTTGCTCGGCGACAGGTGCAATTACTACGATCGCCGACGAGGACCGCCGACCGGCACCTGTCCAGCCCCTGTCACCAACGCGAATGGGTGGCAGGGGCTATATTTTCAGGGCTTCGGACCAGGACCCTTGTCCTTGGCGGCCTGCTCAAGCTCGCACTTCGCCGTGTCTTCCGGTGACAGTCCTTCGCAGGGTGACTTGCGCTTGTGCTGGTCTCCTTGGCCGCGCTGCTGTGTTGCAGCCGTATCCGGAGCAGCAGCGGGCGCTGCTTGTGGCGCAGCGGCCGGCGGTGCAACAGCAGGCTGCGGCGCAGCGGCTTGCTGGGTCCGCTTCGCCTGGTCAGCCGCCTGCCGCTCAGCCGCCTGCGCGTCACGCTTCGCCTGCTCGGCACGCTTGGCCTGGTCAGCACTCTGCTGCTGAGCCGCCTGCGCCTCACGCGTTGCCTGCTCGGCCCGCTTGGCCTGATCCGCACTCTGCCGTTCCGCGGCCTGCGCATCGCGCTTCGCTTGATCGGCACGCTTCGCCTGCTCGGCGCTCTGTGCCTGGGCGGCGCTCTGCCGCTCGGCCGCCTGCGCGTCGCGCTTCGCCTGCTCGGCACGCTTGGCCTGGTCGGCACTCTGCCGCTCCGCGGCCTGCGTATCGCGCTTCGCTTGATCGGCACGCTTCGCCTGCTCGGCGCTCTGCGCCTGCGCGGCACTCTGTCGCTCAGCCGCCTGCGCCTCACGCGTTGCCTGCTCGGCCCGCTTGGCCTGATCCGCGCTCTGCCGTTCCGCGGCCTGCGCGTCGCGCTTCGCCTGGTCGGCACGCTTCGCCTGCTCGGCGATCGGCGCTGCATCAGGTTGCTGCGGCTGCGGCGGTTCCTGTGTTCGCTCGATGACTGGCGCGTCACGCTTGCCTTGCTGCCCCGGCTGTTCAGGCCTGCCACTGTTGCCATGGCGCGACCCGGCCTCGCGGGCGTTCACAGCGCGGGCAGGTTCGGCGATCACGCGCACGTTCTGCACTTCCCGCTCCGCCTGGCCCTGCTTGGGTGCAATCGCGCGAGTCTGGGGAGCCTGCCCCGGGTTCTGACGCAGCTGCTGCTCACGCGCGGCAAACGGCGCTGCCTCCGGCGCCGGCGCATGGCGCGCCACCACGCGGCGATCGAGCGCGCCGGGCGACGGTCGCACCGTGGTGACGGCCGCAGGACCTAGCACGCTGCGCTTGGTCGGAGCGACGGTTGCCACGCGCGTGACCTGTCCGGTTGTCGCCGCCCTGTTGTCGATCTTGATGAGCGCCGGACGGACTGGACGGGAGTTGACGAAAACGTCGCCGGGAACGGCCGTCATGGCGCCGGGCACCGCACGGTTGGCGTAGCGCGGCTGGTTGACGTTGATGTTGCCGCTGGAATAATTGTTGTAGACGTTGGTGATCGTCGTGTTGTTGATCACCGTATTGTTGACGTTCACGCGGCTGAAGTAGTCGCGGCTGGCCGGATAGGACGGCACGTAGACTTCGCGCGGCCCCAGCGGGAACCAGCCGACGGGCGAACGGCCGCCGAAATTGAGGGACACGCTCCAGCCGTTGCCGCCGACGAATGCGACCAGCGCGGGAGCGTACATCGGGCGCACATTGCGCGGTCCCGGGACCCAACCCCACCGGTTGGACGTGTAGGCCCAGCGTCCGTAATGCGACGGCGCGAATCCCCAGGGTGCGTCATCGACCCAGGTCCAGCCCCAGGGTTCCTGCCAGGTCCAGTAACCGTCCCGATACGGAGCCCAGCCAGCGCCGACGTTGTTGGGATACCAGACGTTGCCGTAGTTACGATCGGCTTGCCAGGTTCCATACTCATCGAGGTCGGAATAGCCCACGAGGTCGTCGCTCACGTAGCGCAGCGATCCGGATCGACTCAGGCGCTGGTCGCGATCCAGGCAGTATCGATCGAAGCTGTCGGACCGCGGCATTCCAAGTAGTTCGTGGTCGCGCAGGTCGGTGCCATAGAACTTGACCGTATCTCCAGCCTGCAACGGAAACTGGGTGCCGTCGCCGTAGGCGTCACCACCACCCTCCCAGACCACGACAGTCGTCTCGTTGTCGTTCGGGTCGACGTCAATGCGATAGCGTCCCGGCCTGTCGATCGCGAACGCCAGCGTAGGGGTGGCGACTTCGATTTCCTGCCCGGAGTACAGGCGGCGGACGCGCAGGTTGACCGTGCCCTGGGTCACCTCGACCTGCACCAGCTGGTCGTCCAGCGCCAGGATTTCGAGGCTGGTTTCCGGCCCGATGCGTATCGCGGAGCTGCCCACCTGGATCTCCGCCCGGGCGCGTCGCTCGGTCCAGATCCTGTCGCCGGCGATCAGCGGACGATTGCGCGAAACGTCGAGCCAGTCATCCTCGCCGGCTGGCGAGTAGCTGACGTTGCCCTGGATGTTGCTGAGGCGCGCCACACGCCCCGACGGATCGGCGGCCGCGGGGTATGCGACGAGGGCCGCGCCGAGCACAGCCACCGTCAGCAAACCCAGTGAACGCATTCGCGATGAGAGAGTCATGAAACGGTACCTTCAGTTCTTGACGCGCACGACCAGCAGCAGGACGCCGCCGATGATGGCGGCAGCGCCCAGCCAGACCGGGATGTTGACCGTCTCCCGGTCACTGACCGTCATTTCAATCGGCCCCATGCTCGCCTTGTGGGTTTCACGCGTATAGGTGAACCCGCCGTAGGCGAGGCCGAGGACGCCCGCGATGATCAGCACGAGTGCTGCGAGTTTGATTCCATTCATGACGATTTCTCCCGGACTGGCATGGATCGCTAGATCCTGCGTCCCTGAATGACGCGGATCACGATGACCACGAGTGCGATGACGAGCAGCAGGTGAATGAAGCCGCCCATGGTGTAGGAGGTCACGAGACCCAGCAGCCAGAGGATCAGCAGGATGATGGCAATTGTTTCGAGCATTTCAGTTCTCCATTTGTGGCGCAGCGTGCCGAAGCCGGTGGCACGCGGCGCCCGCGGTAAAGGCGAGACTCAGCTCTTGTCCTTGCTCGTGGTGAACCACGAGTCGCTGGCCTTGCGCTCCCAGGCCGAGAGCTGGCGCTCGACCTCTTCCTTGGCGACCCCGTAGTGCTCCTGGATCTTGCCGGCGAGCTGGTCGCGACGGCCGGCGATGACGTCGAGGTCATCGTCCGTCAGCTTGCCCCACTGTTCCTTGGCCTTGCCGGCAGCCTGTTTCCAGTTGCCCTGAATCTGGTCCCAATTCATGAAGTTCTCCTGGCGAAGATTGTGTCTATCCTGTCGGCCGCTATTCGTGGTGCTCGGCATCCACGAGTGCGGAATCCCGGGTCGCGACGGCAGCAGCCTTGTCTGCTTCATACGTCGCCTTGGCGGTGCTGAGGCACGCGTCCTTGTCGACGCCCGAGAGCGCATCGCACTTCTGCTTCGAGACCTTGTAGCGGCCCTCGGTCTCGGTCACGGCCACGTCGTAGTTGGCGTTCGCGGTCTTGACCATCGCCTCAGCCTCGACCTTGGTCAGCTTCCTTGCGGCTTTCGCGTCGGTGCTGGCGTATGCCTGCTGGGCATCCATCAACTTGTCGTCGGCCTTGGCGACGGTCCTGCTGGCGTCCTGCTGGGCTTCTGCCGTGTTTTCGGCGGCGGCTTCGCGGGCCTGCGCAACGTCACTGGCCGTTTCGGAGGGCGCTTCCTTGTTGCACGCGGCGAGCATCAGGGCGGCGATCGCGATCGGCACGATTCGGGTCATCATCGGGTGTACTCCTGAGGGGTCGCGCGCTCTTGACTCGCGCTGAATGACTTACCATCGGATCGTAGGGTGGACGACGGAAAATGTCGGTGCGTCACCGCACGCTGAATCTGCGCCGATTCCTTGTTTTCCAGCGCCGTTCGATCGCGGCGCTATGCGCGTTGGCGCACTGACGGCATGCCTGGCGGGCCGGTAGTCTCGCGGCAGGTTACGAAGCAAGTAAGTCTGTGTTGCGATTCCGCGCTTGATCCCCCCTCTTGCCTGCTCCCCTTCCCCCCAAGGCGACCAGGCTGCGCGGATTGATGACTGACCCGGTGTTGCGCACCACGCAACACCGGGTTTTTTTTTATTTGTCTGGAGTCCGGCGGCGGGCCGTCGGCCGCGCCGCCGGAAAATCGATCAGTTCTGCGGCGGCTGCGCGGGCTCGACGATGACCGTCGTGCCCTCGCCGGGCTTGCCGGCTGCGCCGGTTTCGCCTGGCTGGCCGGTCTGGCCGGGATCGCCGGTCATCCCGGTCTGGCCCGGATCGCCCGGCTGCCCGGTCGTGCCTGTGTAGCCGGTTTCACCCGGTGCACCTGTCGCACCCTGCGCGCCGGCCGGTCCGGGAGCGGCGGGAGGAACGTTGACTATCGTGGGTTGGCGATCGCAGGCCGACAGGCCCAGGGTCGCGAGCATCGCAATCGTCAGTATCGAGCGTTTCATAGGTTTTCCTCTGGATTGGGGAGCCACCGAGAGGAAGGCGTGGGCTACCCGCAGTCGCGGCGCATACCCACAAAGTCGCACTCGGCACTGCGACAGCGTGGGATCTTGCGCGGCATGCGTCGGTACGCTGGCGAACGTTGCGCCGGCGCGTTCAGCACGTATCTGATTCCTGCTGCGGTGCGGGGAGTGAGCGCGTGGCGCTCCGCGCTGCACCGTAAAATGCCGATCTGGCATTCAAGTCTGGCGTTCCGCCCCGCGACGACGACGGAGATATCCGATGATCCTGCACACCCCGCTCTGCGATCTTCTCGGCATCCGCTACCCGATCATGCAGGCGGGCATGGGCAGCTTTCAGGGCCTCGTCACGCCACCCGCCCTGGTCGCCGCGGTCTCCAATGCCGGCGGAATGGGCTGCCTCGGGGGCACCGGCCTCCAACCCGACGAACTGCGGGCGACGATCCGCCAGATCCGCGCCCTGACCGACAAGCCCTTCGGCCTCACCCTGCTCGTCCCCGCCAAGACCTCGACGGAAGGCGGCACGCGCGCAGAGATCCGCGCCGACATCGCCCGGCGGTTTCCGGAACACCGGCGCTTCGTCGACAGCCTGTTCGAGCGTTTCGGCCTGCAGCCGGCCACGGTGAGCATG
>JADZCS010000248.1 GCA_020851435.1 Gammaproteobacteria bacterium | reverse complement strand
TGGGCGAGATCGGCATCGGCAAGATGCGCGTCACCTTCGGCGACTTCGAGGTGTTCCGGCTGTGGAAGCTCGAGGCGACGCCCGCGCTGGTGCTCGGCATGGACGTGCTCGGCACGGTCGACCAGCTGATGATCGATTACCGGCGCGCCGAATTCCGCGTGCTGCTGAAGTCGTCGGGAAGGCCCGCCCTGACGCGGCAGACCGGTGGCGGCAGCAGGATCCAGTAGCATTTCATCCAGGCATGCCCCGCATGTACCGCATAGCGGGTACCCGCCGCGCCGCAATACGCGCGATCGCCTAGACTGTCGGCCATGAGCACCAGCGTCGCCATCGTCGAGGACGACCCGCAGTTCCGCGCGGCGTTCGCGGCTGCGGTCGCGGCGGCCAGCGACCTCACGCTCGCCTGGTCGGCCGTGGACGGCACGGACGCGATCGCGCGCCTCGCCACGAACGTGCCGGACGTGCTGCTGGTCGACCTCGGCCTGCCGCGCACGCCGGGCATCGAGGTCATCCGCCACGCCGCGGTGACTCACCTCAACTGCGACATCCTCGTCGTCACGGTGTTCGGCGACGAACGCCACGTGCTCGAGTCCATCGAGGCCGGCGCCTGCGGCTACCTGCTGAAGGATGCCGGGCCGGAGGACTTCGTGCGACACATCCGCATGATCCGCGCCGGCGGCAGCCCGATCAGCCCGGTGATCGCGCGCCAGCTGCTGACGCGCTTCCAGGCGCGCCCGGCCGAGGCCAGCGGCGAATCGACTTCCGCCGCGCCGGACCCGAGCCTGTCCGAACGCGAGCGCAGCGTACTGTCCTACATCGCCAAGGGCTTCACGTTCGAGGAGATCGCGGGCCTGCTCTCGGTCTCGCGCCACACGGTCACGACCTACGTGAAGCGCATCTACCGCAAGCTGCAGGTCAACTCCAAGACCGAGGCGGTCTACGAAGGCCGGCGCATCGGCCTGGTGCGCGACTAGGCTTCCTGCGCGCCGCGCTCGCCGCTGAGCACCACCACCAGCAGCCGGCACGGCGACTCCGCGCGGTTCTCCCAGGAATGCAGGTTGCCCGCCTGCACGAGCACGTCGCCCGTGCGCAGCAGCAGTTCCTGGTCCTCGAGCAGCAGATGCACTTCGCCGGCCAGCACCGCGATGTAGTCGAGGCTGTCCTGGCGATGCATCGGGATCACGCCGACCGTGCCGGCCGGCAGGTCGGCGAGGTACAGGCTCGTGCCCGTGAAGCCCGGGCGGTAGGCGTTGCCGGCGCTGGCGCCGGCGTCACGGTCGACGGGCAGGCGCACGGGCAGGGCCCCGGACTCCCAGAGGCGGTGGATCACCGAGCCGTTGAACTCGATTGATTGCAGCGGTGCATCGGCGAATGCGACCATGGCCGCGCCTGAGGGGGAATCGGTGGTGACGACACGGCGCGGCGGGGGCAACGGCATGTTCCATGGATGGCGGATACTGGGTGTCACGCTGGCCTCTCAGGCAGTGCAGGCGGGTTTGCTGATCTACGGCTTCGGCGTCGTCATTCTGCCATTCGCGGCGGAGTTCGGCGTGCCCCGCCAGACCTTGATGCTGGGCTCTACGCTGCTGTCGCTGACCACCAACATCATCTCGCCGCTGGGCGGCGCCGCCATCGACCGCGGCTGGACGCGCAACCTCATGACCTTCGGCGCCGTCATGCTGGCGCTGGCCTTCCTAGCGCTGTCGCGGGTCAACGCCATGTGGCAGGTGCTCGCGGTGTTCGCGCTGCTGCTGCCGTTCAGCAACCTGCTGCTGGGCCAGCTGACCTCCTCCGCACTCATGACCCGCTGGTTCACCCGGCTGCGCGGCCGCGCGCTCGGCCTGTCGGCCGTCGGCACCTCCATCGGCGGCCTGCTGGTGCCGCCGATCGTGGCGCAACTCTCCGTCACGCTGGGCTGGCGTACCGCCTACGCCATCGTCGGCCTCGGTGCGCTGACGCTCCTGATCATCCCGATCCGCGCCTGGATCGTCGACCGCCCGCAGACCATCGGCCAGCTGCCCGACGGCGACCCCGTGGTAACAATCGTGCCAGGCACGATTGTTACCACGCCTGCGTCGGCGGCGAAGCTGACCACGCGCGAGCTGCTGGCGAGCCTGCGCTTCTGGCAGGTCACGCTGATCATCGCGCTGGTGGCGGGCAGCTACCTGGCGCTGATCGCCAACCTCGTGCCGCATGCCACGGACGTCGGCGTGCCTGCGCCGCAGGCAGCGCTCTTGATGTCGGTGATGGCGCTGTGCGCCATCCCGGGCAAGATCGCCTTCGGCATGCTGGCCGACCGCATCGACCTCAAGTACGCCATGTGGCTGGTGATCGGCTGCATCATGCTGGCGCTGTGCGCGCTGATCGTCGCCACCGACTTCATCGGGCTGGTCGGCGCCAGCGTCATGCTGGGCCTCGCCGGCGGCGGCCTGCTGCCCCTGTGGGGCATGTACGTGGCGCAGGGATTCGGCCAGGCCAACTACGGCAAGGCCGCCGGCCTCATGAACCCGGCGATGATGCCGCTCACGCTGTTTGCGGCGCCACTCGCGGGCCGCGTGTTCGACCAGACCGGCCACTACACCCAGGCCTTCGTCGCCTTCCTGATCGCGCTCGCAGTGGCGGCGGTGATCAACCTGTTCCTGCGACTGCCGCCGCGCGGGAGCGCCGCATGAAGGCCGGCGAGTTCATCGCGGCGACGATGGCCGCCAGCGGCGTGCGCAGCGTGTTCGCGGTCGCGGGCGCCTCGCACACGCACCTGCTCGACGCGCTGGACCGCGAAGGCGTGCGCATCGTCTCGAGCCGCCACGAATCGGGCGCGGTCTCCGCCGCCGACGGCTACGCGCGGGTGCGCGGCGTGCCCGGCGTGGCGCTGGTCATCGCCGACCAGGGGCTCGCCAACGCCGTGGGCGGGCTCGCAGCCGCCTTCCACGCCAACTCGCCCGTGCTGCTGATCGTGGCCGCGACGCCCGGCGCGTATACGGAATCGGCCGCGGCGATCGATGCCGGCAAGCTCGACCTGGTCGCCGGCATCAGCAAGTGGTCGCGCACGGTCACTCAGCCCGCGCGCATCGTCGACTACCTGCGCACGGCGCTTGCGCAGGCGACGTCGGGACGACCCGGCCCGGCAGTGCTGGTGATTCCGGCCGAGTTGCTCAACGCGGACATCGGCGAAGCAACCCCGGCCAAGCTGCCTGCCGTAGCGCCCCCGGCGCCCGATCACGTAGCGATCCAGGAAGCAGCCGCACTGCTGGCAGCCGCGAGGAAGCCGCTTGCGATCGCCGGCGCCGGCGCCGCCTGTGGGAGTGCCACCCGCGGACTCTGGCGTCTCGCAAACGAGCTCGGCGTGCCCGTCGCGGCCAACGGCCTCGGCCGCGGCGCCCTGCCCGAAGACGGTGAGCGCAGCTTCAGCTGGCCGTTCGCGCAGATCGCCGCGCACGAGGCGGACTGCGTACTCGTCGTCGGTTCGCGGCTCACGCAGCGCATGGGCTTTGGCCTGCCGCCGCGTTTCTCGCCGCAGGC
>JADZCS010000247.1 GCA_020851435.1 Gammaproteobacteria bacterium | reverse complement strand
CGACCTGGCCGAAATGGACGTGACGGTCGCCATGCTGGGCAGCGAGGCCGATGCCTCGTTCGACCTCGCCGCGGACGTCTACCTCGTCGAACTCACGCTCGCGCGCGAGGGCGACGAGTGGCTGGTCACGCGCGCCGACTGGAAGCCGGCACGGCCCTGAGCCCGCGAATCGCGCGCGGTCACGGGCCCGGCGCGGGCGCCTTGCGGCTCTCGAGATACTTCTGGAACACCGTCCACGACGTCTCGTTGGGCCGCGCGTCGTCCAGCGGCGGTGGCTCGCGATACTTCGCGTAGTTCTTCTCCAGCTCGTAGCGCATGACCTCAGGGATCTGCTCCCAGGAGTCCAGCCGCAGCCCGGCGGTGTGGAAGATCAGGATGCCCTGGCGGTCGCCCATCTCCATCCACGGCAGCCACTTCGAGATGCGGCCCCAGGACAGCATGGCGTCGTCGATCTGCGGGTCGTCCGGGTCCAGCGCCTCGGAGGCGCGCGCGGCCTGCGTGCCGAATTCCATGGCGTGATACCAGCCGCCGACCTGCTCCTGGTAGTCGCCCGCCAGCGGGTTCTTGTAGAACAGGCGCGCGGCGTTGCCGCCCTCGAGGATCACGCCGTCCTTGAGCAGGTAGCTGTCGCTCCACGGCAGGGGCTCGCCCTTCTCGTTGCGCGACCACAGGATGCGCGGCGCGCCGGTGTCGCGGACACTGAGGTTCACCGGGTCGTTGGCGACGTGAAGCACCTCCAGTTCCTTGCCGGTCCAGGGGTTCTTCCAGCGGCGCGCGACCTCGTTGGTGACCGGGTCGAGGTACAGCATGACCTCGCGCGACACGCTGCGATAACCAAGGCCACGCACCGGGTCCTTGTACATGCGGCACTGGCGCATGTTCATGCCCTGGAGCTTGAACAGCAGCCGGTCGGGCTCGCCCTCGACGCGCGAGTAGACCTTGCCCTGCCACCAGTAGAGCGTGTGCCTGCCCTCGGTCTCGGAGCAGGCGAAGCGCACCATGACGCGAAACGCATCGTCGGCGTTCGCGAGGTCCAGGGGCTTCTTCGCGGCCGCCATCGACGGCAGGCTCGAGATGCCGAGCACGAGGCCGGCGAGCAGAACGGTGATCCGCTTGTTCATGGTGGTTCTCCCGCTCACTGCGCCGGCTTCGCCGCTGCCGCCGCTGCACGGCGGGCGTCGAGCACCTTCTTGACGAAGCTCCAGGTCGTCTCGTTCGGCCGCGCATCGTCGGCCGGCGGGGGTTCCCGGTAGAGCGGGTAGTTCCTGAGGATCTCGCCGCGCAGCGGCTCGGACAGCGCGTCGATGCCGGAGACCTTCTTGCCCACGGTCGAGAAGAACACAAGTCCCGGACGATCGCCCATGTCCATCCACGGCAGCCACTGCGAGACACGGGCCCAGGAAATCGTCAGGTCCGTGACGTCGGCGACGCGGGAGTCGAGCACCTGCTTCGCATCGGCGTAGAAGTTGATCATCTCCATCGCGTGATAGCTGCCGCCGACATAGGGCTGGTATTCCGGCGCGCCGGCGAGCGGATTGGGATAGAACAGCGGCGCCTCGCCGGAGGTGATGAGCTTGCCCTTGACGACGAGCCCGTCGAACTCGACCGGCGTGCCGTCTTCCCGGTACGCGTAGCTCGGGCGGCGCATGTTCACCGGGTCGTTCTGCACGTGGATGACCTCCACGTCCTTGCCGGTCCAGGGGTTCTTCCAGGTCTTGAGCACCTCGCCGGTCTTGGGGTCGAGGTACAGCATCACTTCGCGCGACACGCTGCGATAGCCGGGACCGCGCCTGGGGTCCTTGAACGAGACGCACTGCCGCACGTTCATGCCCTGCACCGCGAACAGCACGCGGTCCTGCTCGCCCGGCACGCGGCTCATGGCATTGCCCTTCCACCAGAACACGGTCGGTACGCCGTCCGTGGCGGAACACGCCAGCTTGCGGTTGATGGCGAGCACGTCCTCGGGCTTTGCGGTATCGAACTGACGCGCCTGTGCCGGCACGGCCACGAGCCCGGCGGCTGCAAGGACTGCGGCCCACCCATTGATCCAGCGGCTCTTACGCATCCCCCCCTCCCCGTGATGCGAAACCCCGTAAGCGTTTTCCCAAGGCGTGACCCATTCCCGGGTCCGGGGGGAGTATAACTAGCAGACTGATGGCCGCAGGTCCATGGAGAGGTCACTCGCAATGGTCACGATGGCATTCCCCGTAGTGCTGGTCGGCTGGTTCGCCAGCGCATCGACCACCCTGCTGATGGCCGGCAATCCGTCCAGCCCTGCCGAACCCGCCCATGCCCACCCGCACGCCCAGACTGCCGCTGTCGCCCAGGTGACCTTGAACGCCGGCCAGAAGTGGCAGACGGACGCCTCGCTGCGCAGCGGCATGGCCGCGATCCGCAAGACCTTCGATGCCGATCACCCCGCGATCCACCAGGGCAAGGAAACCGACGCGCAGTACGACGCGCTGGCGACCGCCGTCGAGACCGAGGTCAACACGATCATCGCGAACTGCAAGCTGCCCAAGGATGCAGACGCGAACCTCCACTTCGTGATCGCCGACCTGCT
>JADZCS010000246.1 GCA_020851435.1 Gammaproteobacteria bacterium | reverse complement strand
GCTGCCCTCGACTTGCGACCCGTCAATGTATACAACATCATGCCCGCCGCAGCCACCGTCCTTCTGGAGTGCCCCATGCCGATCGCACGCATCAACGACCACGACATGTACTACGAAGTCCTCGGCAAGGGGGACCCGGTGCTGGTCATGGGCGGCTGGGGAACGTTCTGCCACGACAACCACCATCACCTGCCCAAGGGTCTCGAAGACCGCTTCCAGGTCATCGTGTTCGACTACCGCGGCATCGGCGACTCCAGCGACGACCTCGACCGCGAACCGACGATGCGCCTGCATGCGGACGACGCGATCGGGCTGCTCGACCACCTGGGGTTGAAGAAGGTCCACCTGGTCGGCCTGGTGGGCATCGGGGCGTGCATCGCGCAGGAAATCGCCATCAACCGTCCCGATCTCGCGCGCAGCATGCTCAACACCGGAGCCTGGTGCGAGGTCGACAGCTTCCTGCGCGACCAGCTGGAGCTTTTCCGCTGGATCCACCGCGACAATGGCTTCCTGGCCTTCCAGCAGGTCGTTACCCTGCTCTCCTTCACGGCCGAGTACTACAACACCAACAAGTCGAAACTGCTGGGGCTGCAGGGTGGCTGGAAGGAGCTGAACGGCCGTTTCGAGGCCCATTCACGGCTCGTCGATGCCTGCGTGAACTTCGAGTCGAAGTCCCGGCTCGCCCAGGTTCGCTGTCCCACGCTGATCATCCACGCGGCGCTCGACACCGTCACGAGCCCACGCACGACCCTGCCGATCGAACGCGCCATACCCGGCGCAATCGGCGAGACCTGGGACGACCTCGCACACGTCGTTGCAGGCAAGGAGCAGAAGATCCGCTTCTGCAACCGCCTGTTCGACTGGCTCGCGTCGAACTAGGACCGGCGGACCGGGGCCTCAAAGTCCCAGCAGGTACTCGCGCATGCGCGCGCCGTCGGTGACGTCGGCATAGCGCCGGCCGACGTCGCGCAGGGCATCGTTGTGCGGCCCTTCGTCGGCGTCCCCGCAGCAGTCGGCGGCGACCTGCGTGCGGAACCCGTAGGAGAAAGCGTCGACCACCGTCGCGCGCACGCAGCCGCTCGTCGTGCAGCCCGTCACGATCACGGTGTCGACCTGCTGGCGTACCAGGAACGTGATCAGCGAAGTCTGGAAGAACATCGAGGGAGCGCTCTTGCAGTAGGTGAAGTTGGACGCGTGATGGATGCGCGGATCCATCGCCGTGCAGGGATGACCGTAGAAGAACTCGTCGCGCACTGCCTGGACCTTCCAGGGCGGCATGTCCTTGTCGCTGCAGTAGGCCGTGTAGCAGGCGGCCACGGGCACGTTGCGCGAACGCGCGACCTCCAGCAGTTCCGCGGTGCGCTCGGTTGCGGCGTGGATGCGCGGCAGCCCACCCAGCGCGAAGCGCGGGTCAGTGAACGCGAGCTGGAAATCGACGACCAGGATGGCCGGACGACTGCCGAGGCCCACCTGGCTCGAACCGTAGCCAACCTGCGTGTAGTTGTCGCCCGCCGTCGCAGCCATCGCGTGATCTCCCTCACAAGTCTTCGTTGCGGGATTGTGCCACACGAATTCCCCGCCACAGGCAGGCGTGCGGCGATGCATGATGTTCGACAGGCCCAGGGCCCCAGGAGCTACCGGTCATGCACCCGTCGATCAGCCCGCGCAAGTTCTTCCCCGCCCTCGGGCTCGCACTGATGGCACTCTGCGGCGCCGCCGATGCCGCCACACCTGCCTGGAAGACCCAGCTACCGGCACCCGCACAGTGGCACCGGCTCACGGGAATCGGAACCTTGATCGTCGGCACCGGCCAGGGCCTGCTCTCGCTCGACCCGGACAACGGAAAGCTGTTGTGGCAGCGCAAGGACCTCGCCAACCGATCGCAGTTCGACGTACGCGAAATCGACGGCATGCCCGTGATCGTCGTCACCGCCGAAGGCAAGGCGAAGGCGGGACTCACGGCGGTCAACTTCGTCACGGGGGAGACCGCCTGGCAGTCCCCTGCGGGCACCGGCAGCAGCCTCGGGCTCTTTCCCGTTGCCGACATGAACCTGGTCGTCCAGTTCATGCTCGCGGGCAAGGACAGCCCGGACGGCGCCGGGGTGTATGTCCGCGGGCTCCAGGCCAGCGATGGCAAGGAACTGTGGCGCACCCGCTTTCGCGACGCCAGGCAGCCCCTGCAGCTGCACGCCGCCGAGGCTGGCGCCAAGTCCGGATCCCGTCAGGACCTCAGCGGCCACCAGGAGCCGCTGGTCGCCGAGGGCGTCATGTACGTCCCCTTCGACGGCATCGCCGCCTTGGACCTTGGCAGCGGCAGAGTGCTCTGGGATCGCCGGTTCCAGACAGCCGACAAGGACTACAAGCGCGCCTACCCGGCCCCCCTGCTGGATGGCAGCCTCGTGCTCGCCGGCGGCCGGGACGGCGTGCTGTACGCCCTGGAGACCAGCAGCGGCGCCGTGCGCTGGCAGAGCCCGAGGGTAAAGTCAGGCCTGGTGTCGGAACTCGTCGCGACCGGCGACACTGTCTACGCGCGACTGGGCGGCAACTTCTACTCGCAGAAGGCCGGCCGCTTCACGCTGGATGCGCCCGTCGGGGTCGTGGCGATCAACAAGGCTGACGGCGCCCAGCGCTGGGCCTACCTGGGCGCGAAGGACGGAATCACCAACCTCGTCTACGACCCTGCGCGGAAGGTGCTGGCCTTTGCCGACGCCTATTCCCTGATCGGCCTGCAGTCGGGGCCGGGCGCCAAGCCCATCGAGGCCTTCAAGGTGCCGATCGAGTTCAAGCGCAAGATCAGCGGCAGCGAAATGACGGCGACCGGGATCAAGCTCGCGTCCGGCTTCCTGGGCGGAGGCCTCGCCGGCGCGCTGCAGGGCGGCCTGTCAGGCTCCGGCGACAAGGACCGGCTCGACGTGCCCGTGGCGATGCAGCCCTGGCAGGGCGGCCAGCTGCTGGTGCGAGGCCAGCAACACCTGCTGATGTTCGATACCGCTGCCCGGCGCATCGCCTGGTCGACCTACTACCCCGCGCCCGGCTCCTCGGGCTTCGCGCTCGCCGCCATGGCCGCGCTGACCATGGTGGCGACCGCTGCCGACACCAGCGCCCAGGTGCAGAACTACGCCGCGGGGCTGGGCCAGGGAGTCGTGGGCGCCTGGGGAGGACTGGATGACCTGGCGTCGCGGCGCTACTCGGCAAGCAAGGACGCCGGCCGCTATACCTACGTGCTGACTGAAGTCGACGAAGGCGGCAGCAAGGGAGTCGGCATCATGGCGGTGGACATGGCCACGGGCGCACCGGCAACCCAGATCCTGCTCGGCGACAAGGAACCGGACTATCGGGTCGACGACGTCGTCGGCCGGCTGTATTACTTCAAGGGACACCGCGACGTGTCAGCGTTCGCGCTGCGTTGACTCCCCGCGACGGGCGGTCATGCGCTAGTCCCGCATAGGCGGGACCTCCATCGCGGCGTAGCATGATGACGCGACGTCTTGCGGAGGGCGACCGATGTGCAGGAAGGCCTGCCGGTCAATTCACGAATACACCCTCGCGATCGTGGGTTGGCTTGCCGTGCTGCCCACGTTTGCCGCAGAACCCCTTTGGGAATCCAGCCTGCCCGCGCCCGCGGCATGGCACCGCCTGACCGGCATCGGCACGCTGGTCGTTGGCACCGGAGACAGCCTGTTGTCGCTCGACCCGGACTCGGGCCAGCTGCTCTGGCGTCGAGGCGACATCACCGGATCGGCGCCCTACCTCGTGCGCGAGGTCGACGACCTGCCGCTGCTCGTCGTCGGCGAGTTCAGCGCAGAAGCCAGCAGCCAGACGGGACCGACCGGCGTCAACTACATCACGGGCGAGACGGCCTGGCGCGCGGCCCCCAGCGGTGGCCGCACCCTGGGCATCTTCCCTGTGCCCGCGCGCAATCTCGTCGTGGTGTTCGAGACCGTCGGCGAAGGCATGCCCGGGGGCCAGGGTGTCTACGTACGCGGAATCCAGGCGTCCGATGGTTTGACGCTGTGGCGAACGCGCTATCGAGCAGGCGCCAGCCCGCTGACCCTGCACCGTCCTGACGACGATGGGACGCCTTCGTCCGGGGACGACCTCAGCGGTCACCCAGCGCCGGTCGTCGCTGATGGCGTGATGTACGTGCCGTTCGACGGCCTCGCGGCCATTGACCTCGCGGATGGGCACATCTCCTGGGATGTCAGCTTCCTGACTGCTGACAGGCGCTACAAGAGAGCCTACCCGGCGCCGGTCGTGGCGGACGACCTCGTCTTCGCCGCGGGGCACGACGGCGCCGTGTACGCGCTCGAGCGCAGCTCAGGCCGCGTGCGCTGGAAGGCGACGGAAATCCCGTCGGGCCTGGTCTCGCAGCTGCTCATCACCACCGACACGGTGTTCGCCAGGATCGGCGGCAACTTCTACTCGCAGAAGGAGCGGCAATACCTGCTCGACAAGCCGCTTGGCGTCATCGCCATCGACCGGGCAAGCGGTGCACGCCGCTGGGAGTACCTGGCTGCACAGGACGGCATGACGAACCTCGTCTACATGGACGACCGACGAGTCCTCGCCTTCGCCGACGGCCACGACATCGTCGGGCTCGAGGCGACCCAGGCAGGCAAGGTCGTCGAGTCGTTCAGGGTGCCCATCGAGTTCAAGCGCCAGATCACTGCTACGGAGCTCACGACCAAGGGCTTCCGGGCGCTGTCAGGACTGTTCAAGGGCGGCCTGACGGGCGCGCAGCGTTCTGCCACGGCCGGCGGGAGCGTCGGTCACGACGCACCGGTAGCGATCCGGCCGCAGCCCGACGGCAGCCTGCTGTTGCGCGGCCAGCAACACCTGCTGATGTTCGATCCGGAACGGGCGCTGATCCGGTGGTCGACCCACTACCCCGCGCCGCAGGTGTCTGGGATCTCGGTTGCCTCGATGGCGGCAATGAGCATCGTTTCAGCGGCCCGGAATGCGGTATCCCAGGCGCTCGACCACGAGGCCACCAGCGGCCAGGGCAATTGGGGCGGGCTTGGGGCACTGGCTTCCAGGAGGTCTTCCGCCAGCGCCGATGCCGGGAGGTACACCTACGTGCTGACCGATGTGGAGGACGACGGGCGCAAGGGGACCGGCATCATGGCGGTCGACATGTCGACCGGCGCGCCGGCGACGCGGATCCTGCTGGACGACCCCGCGCCCGACTACCGGGTAGACGAGGTGCTCGGGCGCCTTTACTACTTCAAGGACCACCGCGACGTCTCGGCATTCGCGCTGCGCTGACTCGCAGCCAACCCACTGCGGAAACAAGAAGGCCCCGGTGCTAGCGCACCGGGGCCTTCATCCATCACATCGACCGGGGAAGACTCAGGCAGCCTTGCCCGACTTCTTGACCGCAGCCTTCACGCGCCTCGTGAACTGCGGAGCCGCGGGCGGCGGCAAGCCGGTCTCGGCCTGGCAACGCGCCTTGAGCTCTTCCATGGTGTCGAAGCCGCGGTCGAACAGCTTGACCGGTCCACGCTTGGCGCGCAGTTCGGCACGGAGCTTCTCGGTCGCGGCGACGTCGGCCTTGCCGTCCGCACCGACGACCACGCCGTAGCGGCGTGCACCGGCCGCGGTGACCAGCCCCGCATCGACGTCGAACATGACCTTCTCGATTTCGCGCTCGTACGGGTCGCCGCAGCCACCGCCACCCCAGGTGTCGGAGATCAGCAGGTCACCCGCCTCGACCTTGATGCGGTCCATCTTGGCCGGCATCAACTCCTCGCTGCCATCGGCACGCTTGAGCAGCTTGCGCGAGCGCGCGCCCGGCTCGCCACCGTTGACGCCCCAGGGGTAGGTCAGCCAGCGGTCGTCGTGGATCGAGATTTCGCCCGGCTCCAGGAAGCGATAGCCGATGCGCAGGCCGTTGCCACCACGGTTCTTGCCGGCGCCGCCGGTGTCCGGGATCGTCTCGTAGAGGTCGATGCGCAGCGGGAAGTAGCTCTCGAGGAACTCGTTCGGCACGTTCGTGAACGAGGGCCACAGCGAGTGGCCGTCGGGGCCGTCGCCGAAGGGCTTGCCCGGGACGCCGCCGAAGGTGATCTGGTAAAGCTGGTACCAGTCGCCCTTCTTGTCGTAGCCGGAGTACATGAAGTGCGGGCTGTCGGAGAAGCCGGCCGCGCACATGAACGCCGGATTGCCCTGGCCCAGGAGGCCGCCGAGCACGTCGAAGATGCGACCCAGCGCGTGGGTGCGGCAGGACAGCGCAGCCGGCTTGAGCGGCTTGAGCATGGTGCCGGGCGGTATGCGCACTTCCATGAGGTCATAGAAGCCGTCGTTGAACAGGATCTGCGGGTCGAAGACCATGATCATGTAGACGCCGGCGAACATCTTGAACATCTCTTCGTTCAACAGGAAGTTGATCGAGGAGCTCGACTGCGGGTCCGTACCCTCGAAGTCGAAGATGCACTTGTCACCCTCGCGCCACATCGTGCACGCGAGCTTGTAGGGACCCATGTTCTGGCCGTCGTCGCAGAGGTAGTCCTCGAAGCTCTGCTTCTTCTCGGGCACCGTGCGGCGGATCAGCTCGCGCATCGCACGCTTGTTGCGATCGAGCATTTCTTCCATGGCCGAGTAGAACGTGTCGTCGCCGAAGCGCGTCGAGATCTCGACGCAGCGGATCGCGGCAGTGCGCAGCGCCGCGATGATGGCGTTGAAGTCGGAGAAGTTCCAGGTCGGCAGGCGGCAGTTGTGCAGAACGACCTTGAGCAGGTCTTCCTGCAGCACGCCCTTCTTGAAGATCTTGACCGGCGGGACGCAGATGCCCTCTTCGTAGATCGTGCGCGCATCGGTGGGCAGCGAGCCCGGCACCTTGCCGCCGACGTCGGTCATGTGACCGAACATCGCCGTCCAGGCGATGATGCGCCCGTCCTTGTAGATGGGCAGCAGCATCAGCCAGTCGTTGAGGTGGCTGATCGCGCCGTTGACCGAGTACGGATCGTTGGTGAAGAAGACATCGCCTTCCTCGACCGTGCCGTCGTACCCCTGCATGAATCCCCAGATGAACGAGCCGAACTGACCGACGACCATCTTGCCGTCGAGGGTGGCGATCAGGGGGAACTCGTCGTGCTGCTCGCGGATGCCGGGCGACATGGCCGTGCGGAACAGCACGGTGTCCATCTCGTAGCGGGCATTCCTGAGGGCGCTCTCGATGATGTCGATGGTGACGGAATCGACCTTCACCTTCTTCATCTTCTTGCTGTTGGACTGAATAATCGTGGCAGGCATCTTGGTAGCTCCGGATTCGTGTGGCTAAGGGCTGGCTTACTTGGCCTTGCGGGCCGGGGCCTTGACCTTGGCCTTCGCCTTGGCCTTGGACGCCTGCTTGGGCTTAGCAGCGCGGGGCGCCGCTGCACCGGTCTTCTTTCCCTTGTAGCCGTCGGGGTAGATCAGGATGTTGCCGAACGCGTCGACGTCGCCGTGGTGGCCCGGCAGGATCACCGTGGTCGAGTCCATTTCCATCACGATCGCGGGACCCGGGATCTTGTTGCCGGCCTGGAGCAGCGCACGGTTGTAGACCGTCGCCTTGTAGTCCTTGCCTTCCATGTAGGTAGCCTGGCTGCCGACCACCGCAGCCTTCGGGCTCAGGCCGCCCTTCTTGATAGCCGGACGCTTGATGTTGATGCCCTTGCCCTGGACCACGGCGCGGATGCTGACGAGCTCGTGCTCGAGCGGCAGAGCGAACGTGAACAGGCGGGTGTGCTCGGCATCGAACAGCTTGCGGATCGCGTCGAGCCCGACCTTCTCGAGCTGCGGGAGATCGACGTCTACCGTCAGGCGCAGGCCCTGGCCGTGGTAGCGCACGTCGACCTGGTAACCGAACGTCATGTCGGCCGCCGGCACCTTCTCGCGGGCCAGCGCCTTCGCGGCGTCGACGCCGAGCGCCTTCAGTTGCTTGACGATCTCGTCCTTGGTGATTTCCGAGAACTTGCGGATGAAGGTCCGCGAGGACTCGTCGCGCACAGCGGTCGTCGCGTCACCGAGGGCGCACAGCACGCCGGGGCCCGGCGGGATGATCGAGGGCCAGGAACCCAGCAGGCGGGACAGCGCGTTCGAGTGCAGCGGACCGGCGCCGCCGAAGGCCATCAGCGCGTAGTCGCGCGGATCGTGGCCCTGCTCGACGGACACGAGGCGCAGCGCACCGACCATGTTCTCGTTGACGATGTTGTAGATGCCGAGAGCCGCATCCTTGACGTTCTTCTTGAGCGCGGTGGCGATCTTCTGCACCGCCTTCGTGGCGGCCCCACGGTCGAGTTCCATGTCGCCGCCGAGGCGCTGCATCTCGGGCAGGTAGCCCAGCACGACATTGGCGTCGGCCACGGTCGGCTCGGTGCCGCCCTTGCGGTAGGCAGCGGGACCCGGATCGGCGCCCGCGGACTGCGGGCCGACGCGCAGCGCGCCGGTGAGTTCCGGCACGTGGGCGATGGAACCGCCGCCGGCGCCGACGGTGCGGATGTCGACCGAGGAGGCGCGCACGGTGACGTCGCCGACAGTCGTCTCGCGGCGCAGCCGCGGCTGGCCGCCCATGATCAGGGCGACGTCGGTGGAAGTGCCGCCCACGTCCACGGTCAGCAGGTTCGGGAAGCCCGCCTGCCCTGCGACCCAGACCGCGCCCGTGACGCCGCCCGCTGGGCCGGACATCAGCAGGTTGACCGGGTAGTCCTGGGCGGACGCCGCTGAGGCGAGACCGCCGTCGGACCGCAGGATGTGCAGGTTGACGTTCTTGGTCGACTCCTCGAGCTTCGCCTTGAGGTTGTGCACGTACTTCTGCACGCGCGGGCGCACGTAGGAGTTGGCGACCGTGGTGACGGCGCGCTCGTATTCCTGCATCTCGGGCACGACGTCGCAGGACAGCGAGACCGGGACGCCCGGCAGCACTTCCTGGGCGATTTCCTTGATGCGGCGCTCGTGCTTGTCGTTGGCGAACGAGTTGACCAGCGAGACAGTCAGCGCCTCGATGCCCTTGGCGCCGAGCGCGGCCACGTCCTTGCGGAACTTCGCCTCGTCGAGCACGTCGACGACGTTGCCCTTCGAGCCGACGCGCTCGTCGGCCTCGATGGTCAGCGACAGCGGCGCCATCGGCAGCGACTTGTTGTAGATGACCCAGCCGCCGAGGCCGCCGGGCACGAAGCTGCGGGCGATCTGCAGCACCTGGCGGTAGCCCTTGGTGGTCACCAGGCCCACCTTCGCGCCGGTCCCCGTCAGGACCGTATTGGTCGCGACGGTGGTGCCGTGCATGACGTGGTCGATCGCGGTCGGCGAGATGCCGGCCGAGTCGCACACGCGGGCGATGCCGTGCAGCACGCCGATTGACTGGTCGGCCGGGGTGCTGGGCACCTTGGCCGTGTGGAACTGTCCGGTCTTGTCGTTGACGAGCAGCAGGTCGGTGAAAGTGCCGCCCACGTCTACGCCCAATCGGTAAGTCATGCGATCACCTGCAGATGGCTGGCATTGATTCGCGGCCATGCCGGGTGGCGATGGCCGATCCATTTATGAACAACATCGAAAGCGACGGCTCGCCCCGCAGCACGGGGCAGGCCAGTATCCAAATTTCCGCGGTCCTGCGCAAACTTGTAAAGCACAAGCGTCAGGCTTCCCGCGATGCGGACACGCCGGGGAAGCCCCCGGCCTTGACCAGCATGCCTGGGACGGGGCGGCCGAGGTGGTCCTGCAGCCAGCGGCCCGTCGCGATCGTGGCTTCCAGGTCGACGCCCGTTCGCACGCCCATGCGCGCGAGCATGTACAGCAGGTCCTCGGTCGGGATGTTGCCGGTCGCCGCGGGCGCGAACGGGCAACCGCCGATGCCGCCCACGCTGGCGTCGAGCACGGTCGCGCCGGCCTGTACGGCCGCGTAGGCGTTGGCGAGCCCCGTGTTGCGGGTGTTGTGGAAATGGCAGCGCACCTGGATGCCGGGGAGCGCGTCGCGGACACGCCCGACGAGGTCGGTGACCTGGGTCGGCACCCCTACGCCGATCGTGTCGGCCAGGGCTACCTCGTGGGGTTCGGCCTCAGCGACGCGGCGGACGACTTCAAGCACGCGATCGGCCGCGATCTCGCCCTCGAACGGGCAACCGAACGCGGCGGACACGGTGACCTGCGGGCGGATGCCGGCAGCCTTCGCGCTGCGCGCGATGTCGAGCCACGCCGCGATGGATTCCTCGGTGGAGACACCCTGGTTGCGACGGTTGAAGGTGTCGCTGGCCACGACCGCCATGCCGATCTCGTTGCACCCGGCGGCAGCCGCGCGCTCGAAACCCTTGGCGTTGAGCACGAGTCCGACGTAGTAGACGCCTTCGTGCCGGGGCAGCAGCCGCAACACGTCCTCGGCATCGGCCATCTGCGGCACGCGCTTGGGATTGACGAAGCTGGTGACCTCGACGCGCCTCGTTCCGGCGGCGATCACGCGCTCGATGAACTCGACCTTGGCCGCCGTGGAGAACACGACGGATTCGTTCTGCAGGCCGTCGCGCGGCCCGACCTCCACCAGTTCGATCGTCGTGGCGTCAGCAGGCATGGGCACCAGTCCTTGGGATCAGCCTCGATTGTATACACATAATTTCGCCAAACCCAACCCGTCGGGGCGTGCTTGACGTGCTGTGGACCCGATTGTATACAGACGCGACCCACAGGGCTGCCAGCGTGCGGCCATAAAAACGCTCTTTGCCGAGGAAATCACATGACTGATGCGACTTTCGCCCGCGGCCCGCTTTCTGACCTGCGCGTGATCGAGATGGGGACGCTGCTGGCCGGCCCGTTCTGCGGGCAGTTGCTGGGCGACATGGGCGCCGAAGTCATCAAGGTCGAGCCGCCCAACCAGGGCGACCCGCTGCGCGTCTGGGGCCGCCAGAAGCAGGGCGAGCCCTCGCTGTGGTGGCCGGTCGTCGGGCGCAACAAGAAGGCGATCACGCTCGACCTGCGCCAGGCCGAGGGACAGGAAGTGCTGCGTGAACTCGTCGCGAAGGCAGACTTCCTGCTCGAGAACTTCCGCCCGGGCACGCTCGAGAAGTGGGGCCTCGGCTGGGAAGACCTCAAGAAGATCAATCCGCGGCTGATCATGATCCGCGTCTCCGGCTTCGGCCAGACCGGCCCCTATTCCCGCCAGGCCGGCTTCGGCGCCATCGGCGAGGCGATGGGCGGCCTGCGCTACGTGGTCGGTGACCCGAGCACGCCGCCCTCGCGCATGGGTATCTCGATCGGCGACTCGCTCGCGGCCACCTTCGCCAGCGTCGGCGCGCTGTCCGCCCTGCACTATCGCGAGAAGACCGGGCAAGGCCAGGTCGTCGACTCCGCGATCTACGAAGCCGTGCTCAACATGATGGAATCACTGGTCACCGAGTACGACAAGACCGGCTACATCCGCGAGCGCACGGGCTCGATCCTGCCGAACGTCGCCCCCTCGAACGTCTATCCGACCAAGGATGGCAGCGTGCTCATCGCGGCCAACCAGGACACGGTGTTCGGCCGCCTGTGCGAGTCCATGGGCCAGCCCGAACTCGCGAAGGACCCGCGCTACGTCAATCACCAGGCGCGCGGCGCCAACCAGAAGGAACTCGACGCGCTCGTCGGCGCCTGGACCTCGACGCTGACCACGCGCGCGGCCCTGGATGCGATGGACAAGTTCGGCGTTCCCGCCGGGCAGATCTACCGCGCTCCCGAGATGCTGGAGGATCCGCACTTCGCCGCCCGCAACGCGATCATCACGACCGACCACCCGCACTTCGGCAAGCTGCGCATGCAGAACGTGGCCCCCAAGCTGTCCGAGACGCCGGGCGGCGTGCACAGCCCGGCGCCGGAGTTGGGCCAGCACAACGACGAGGTGTACCGCGGCCTGCTCGGCATGAGCGAGGATCGCTACCAGCAGCTCCAGCAGCGCAAGGTCATCTGAGGTGTCCGAGTCACTCCAGCAGAACTACGCGCGCGGCGGCTTCAACAAGCGCCTGCAGCCCGGCCAGCGCCCCGCGCTGCTCGTGATCGACTTCGTCAGCGCCTACCTCGTCGAGGGTTCGCCGCTGTACGGGGGCGAGGGCTGCGCAAGCGCACGCCTGGGGGCCATCGCGCTGCTGGCGGCGGCGCGCAAGGCCGGCATCCCGGTCATTCACACCAACGTCGCCTTCCAGCCCGGCGGTCGTGACGGCGGGGTCTTCTTCCGCAAGGTGCCCGCGCTCGCATGCTTCGAGAAGGGTGCCCATCCGGACCTGGCGGCGTTCGGCCCCGGCCTCGAGCCGCTGCCGGGCGAGACGGTGATCACCAAGCAATATGCCAGCGCGTTCTTCGGTACCACGCTGGCCTCGACCCTGACGGCGCTGGGGGTGGATACCCTGCTGCTGGCGGGCGTGTCGACCAGCGGCTGCGTGCGCGCCAGTGCCCTCGACACCTGCCAGCACGGATTCATCCCGCTGGTGGTCCGCGATGCCGTCGGCGACCGCGCCGACGGGCCGCACGAGGCCAACCTGTTCGACCTCCAGGCGAAGTATGCGGAAGTCGTCAGCCTTGCCGAAGCAACTGCCTATCTCGGCTCGCTGCCAGAGCAGGCCTAGGAGATCGTCATGCCGGGCCGGATCTGCACTGTCACCATCTCCACGACGGACCTCCGCCGGTCCTGTGAACTCTACTCACGCTGGCTGGGTTACGAAGTAGTCAGCGAGTCAGGTCTTGATGCGGCCATTGCCGGCCTGTGGGGCCTGCCTGGCCTTGCCGGGCGGCCCAGTGCAGTGCTCGCCCCCGGCGGCACTGGCGACACCTTCCTGCGCTTCGTGCAGGGCCCTGCAGCGCCGGACTACGTGCCGTTCCGTCACCTGGGCTGGAACGCGGCCGAGCACACCGTCGCGGACGTCGATGCGCTCGGCGAGCAGCTCGACGGTTCACCGTTCCGGATCATCGGCCCGCCCGCGGACCTGTCCTTCACGGACCGCATCCGCGCCATGCAGGTCGTCGGGCCCGACAACGAGGTGCTCTACCTCACGCAGATCAAGGGCGAGGTGCCCGGCTTCGCCCTCCCCTTCGCCCAGCACACGGTCGACCGCGTGTTCATCATGATCCTCGGTGGCGCCGACCTCGAGGAACTCATGCACTGGTACCAGACACGCCTGGGCGTGCCGCCGGCGCCGGTCATGGACGTGGTGGTCTCCGTGCTGTCCAACACCTACGGCCAGCCCCCCGACACCTTGCATCGCATCGCGGCGATGCCGCTCAGCGACGCGTGCTACATCGAGGCCGACCAGATGCCGGCAGCCGCGCTGCCCCGCCCGACGGCACCCGGCGAACTACCTCCCGCGCTCGCCATGGTGAGCTTCGAAGTGGACGCGCTCCCGCCGGGCCTCGAGTGGTTCTCGCCGCCGGCGACGCTTGCATCGCTTCCGTACAAGGGACGGCGCGCGGCCGCGTGCCGCGGTCCAACCGGCGAACTCATCGAACTGATCGAACGCTCCACCTGAGCCGACGAGGGACACCCCATGCCGACGCGCCGTGAAGCACTCCAGGGCCTCACTGCCGCGGCAGCCGCGGCGGCCCTCCCGGGCACCGCGCGTGCCAGCGATCCTTTCGACGAGCACGATGCGACAGGCTTGGCGGAACTCGTGCGGCGCCGGCGCGTCAGCCCGCTCGAACTGCTCGACGCCGCGATCGCCCGCCTCGAGTCCGTCGACCCGAAGATCAACGCGGTACCCCTGCGCCACTACGAACTGGCAAGGCAGCAGATCCGGGCCGGCATTCCGGCCGGGCCGTTCCAGGGCGTGCCCCTGCTGCTCAAGGATCTCTGGATCGGTCTCGCCGGCACCATCACGACCGGCGGCTCCCGGGCGTTCCGGGATTCGCTGGCAACCGAGGACAGCGAACTGACGCGGCGCTTCAGGCAGGCCGGGTTCGTGATCTTCGGCAAGACTGCCAGCCCTGAACTGGGGCTCACCGGCACCACGGAATCCCTGCTGCATGGCGCCACGCGCAACCCGTGGGACACGACCCGCACCGCCGGCGGTTCCTCGGGTGGAGCGGCAGCGGTCGTCGCGGCCCGCGTCATACCGATCGCACACGCCAGCGACGGCGGTGGCTCGATCCGCACGCCCGCGTCGTGTTGCGGCGTTTTCGGCCTCAAGCCGACACGCGCCCGCGTGCCGATGGGCCCGCAGCGCCTGGAGGGCTGGAGCGGCCTGTCGACCCAACTGGCCGTGGGCCTGTCGGTCAGGGACATGGCTGCGCTTCTGGACGCCGTGGCAGGGCCAGAGACCGGCTCACCCTACGAGGCGCCACGTGGCCCCGCCTCATGGCTGGCAGCGGCTCACAGGCCGCCACAACGGCTCCGGATCGCGCTCGCCCGAAAGCCGCCGTCAGGGGCGCCTGTCGATCCCGAGTGCATCGCCGCGGTAAACGCAGCAGCGGCACTGTGCGAAAAGCTCGGCCACGTCGTCGAAGAGGCTGCGCCGGAAGTCGACAGCGGCGCCCTGAACGCGGCATTCGGCAGCGTGCTCGCGGCGAACACCTGGCGCGCTCTCCGCGACCGCGGGCGCGAGCGCGGCCGGGACGTGACGGAGGACGAGGTGGAGATGGTCACCTGGCGGCTGGCACAGTGGGGAAAGACCGTCGATGCGGCCGCAATGATCGACGCGCGCGCCGCCTTCGACAACGCGGGCCGGCAGGTGGCGCTGTTCATGCGCGATCACGACGTCGTGCTGTCGCCGACCCTCGCCAGGCCGCCGGTCGGGATCGGCCTGCTCTCGCTCTCACCCGCCGACTACGATGCCTACCTGCGCGACATCACGGGCTTCGGGCCATTCACGGCCCTGCAGAACTTCACGGGCCAGCCCTCGATGTCGGTGCCGCTGCACTGGTCGGCGGGCGGGCTGCCGATCGGAACGATGTTCTCGGCCCGCAATGGCGACGAGGCCACCCTGCTCGCGCTCGCGTCCGAGCTCGAACGCGCGCGACCCTGGCGCATGAAAAAGCCGCCGGTTTGCGCCGGCGGCTGATTCATCGAACCGCGCCAGGCCCCGCGGGCCCGGCAGGCACACTCAGGCCCCTACTGCGGCCCAGAGGTCGGCGACCGACTTGATGCTGGGATTGGCGGCGCCGGCCGCCTGGAAGGCAGCCTTGGCCTCGGCACCCTTCTTGGACTCCACGAGCGCGATGCCAAGCAGCATGTTCGCCGCGTCGGGGCGCTTGACCCTGCCCTTGCCCAGGCCACGCTTGGCGGCTTCGACCGCTTTGGCGTAGTCCTTGAGCGTGTAGAACGAGGTCGCAAGGCGCATGTCGCCCTCGCCGTTGGACAGCGCGCGCGCCTCCTTCTCCTGCTGTGGCAGGTTGATGCGCACCTGTTCGATCTGCTTCTTCGCGTCGGCAAGCAGTCGCTCGGCGCGGTCGTCCTTCTTGACGCCGCCGTTGGCCATGCCCTTTTCCAGCGCCAGCACGGCTTCGCCCGGGCTCGACTGGTCGAGCGCCGCATCGGCGTACTTCGCATAGTGGCCCTTGCTCAGCACGTTCTTGCGCGCACCGAGCCGATATACGCTCAGAAGGATGACCGGGTCGCCGGCAGCTTCCTTGGACACCGCGGTTGCCACCTGCTCGAACACGGCGGTGCTCGGCGCGACCGACATGAGACGCCCGAGCGTCTGCATGCGACGTGCCGTGTCGCCCATTTCGAAATAGGAGCGATTGAGCATCTCGAGGAGCTGGCCGCGCGTCTTGGCGGACTTGCCCGCGCGCTCGGCCGCAGAATACGCCCGCTCGAGCGTCGCGGACGCCGAGCGGTAGTCCTTGAGCTGGAACTGCGCTGTGCCGAGCAGCGTGAGGTCGTCGGCAGAGCCCGTTCCGCGCGCGGCGATCAGCCGCTCCGTGGCATCGATCGACTTGCGCAGGTCGCCGGACGAGTAGTACGCGTTCGCGAGAACGTTGAGCTTCTGCACCTTGTCGCCGCCCGTGACGCGGCCGGTGGCGAGGCGTTCCTCGATGGTGGCTGCAAGCAGCTTGTAGTCGCCCGCGCTGTTGGCCGCCCAGATCAGCAGCTCGTTGACGGCGTACTCCTCGTCAGCCTTGAGGTTGCCAATCGCCTTGGCTTCCTTGAGCTGCTTGATCGCCTCGCTGAAGTTGCCCTTCTGGCCCGCGGCCTGCGCAGCGGAAACCTTTTCGCGAACTTCCTTGCGCACGTCGAGCTTCTTCTGCTGGGCCTCTGCGACCGTCGGCAGCGTCGCGACGACGGCGAAGCCGGTCGAGGCGGCGAGGACGATGGCAAGGGCGTGGGCACTCAGTTTCCGCATGGTCAACCTCAGTGGTTTTCTGGTTCCCGGACCGTTACGGCCGGGAGCATTACTGCGAGGGCGTTAGATTGTATACCACACCAATCGGGCGTGAACCCTGCTCAGGTTCCCGACGGCGGCGTCGCCGGAGCAGCCGCCGCGGGAGCCGGCGCAGGACGTGCGGCATACGCAGCCCACAGGTTCGCCACGCGGCCCAGCCAGGCGCCGGGGCCAGCGGCCTTCGCCGACGCCTCGAACGCCGTGACGGCTTCGGGCTTGCGGCCGAGCTCCACGAGCAGGATGCCGTGCAGCAGGTGCGCGTCGTCCAGGCGCTTGACGCCACCCTTGGCAAGGCCGCGCTCGACATTCTCCAGCGCGCGCTGGTAGTCGCCCACGCCGAAGAATCCCAGGGCGACCTTGACGTCGACTTCGCCCTTGGCAGCCTTCGCGGCAGCCTTTTCCTCGGCCGGCAGCGACTTCTTGTCCATGGCGATCGCCGCGCGCGCCTCGGACAGCATCTGCTGGTTCGAGCCGACCTTGGGCACCATGCCCTCGGCCATGCCCTTCTCGAGCGCGCGCACGGTTTCACCGGGGCTGCCCAGCGCAGTCGCCGTGTCGGCGTAGTTGAGGTACTCGCCCACCGTCGCCAGGCCGACGTCACGCATCGCGAGCCGCAGCATGTTGATCATCACGATGCGATCGTCGTTGGAACCCTGCTGATAGAGGGTGTTGATGCGCGTGTAGTAATCGCGCTTCGGGAAGCGCTTGGCCAGCTCTTCCAGGTTGGCCAGGCGCTTCTCCTTCGCCCCGCTCTCCACGTAGCAGCCGTCCAGGAACTGCAGCCAGGTCTCGCGCGGACCGGCGCCGCGGCGTACCTGGATCTGCGTGGCCTTGTCCGTCCACTCGATCAGGCCCGCGCAATCCTTCTGCTGGCGCGTGAGCATGATCAGCGTGTGCAGGTCTTCCTCGCTCGGGTCCTGCGTCGCGGCGACCGACTTGCGGAAATAGACGAGCGTCTGGGCGTTGTCCTTCAGGCGCGAGCTGTAGATCGCCGCGACCTGCCGGTAGTACTCGGGAACGCGGGCCGGCTCGACGAGCCCGGAATCGGCCCAGGCGGCATAGGTGGTAGCGACCGCCGGCCAGTCCTGCTTGCCCTGGTAAGCCAGCACCTTCCACTGATAGAGCGCACGGCGATCGTCGTCGGTCAGCCCTTCGAGGGCCTCGACGGCAGGAATCGCCGCCAGCACCTCGTCCCACTTCTGCTCGGAGACGAGCTTGGAAACCTTGGCCCCTTCCTTGCGGAAGCCCTTGCTGTAGTTGGCCTGGGGCTGCTGCGCCTGGGCCTCTTCCTTGGGCTTGGCCGCCATCGCGGGCGAGGCAACGAACAACGTGCCGAGCGCCAGCGCGCCACCGGACACCAGGGCCAGCCATCTGCTGCGGAAAACTTGCATGCGGTTCACCTGCTGCGAGGGTTGCAGGCGCGGACACCCCTCACAAGGAATCCGCGCACGAGGTCGGGTTTTATAACCGAAAAAGGCGGGCTTGTCTCCCGCGAAGGCGTCCCCGGAACGGAGTCATCCCGTAGTCGTTTGGACCCGGCGCGACACCAGCGGTTCCGACCCGCCGGCAGCGGGCCCCAAAAAAAGGGCCTGCTTGCGCAGGCCCCTGGGAATCGACGGACGCCACCAGCTGTTTCGGCGTGGGCACAGCCGGCAGCGACACGGACCGGTGGCAAGGGCCACCCGCCCGTCGCACCGATCAGGTCTTACTGACCCTTGATCGGCTCGCTGATGAAGCCGATCTTCTTCATGCCGCCGCGCTGCATCGCGAACAGCACGTCAGCCACGTATTCGTAGCGGACGCGGCGGTCGCCGCGGATGTGCACCTCGGGCTGGGGATCCTTCACGGCCTCGACCATGATGTAGCCCAGCAGGTCCTGGCGCGGAATCGGATTACCGTTCCAGTAGACCTGGCCGTCGAAGTCGACCGTTACGTCGATGTTCTCGGGCTTGGTCACCGTGGGCTGGTTGTTCGCCCGGGGCAGGTCGATCTTGACTGCGTGCGTCATCACCGGAATCGTGATGATGAAGATGATGAGCAGCACGAGCATGATGTCGACCAGCGGTACGACGTTGGGCTCGACGTTGAAGTCGCCCTCGTCCTTGCCGACCGAAATCGCCATGGCTTACTTCCCCTGAACGCGCGAGCCAGCCACCAGCGTGGACTGAACGTCGTGCGAGAAGTGATTGACCCGCTCGAGCAGCAACTTGTTGCCACGAAGCAGGAAGTTGAAGCCCAGCACCGCCGGCACCGCGACCGCGAGGCCGATGGCCGTCATGATCAGCGCCTCGCCGATCGGACCGGCGACCTTGTCGAGCGACGCCTGGCCGGCGATCGAGATCGCGATCAGCGCGTTGTAGATGCCCCACACGGTGCCGAACAGGCCGACGAACGGCGCGGTGGCGCCGACGGAAGCGAGCACGACCATGCCGCCCTGGAGGCTCGACTGGACGATCTCGGTGCGGCGGCTGACGTGGCTCTCCACCCAGTCGTTGACCGACACCTTGCTCGTGACCTGGCTCTTGCCGTGGTGCTCGAGCGCCTGCAGGCCATCGTTGACGATGTCACGGTAAGCGTTGACCTTGCCCGAAAGCTTGGCAGCGCCTTCCTGCAGCGAACTGGCCTTCCAGAAGTTCTTCTCGGCCTCGTTGGCGACCTTGCGCAGGGCGCGCTGGTCGAGAACCTTGTTGAGCATCACCCACCATGACCACAGGGACATGATGCCGAGGATGACGAACACGCTCTTGCCAACGACGTCGCTGGTGTTCCAGAGCGCCTCAATGCCATACGGGTTTCCAGACATACCGGCTTCAGCGGACATTACTCGATTCCTCTACCTGATTATTGCAACACCCAAGGCTCGGTCCACAGGGGACCCAGCCCGCCGAAAACATCGAGAGTCAACGGCCGGTCGCCAGAGGGCGGCCGGCCAGGTCGTCATTCGAGCTTGAACAGAATCGGGATACGAACCTGCGCTTCGATCGCGGCGCCGTCAACGGTGCCCGGCTTGAAAGTCAGCTTGCGCGGCACGCACTCCAGGGCAGCCTGGTCGAGCCGCTCGAAGCCGCTGCTCTGCCCGACCGCCGCACGCTGCGTCGTGCCGTCGGTGCCGACGAACACGTCGACGAGCACGCGCCCTTCCTCGTTGAGGCGGCGGGACGCTGCCGGGTAGCACGAATTGATGATGTTCGCGATCTGCGAGGGCCGCTGCTTGAACGACGGCGCCGTGCGCACGACCTGGCGCGGCGGCGGGGCCGGCGGCGCCGCGGGCGTACGGCCCGCCTGGTCGCTGACCACGACGTTCGAGATCGCGTTGGACGGGGACGTGTCCGGCGCGAGGTCGATCATCGGCGGCGGCACCATCGGCGGCGGCCGGTCGATCGGCGGCGGCGGCGGCGGTTCCTTCTGGTCCTCCGGCGGCGGAGGCGGCGGCGGTATGTCGACCGCGACCGTATCGGTGATCAGCTGCACAGCCGAGCGCGCGAGGCCCGACTTGAGCGCCACAATCATCACCACGTGCATGCCGATGATGATGCCAAGCACCAACACGCGACGCGAACCGCTGGCTCCGTAAGCATTCGCCATATCGAACCTTCTAGCCCCTTGGTTAGGTCGGCGCGGCCTGCGTCAGCTGGCCAGCGCCTGCGAAAATTCCCGAGAGCAACCTGAACTGCGACTGCCCGTCCCGCGGCAGGGCGCAACCTTAACGGCAGACGGTAGCGACTGCAACAGTTTGCATACAACCGTCATTGATTTATTTTCCTGATGCTGCGCCGCAAAAAATGGATCAAGTCCGAATCCTCGTCACCCTCACCTGCTCCGATCCTTGGCAGATGCACGCAAATCAAGCTCGAGATCGGTCACCGCCCCCAGCGACGCGCTGCTGACCGTACGCGCGTACTTGCCCAGGACACCGCGAATTTCCGCCTTTTTTCCTGGCTTCCCTGCCCTCTCGCGGCGCTTCAGCTCCGCAGCGCTCACGTGCAGCGTGAGCTCCCTGCGCACCGCGTCGATCGTGATGGCGTCGCCGTTCCGGACCAGGGCGATCGAACCACCCGACGCCGCCTCCGGCGTGATGTGACCGACGACGAAACCATGACTGCCGCCGGAGAATCGGCCATCAGTGATCAACGCAACCTTGTCCCCGAGGCCCTTGCCCATGATTGCGGCCGTCGGACTCAGCATCTCGCGCATTCCGGGCCCGCCACGCGGGCCTTCATTGCGGATGACCACGACATCCCCCGGCTTCACTTTGCCGTCGAGGATGCCCTGCAGGCTGGCTTCCTCGCTCTCGTACACGCGGGCCTTGCCGCTGAAGGAAAGCCCTTCCTTGCCCGTGATCTTGGCGACGGCACCCTCAGGTGCCAGGTTGCCGTACATCACCACCAGGTGGCTGTCGGGCTTGATCGGGTCGTCGAAGCCCCGGACGATGTCCTGTCCAGCCGGATAATCCGGCACGGCGGCGAGGTTCTCGGCGAGCGTCCGGCCGGTTACGGTCAGGCAGTCCCCGTGCAGCAGTCCCTCGTCCAGGAGCGCCTTCATGAGCGGCTGGATGCCGCCGATGGCGATCAGCTCGGACATCGAATAGCGGCCGCTCGGCCGCAGGTCAGCCAGCACGGGAACCCTGCGCCCGATGCGCGTGAAGTCGTCGAGCTTGAGCCGGACATTCGCGGAGTGCGCTATCGCCAGCATGTGCAGGACGGCGTTGGTGCTGCCGGCCAGCGCTATGACCGTCGTGATCGCGTTCTCGAAGGCCTTGCGGTTGAGGATGTCTGACGGACGAAGGCCCGCCTTCACCAGCTCGACCACCGCACGCCCTGCCCGCTCGCAGTCGTCCAGCTTGATTCCCGACACGGCCTCCTGCGCGGAACTGTTGGGAAGCGAGAATCCCAGCGCCTCGATCGCCGAGGCCATGGTGTTCGCGGTGTACATGCCGCCGCAGCTGCCCGCTCCGGGAATGGCGGTGCACTCCACCTCGTGCAGTTCCTTGTCCGACACGGTGCCGCCCGCGTGGCCGCCGACGGCCTCGAACACGGAGACGATGTCGCGCCGCCTGGCGCCGGTGCGGATGGTGCCGCCGTAGACGAAAACCGCGGGACGGTCGAGGCGCGCGATCGCCATCATGCAACCGGGTATGTTCTTGTCGCAGCCGCCGATCGCCACGAGCCCGTCGAAGCCCTGCGCCCCCACGACCGTCTCGATCGAATCGGCGATGACCTCGCGCGACACCAGCGAGTAGCGCATGCCGGGCGATCCCATCGAAATGCCGTCGGACACGGTGATGGTGCCGAAAATGGTGCTCTTGCCGCCGGACGCGTCGATCCCGGCCGCCGCACGGCGCGCGAGGCCGTCGATGTGCATGTTGCAGGGCGTCAGGTTGCTCCAGGTCGACGCCACTCCGATCGCGGGCTTGCTGAAATCGGCGTCGGTGTATCCGACGGCGCGCAACATCGCCCGGCTCGGCGTCTGCTTGACGCCGTCGACGACGAGCCTGGACCAGCGACGGGGGTCAACGGGGGGCTGCTTCTTGGCCATGGGATCGCTTCGGTTTAGAGGTTATTGGAGGCCGGGTATTGTGGACCATGCCTGCTGTCTCGTCATGTGCCCGTGTCCACGAGCGCGCGCTCGCGGCTCATGATGATCACGACGCCGATGAGCGTCATGGCCCCGCCGACGACCATGCGCCAGTCGAGGCGATCCCCCAGCAGCAGCACGGAAAATGCCACGCCGAAGATCGGCGCCAGCACCGTGAGCGGCGCGACGCTGGTGACGGGATAGCGCTGCAGCAGCCAGAAGAACCCGGTGTGCGCGATCAGGCTGGAGGCGACGGTTGTGTAGGCCAGGGCGATCCACCCGGTGCTGGAGGCCGTGGCGATGCTGTGCCACTGCCCGTGCTCGACCACCAGCGACAGCGAGAGCAGCACAGGCAGGCTGATGAGCGAGAACCAGGCCTGCAGCTCGAGCGGCGGCACGCCCTGGATGCGCTTGATGGCGATGAGGCCAAGCGAACCGACGAACGCCGCGAGCACCACGAACCCCAGGCCCGCCGCCGAATCGAGCACGCGTGGATTGAAGCCGATCAGCACGACCCCGGCAAAGGACAGCGCGATGCCAAGCCAGCGGCGCCAGCGAACGCGCTCTCCCAGCAGCAGCACGGACAGCAGGGTCGCGAACGGCACCCCAAGCTGGCTGGCAATCGCCGCCGCGGACATGCTGGGCAGCATCGCCACGCCGATGAACATGATCGCGAACTGCAGTCCGCCGCTCATGAGACCGGCCGCCAGCAGCCAGCCCATCTGGCCCTTGCGCACGCGCAGGAAGGGGGCCAGCACCACGGCCAGCACCAGGAACCGCAGGAAGCAGAAGAACACCGGAGGAAACGACTCGACGCCCTGCTTGGCCGCGATGAGGTTGTAACCCCACATCAGGTTGATGGCCAGCAGGAAACCCAGGTGCGTCGGTGATACCGCCGTGCGCGCGGATTGCTCTTCGATGCTCATCGCGCGACTTGCGTCACGCGGGGTACCGGGCAGCCAGCATGGCGAACATCGCGCGTATGCACTGCGCCTCCGCTCCGACGGGACGTCCCGGCCTGTCCTTCGGGTTCCAGGCATAGAGGTCGACGTGCATCCAGCGTGCCGGATTCGCCACGAAGCGGCGCAGGAACAGCGCGCCGAGAATGGCGCCTGCAAACGCGTGCGGCGCGACGTTATTGAGGTCCCCGACCTTGCTCGACAGGTCCTCGTCGTAGCCATCCCACAGCGGCATCCACCACAGGGGATCGGATTCCTGCATGCCGAGCCGCTGCAGGTCGGCGGCCATCGCCGCATCGGGCGTGAACAGGGCCGGTAGCTCCGGGCCCAGCGCCACCCGCGCCGCGCCCGTGAGCGTCGCCAGGTCGATGAGCAGGTCAGGCTCGTCCTCGCCCGCAAGGGTGAGCGCATCGGCCAGGACGATGCGTCCCTCGGCGTCGGTGTTGCCCACCTCGATGCTCAGTCCCTGGCGCGTGCGGACCACGTCCCCGGGGCGGTAGGCGTTGCCGGCGACGCTGTTCTCAACTGCCGGGATCAGCACGCGCAGCCGGACCGGCAGGCCCGCATCCATGACCATCGCGGCGATCGCCAGCGCCATCGCCGAGCCGCCCATGTCCTTCTTCATGAGCGCCATGCCCGTGGACGGCTTCAGGTCTAGGCCACCCGTATCGAAGCAGACGCCCTTGCCGACCAGGGTCAGCCTGGGATGGCGTTCATGTCCCCAGCTAAGGTCGATCAGTCGCGGCGCCTGCGGACCCGCGCGGCCGACCGCGTGGATCGCAGGCAGGCGCTCCCGCAGCAGTTCGTCGCCGACGACCTGGCGAAACTTCCCGCCGTGCCGCGCGGCTACCGCCTCCGCGGCCGCCGCAAGCTCCGCAGGGCCCAGGTCGCCGGCTGGCGTGTTGACGAGATCGCGCGCGAACGCGTCGGCGGCGGCCGCGCGTCGCACGTAGGCCATGTCGGCGCCTTCGGGTGTCGCGAGCGAAGCCTGGCGCTGGTTCGCGGCCGTCCTGCGCAGCCGGTCGAAGCGGTAGCAGCCCATGGCCCAGCCCAGTGCGGCGCGCGTGGCCGAGGCCGGCGCGAGCGGAGTTGCCAGGCTCCAGCGACCCTGGGCGAGCTTGCCGGGCAGGCCCGCCACGTGCCACACGCCGAGTTCGTCGGCGGAAGGCAGGCTGCCGAGTCCGTAGACCGCGCCGGCCAGTTCGCCGTCCTGCCCGGCCAGCAGCAGCAGGCGGTGCCGTTCGCCCTGGAAGCCGTTGGCGCGAACCCATGCGGCCGCGGCGGCTGGCTGCGACGCCAGCCAGCCCTCGAGCCCGCCCTCGGTGACGAGCCACAGCGGGCGGCAATCTGCCGCCGCCGCCGGGAGAAACAGGTCTGTTGCGGTCGATTCGCTCATGATGGAGTCCGGCACGTCAGATCAGTTGACAGTTCCTTGTACCGTATGATGTTATCGCCCCATATTGCAATGCACGAAGCCATGACATTTACGGCCTTCCTCAATGTGCCCCATCAGCGGAACCGCGGCCAGGCCGCCGGTGACCCCGTCGTGCTTCTTTCCGAACTTGGTCTCGACCTTCTGCTCCTCGCGCGGAGGTGCGGGACTACAGGCTGAGATCCAACCGGAACCACAGACCTGAGGAACCCCGCAACGGCAGCCGCCGAGGCGGGGTTCTTCGTTATATGGCGGGCCCGCAGGGGCCCTGGACTGACACCAGGAACGGGAGCGTTACATGCGGATTTACTCGCGGAAGGATGTCGACAAGAAGGCCCTCAAGGGCGCACGGATCGCGATCGTCGGCTATGGCAGCCAGGGACGCGCCCACGCGCTGAACCTGAAGGACAGCGGCTACGACGTCGTAGTCGGTGCCCGCAAGGGTGGCGACAGCTGGAAGCAGGCCCGCAAGGACGGCCTCGCCGTCGCCGAGCCGGCCAAGGCCGTGGTCGGCGCCTCGCTGGTGTCGCTGCTGACCCCCGACCTCGCGCAGCCCGCCGTGTACGCGGAAATCGCGCCGGCCATGGGCAAGGGCGCCGCGCTGCTGTTCGCGCACGGCTTCAACATCCACTTCAAGCAGATCAAGCCGCGCAAGGACATCGACGTCGTCCTGATCGCGCCGAAGGGCCCGGGCGGCCTCGTGCGCCGCCAGTACGAGCAGGGGCGCGGCGTGCCCTGCCTGATCGCGGTGGCCCAGGACGCCACCGGCAAGGCCCACGCCAAGGCGCTCGCCTATGCCGACGGCATCGGCGGCACCCGCGGCGGCGTGCTCGAGACGACCTTCGCCGAAGAGACAGAGACCGACCTGTTCGGCGAACAGGCGGTGCTGTGCGGCGGCGCCACCGAGCTGGTCGTGAAGGGCTTCGAAACGCTGGTCGAGGCCGGCTACCAGCCCGAAGTCGCCTACTACGAATGCCTCCACGAGTTGAAGCTCATCGTCGACCTGCTCCACGAGGGCGGCCTGGCGAAGATGCACAAGTACATCTCCGAGACCGCGAAGTACGGCGACCTCGTCTCCGGCCCGCGCGTGGTCAACAAGGCCACGAAGAAGGAGATGAAGGCGATCCTGACCGACATCCAGCAGGGCAAGTTCGCCCGCGCCTGGATCAAGGAAAACAAGACCGGCCGCAAGAAGTACAACAAGATGATGAAGGCCGACCTCACGCACCCGATCGAGAAGGTGGGAGCCAAGCTCCGGGCGCGCATGCCCTGGCTTGAAGACAACCGCTGAGTGTCCCGGGGCCGCGGCGGCTTGCCGCCGCGGCCCCTTCCCGCCTCTTCCGGCGATCGCGCCCTGCCCGACGGAGCTTCCATGACGACGACCGACCGTGATCCTGACCGCGTGTTGATCTTCGACACCACCCTGCGCGACGGCGAGCAGTCGCCCGGCTGCAGCATGACCCCGGAAGAGAAGCTCCGCGTGGCCCGGGCGCTCGCCGAACTCGGCGTCGACGTGATCGAGGCAGGCTTTCCCGCCGCGTCGCGCGGCGACTGGGAATCGGTCAACGCCATCGCCCGGGAAGTCCACGGGCCGATCATCTGCGGCCTCGCCCGCTGCAACGCCGACGACATCCAGAAGGCCTGGACCGCGGTCAAGGACGCGGCCCGGCCGCGCATCCACGTTTTCCTGGCCACCAGCGCCATCCATCGCGAGCACAAGCTCAACATGGCCAAGGACGAGATCATCCGCGTGGCCGTCGAGGGCGTCCGCCTCGCGCGCTCGCTTTGCGAGGACATTGAATTCTCGCCCGAGGACGCCTCGCGCACCGAGCTCGACTTCCTGACCGAGGTGGTCCAGGCCGTCGTCGATGCCGGCGCGACCACCATCAACGTACCGGACACCGTCGGCTACACGACGCCGCAGGAATTCCACGAGACCTTCTCGCACCTCAAGCGCCACGTGCGCGGGGCTGACAGGATCACCTTCTCCGTGCACTGCCACGACGACCTCGGCATGGCCGTCGCCAACAGCCTGAGCGCCGTCCAGGCCGGTGCGCGCCAGGTCGAGTGCACCATCAACGGCATCGGCGAGCGCGCCGGCAACTGCTCGCTGGAAGAGGTCGTGATGGCCATCCACACGCGGCAGCAGGTGTTCGGCGTGCGCACCGGCGTGCACTCGCAGAAGCTCTACCCCACCTGCCGCCTCGTGTCGTCGATCACCGGCATGCCGATCCCGCGCAACAAGGCGGTCATCGGCGAGAACGCGTTCGCCCACGAGTCCGGCATCCACCAGCACGGCATGCTCAAGCACGCCTCCACCTACGAAATCATGCGGCCGAAGGACGTCGGCCTGTCGCGCACCAACCTCGTGCTCGGCAAGCACAGCGGCCGGCACGCCTTCCGCGAGCGCGTCCGCGACCTGGGCTTCGAACTCGACGATGCCGAGCTCAACAAGGTGTTCGAGCGCTTCAAGGCGCTGGCCGACCGCAAGAAGGAACTGTTCGACGGCGACATCGAGGCCCTGGTGCTGAAGCTCGACACCGAGTCTGGCGGCCCCTGGTTCCTCGACAGCCTGTACACCGAGTCGCAGAGCGGCACCGATGCCAGCGCGCGCGTGCAGTTGCACCATGCCGACGGCCGCCAGGTCGAGCGCACCGCCTCGGGCGACGGCCCGGTCGACGCCGCGCTCAAGGCGATCGAGGAAGCGACCGATACGCAGGTGACCCTGCGCAAGTTCGAGGTCCGCAGCGTGTCGAGCGGCGAAGACGCGCAGGGCGAGGCGCTGGTGACCGTCGAGCACAACGGCCGGACCCACCGCGGTTCCAGCGTGACGACGAACATCGTCGAGTCCGGCGTCCGCGCCTTCCTCGAGGTCGTGAACCGGATCGAGCTCGGCCGCCAGGGAGGCCGTGCCCAGCTTGCACGCACCGATGTGCGTGAGGCTCAGGAAGCCGTCTGAGCCAAGCCCCCACCAATCACCCCGAAGCCCAAGCAAGGAACCAGGACGCATGAGCGCGCGCACCATGTTCGAGAAGGTCTGGCAGGCCCACGAGGTCGTCGCGGAGACGGCCGAAACGCCGGCCGTGCTGTACATCGACCTGCACCTGACCCACGAGGTCACCTCACCGCAGTCCTTCTCCGAGCTGCGTTCGCGCGGCCTCAAGCTCCGCCGGCTCGACCGCACGCTGGCGACGATGGACCACTCCACGCCGACCACGACCGACCAGATCTTCGGCGGCGTGCCGATCAAGATGGTCTCCGCCCGCAAGCAGATCGAGCAGCTAGCGCAGAACGCCGAGGAGTTCGGCGTCGAGCTGATCGGCCTGCAGCACCCCCAGCGCGGCATCGTGCACATCATCGGGCCCGAGCTCGGCGCCTCGCAGCCCGGCAAGACGATCGTCTGCGGCGACAGCCACACCTCGACTCACGGCGCTTTCGGCGCCCTGGCCTTCGGCATCGGCTCGACCGAGGTCGGCCACGTGTTCGCCACGCAGTGCCTGCTGCAGCGCAAGCCGAAAACCCTCGCCGTCACGGTCAACGGCCGCCTGCCGCGGGGCGTGACCGCGAAGGACCTGATCCTCGCCATCATCGGCAAGCTCGGCGTTTCGGGCGGCACCGGTCACGTGATCGAGTACCGCGGCGAGGCCATCCGCGCCCTGTCGATGGACGAACGCATGACGGTGTGCAACATGTCCATCGAGGCTGGCGCCCGCGCCGGAATGATCGCGCCTGACGACGTGACCTTCGAGTACCTCAAAGGCAGGCCGCGCGTACCGCAGGGCGCCGACTGGGATCGCGCCGTCGAGTCCTGGCGCCAGCTCGCGTCGGACGCCGGCGCCGTGTTCGACCGCGAGATCGTGATCGACGCCGCAACGCTGGAGCCCATGATCACCTACGGCACGAATCCCGGCATGGTCGTTCCCGTCTCCGGGCGAATCCCCGACTCGCAGGACGCGGTGTTCCTGAAGTCGCTGGCCTACATGGGCTTCGCGCCCGGCCAGGTGCTGGCTGGCAAGCCGGTCAACGTCGTGTTCGTCGGCAGCTGCACCAACGGCCGCCTGTCCGACCTCGAGGCCGCTGCCGCCGTGCTTCGCGGCCGCAAGGTCGCCAAGGGCGTACGCATGCTCGTGGTTCCCGGTTCGCAGCAGGTCAAGCGCGAAGCCGAGGCCCTCGGCCTGGACCGCGTGTTCACGGACGCCGGCGCGGAGTGGCGAGAATCAGGCTGCTCGATGTGCCTCGGCATGAACGGCGACACCGTCGATTCCGGCGAGTATTCGGTCAGCACCTCGAACCGCAACTTCGAGGGCCGCCAGGGCGTGGGAGCGCGCACCCTGCTCGCCAGCCCCGCCACCGCCGCCGCGACCGCCGTCGCCGGCTGCATCACGGACCCGCGCGCGCTCGCCGCCTGAGCGCGCCAGACAGAACAGCGAGAACAGAAAATGGAACCCATCCGCACGCTACGTTCACGCACCGTCGTGATGCCCTCGTCGAACATCGACACGGACCAGATCATCCCGGCGCGCTTCCTGACCACCACCACCAAGCTCGGCCTCGGCGATGCGCTGTTCGCCGACTGGCGCTATGACGCTGCCGGCAAGCCGAAGCCCGACTTCGTGCTCAACCAGCCCGAGTCGGTCGGCTGCGCTGTGCTCGTCGCCGGTCGCAACATCGGCTGCGGCTCGTCGCGCGAACACGCCCCCTGGGCGCTGGTCGACTACGGCTTCCGCGCCGTCATCAGCACCGAGATCGCCGACATCTTCCGCAGCAATTCCCTCAAGAACGGGCTGCTGCCCGTGATCGTCGACGAAGACACCCACCAGTGGCTGCTCGCCAATCCAGGCGTTGAGGTCACCGTCGACCTCGAGACCACCACGCTCACGCTGCCCAACGGCCGCGCCGTGCGCTTCCCGGTCGAGTCGTTCGCACGCTACTGCCTCATGAACGGCGTCGACGAGCTGGGCTTCCTGCTGTCCAAGTCCCCGGAGATCGACGCCTACGAGCGCCGGCTCGGCAAGTGAGGAAGGCGCAAGCATGAAGGCCAGGATCGCAGTTCTGCCGGGTGACGGCATCGGCCCCGAAGTGACGGCGGAAGCCGTCCGCGTTCTGGAGGCCGTCGCGGCTTCGCGCGGGCACGAGCTCACGCTGGAACACGCGCCCGTGGGCGCGGCCGCCATGGATCTCTGCGGTGAGCCGCTGCCGGCCGCCACGCTGGCCACGGCGAAGGGCGCCGACGGCGTGCTGTTCGGCGCCATCGGCGATCCGCGTTATTCGGATCCGTCGCTCAAGGTGCGTCCCGAACAGAGCATCCTCGGCCTGCGCCGGGAACTCGGCCTGTACGCCAACCTGCGTCCCGTGGTGCCGCATCCGGCGCTGTACGGCGCCTCGCCGCTCAAGGACCACCTGCTCGAAGGCGTCGACATCATGGTCGTGCGCGAACTCACGGGTGGCATCTACTTCGGGAAGAAGACCTCGTCCGATACCGACGCGACCGACGAATGCCGCTATACCGTGGTCGAGATCGAACGCATTGCGCGGGTTGCCGGCCGGCTGGCGCGCGCGCGCCGCGGCAAGATCACCTCCGTGGACAAGGCCAACGTGCTCGAGACCTCGAGACTGTGGCAGCGGGTGGTCAAGCGCGTGGTCGCGGCGGAATTCGCTGACTGCTCGCTGGAGCACCAGCTGGTCGACTCCGCGACCATGCACCTGCTCAAGCGGCCGCGGGATTTCGACGTGATCGTCACCGAGAACATGTTCGGCGACATCCTCACCGACGAGGCCGCGATGCTGGCCGGTTCGCTGGGACTGCTGCCGTCCGCGTCGCTGGGGGACGGCACGCGCGGGCTCTACGAGCCGATCCATGGGTCGGCACCGGACATCGCCGGCCGCGGCATCGCCAATCCCTATGGGACGATCCTGTCTGCCGCCATGCTGCTGAGGCATTCCCTCGGCCTGGAAGCAGAAGCAGCCGCGGTGGAACGCGCCGTGTCACAGGCGATCACGGACGGCGTGCTGACCGGCGACCTCACGGCCCGCGGGGTCACCCCCGCGAGCACGCGCGAGGCCGGCAGCGCCGTGCTGGAACGCCTGGCGGGCTAGTTCCCGGCCCGTGCCAGCGCCGCACCCAGGTCCTCGAGCAGGTCCTGGGTGTCTTCGATGCCCACCGAGAGGCGCAGCATGCCGTCGGTGATGCCCGCGGTGGCGCGCGCCGCGGGATCCATGGCCGCGTGGGTCATGGTCGAGGGGTGCGCCACGAGGCTTTCCACGCCACCCAGCGATTCCGCCAGCGAGAAGCACTCCAGGCCGTCGAGGAAACGCCGCACGGCGGCTACGCCGCCGGCCAGTTCCATCGAGACGATCGCCCCGAAGCCCTGCTGCTGCCGCCTGGCGAGGTCGTGCCCCGGGTGCGAAGCCAGGCCCGGCCAGAAGACGCGCGACACCGCGGCGTGTCCTGCGAGCAGACCCGCGATCTCCGCCGCATTCTCGGCATGCTGGCGCAACCGGACGTGCAGGGTGCGCAGTCCGCGCAGGGTCAGGAAGGCGTCGAAGGCGCTTCCGGTCAAGCCGAGGCAGTTCGCCCACCAGGCGAGTTCCTCGCGCAGGCCCTCGTCGCGCGCCACCACTGCCCCACCTACGATGTCGCTGTGACCGTTGATGTACTTGGTGGTCGAGTGCACGACCAGGTCTGCGCCCAGCGCGAGCGGCTGCTGCCAGCCGGGCGACATGAAGGTATTGTCGACGGCGACCAGCGCCCCCTGGGCGTGCGCGGCGGCCGAGACCGCTGCGATGTCGGTGATGCGCAGCAGCGGGTTCGACGGTGTCTCGACCCAGACCAGCCTGGGGTGAGCCGCGAGCGCGTTACCCAGCGCGACCGGGTCGGTCATGTCGACGAAGCGCACATCCGCCCGGCCCGTGCGCTGCAGGGCAGACAAGAGGCGGAACGTGCCGCCATAACAATCGTGCGGCGCGACGATCAGCTGGCCCGGCCCGGCCAGGACCGCGGCGAGGTTGACCGCGCCCATGCCGGTCGTGGTGATGATGCCACCTGCGCCACCCTCCAGGTCGGCGATGGCTGCACCGAGCGCATCGCGCGTCGGATTGCCGGAGCGGGAATAGTCGTAGGTCCGGCGCTCGCCGAAGCCGGCGAACGTGAACGTCGAGCTGAGCACGATCGGCGGCACGACCGCGCCGTACTGCGCATCGGTGTCGAGCGCCGCGCGCACGGTGCGCGTCTGTGGCCGGCGTGGAGCGCTCATGCGCGCTCTCCGTCGAGCGCCGCGGCAAAGGCCGGGGCAAGCATGTCGCGCTCCTTGAGGAACGCGTCGTGGCCGTAGATCGACTCGATCACGTGCAGGGAGACAGGGCCGCCGAGTTCGCGGTCCAGTTCGGTCATGTCGTTCAAGGGCACCAGTTGGTCCTCCCGGACTGCCACCAGCGTGGCGGGAACCCGCAGCGCGGACGGGTCGATCCGGTGCAGGTCGATGGATTCGGACAGGCACAGGAACGCCTCCGGCACGTAGCGGCGCGCGTAGTCGTCGCCGCGGGCGAAGAGGTATTCCTCGACGGGAAACACGAAGCGGTCGCCCTCGCGGCGCGGCGCGCCGTCGAAGCGATGCTCGAACTCCGTCCGCGTGCGGTAGGTCGCCATGGCGAGCGCGCGCGCGAGGCGCACGCCCGAGGGGCCATCGTTCCGCGCCAGGCCGTCACGGATCGCCGCGCGCTGCACCGAGCGCCACGCGGTGGACAGCGGGCTCGCACGGTGCGCGGCGCTGATGACCAGCATGTGCCGCAGCCGCTCCGGGAACAGCCCCGCGAAAGCGAGTGCGACCATGCCGCCGTACGACGCGCCCGCGATGCAATGCAGGCGCTCGATGCCGAGATGGTCGCAGAGCAGGCGCAGCAACAGGGCCTGGTCCCGTGAATCGACGGGCTGGAACGCGCCGCCGCCCGCCTTCGGGCCGGTACTCTGGCCGCTCCCGCCCAGGTAGTCGAAGCCGAGCACGCGATAGCGCTGGGTGTCGAGGGGATTGCCGGGTCCCACGAGCGTGTGCCACCAGCCGTATTCGCCCGGCGCGACGGGGAAAACGTTGCGGTCTGCCGAGATGCCGCCGATGGCCGCCACGACCGGCGCACCGGCGGGACCGGCCAGGCGCCAGGCGACCTGGACCGCACCGAGGGTTCCGCCGTGGTGCAGGCTCACTGCGCCCGGGACCTCGAGGAGGCCAGAACGGTCTTGGAAATCGGCGGGACGAGAGGCAGTCATCGTGGCTCCGTGGCTCGCATGGGCATTGCGGTCCTGCGGAGCGCCCCGTCGGGGGCTCGCCGGTCCCGGGCGCGCCGGGTGGCGACTCATCTTCCAGGCTGCTGTGCACGGCCTGGCAGGACTTGGCACCCTCTCGGGCTAATGCCCGTGGGTTGCCCCGGCGTCAAAGGGCCCAATCCCTCGGCCGGTCTGGATGAGGGGCGCGATTCTACGGGCCGACTCCGGCGGCGGTCAAGGCAAGGGCGCTTGCGGACGCTGCAACAATGTATTAACGTATTAATACGTTAGTACACGCGAACCCCGTACCCATGAAGCTGCACCGCCCGCTGAGCCAGCGCCAGGAGGCGCTCAACGAGCGCTCCCTGTGCGCCGCGATCCTTGCATTGCGCACGCCGGACGAGGCCAAGGCGTTCCTGCGCGACCTGTGCACGCCCGCCGAACTCCAGGCCCTCTCGGACCGCTGGGCCGTCGTCGAGCTGCTGGGCCAGGGCCTCGCCTACCGCGAGATCAACCGCCTCACGGGCGTCAGCGTCACCACCATAGGCCGCGTCGCGCGGTACCTCACCGCCGGCAACGGCGGCTACGAAATCGTCGCGGCGCGCCTGCGCCCGACCCGCCACGGATAAGAAATGGACAAGCACCTGCGCCTCAAGCTCGCGATCCAGAAGTCGGGCCGACTCACCGACAACTCGCTCGACCTCCTGGTCCGCTGCGGCCTCAAGTACAGCCGCGGCAAGGACCAGCTGCTGTGCTTCGGCGAGAACATGCCGCTCGACGTGCTGCTCGTGCGCGACGACGACATCCCCGATCTCGTCCAGGAAGACGTCTGCGATCTCGGCATCGTCGGCCAGAACGTGGTCGAGGAGAAGCGCCTCGCATTCGAAGCCCGCGGAATATCGCCGCTGTTCGACGTGGTCACGACGCTGGACTACGGACGGTGCCGCCTGTGCATCGCCGTTCCCGACGGCCAGCCCTACCAGGGCGCCGCCTCGCTGGCGGGCAAGCGCATCGCCACCACCTACCCGAACATCCTCACGCGCTGGCTGCGCGATCGCGGCGTCGAGGCCCAGGTCGTCACGCTCTCGGGCGCCGTCGAGATAGCGCCCCGGCTGGGTCGCGCCGATCTCATCTGCGACCTGGTCTCCACCGGCAACACCCTGACCGCGAACCACCTGCGGGAGGCCGAAACCGTCCTCGAGAGCCAGGCAGTCGTCATCCGCACGCCAAAGCCGATCGCGCCCGAAAAGCGTGACTGGCTGCACCGCCTGCTGGCCCGTGTCGACGGCGTGCAGCAGGTCAAGGAGAGCAAGTACATCATGCTGCACGCTCCACGCGAGGCCCTGCCGATGATCGCGCGCCTGCTGCCGGGCAGCGAGCACCCCACGATCGTGCCGCTCGAAGGCACCGACGAGAAGGTCGCCGTGCATGCCGTTTGCCGCGAGAATGTGTTCTGGGAAACCCTCGAGGCCCTTAAGGCTGCCGGCGCCTCGGCCATCCTGGTGCTGCCAGTCGAGAAGATGCTTCCATGACTACCCCCCTGCTCCGCCTGCATGACTGGTCGCGCCTGGACCGCGAGGCCCGGCACGACCTGCTGCGTCGCCCCGCGCAACGCGACCAGGAAGAACTGATGGCGTCGGCACGGCGCATCGTCGAGCACGTTCGCCAGCAGGGCGACGCCGCCTTGATCGAACTGACCGAGCGCCACGACCACGTCCACCTCACGGCCATCGCGGTCACGGAGGCGGAGTTCACGGAAGCCGCGACGGCGCTCACGCCGAACGAGAAGCGCGCGATCGAGCGCGCCATCGGAACGGTGCGCGCCTTCCATGCCGCGCAGCGGCTTCCGCCCCTGTCCGTCGAGACGGTCCCGGGCGTGCTGTGCGAACGCATCGAGGTGCCGCTGGCGTCGGTCGGCATGTACGTTCCCGCCGGAACTGCGCCCCTGCCCTCGACCGCGATCATGATCGGCGTGCCTGCCGAGATCGCCGGCTGCGGCGTCCGCGTGATGTGCACTCCGCCGCGGCGCGACGGCCGCGCGGACCCGGCCGTGCTGTACACGGCCCGGGCCTGCGGCGTCACCCACGTGTTCAAGGTCGGCGGCGCCCAGGCGATCGCGGCGATGGCCTACGGAACCGCCACGGTGCCCAAGGTCGACAAGATCTTCGGGCCCGGCAACGCCTGGGTCACCGCCGCCAAGCTGCTGGTGTCCATGGATCCCGAGGGCGCCGCCTACGACATGCCGGCTGGCCCCTCCGAGGTGCTGGTCATCGCCGACGAGTCGGCGCACGCCGAATTCGTCGCCGCAGACCTGCTTGCGCAGGCGGAGCACAGCGTCGACGCCCAGGTCATCCTGGTCACCACCGACCGGGAGGTGGCGCACGGCGTGCAGCGCGAGCTCGAGCATCAGCTCGAGCGCCTGGCCCGCGGCGAGATCATCCGCGCGGCGCTGGCCTCCAGCCGCGCCATCCTCGTGGATACGCTCGAGACTGCCTTCGAGGTCTCCAACCAGTACGCGCCCGAGCACCTGATCATCCAGGTCGAGCGTGCGCGCAGCTGGTTGCCGCGCGTTCGCCACGCCGGGTCGGTGTTCCTGGGCGCGCTCTCCCCCGAATCGATGGGCGATTACTGCAGCGGCACCAACCACGTGCTGCCGACCTACGGTTACGCGCGCGCCTTCAGCGGACTGTCGCTCGCCGATTTCTCGCGGCGGATCACCGTGCAGGAACTCACGGAAGAGGGCATCCGGGACCTGGGCCCGGTCGCCCAGACGCTTGCCCTGATGGAGGGCCTGGACGCGCATGCGAACGCCGTGACCGTGCGCCTGGCACGGCTGGCGAAGGGACAGTCATGACCAGCGTGCTGCCGCTCGCACGCCCGGAGATCGCCGCGCTGGAGCCCTATTCGCACGCGCACTGGGATCCCTCGCTGGAGCGCCTGCACGCGAACGAAAACCCCTGGCGCGTCGCCGGCGACGCGACGACCGGGGGGCTGAACCGTTACCCCGAGCCGCAGCCGCACGAACTCGTCGAGCGCCTCGCGGGCCTGTACGGCGTAACACCCGCACAGGTACTCGTCGGCCGCGGCAGCGACGAGGGCATCGACCTGCTCGTGCGCGGCTTCTGCCGTGCCGGCCTGGACAGCGTGCTGACCTTTCCGCCGACCTTCGGCATGTACAAGGTCGCCGCGCGCATCCAGGGCGCCGGAGTCGTCGAGGTGCCGCTGCGCGCGGACGATGGGTATTCGCTGGACGTGGACGCGGCTCTGGCCGCCTGGCACCCGGGCGTCAAGCTGGTGTTCGTGTGCACGCCGAACAACCCGACCGGCAACGCCGTCGACCCGTCAGCTATCGAGCGGCTGCTCCTCGAACTGTCGGGCCGTTCGCTGGTGGTCGTCGACGAGGCCTATGCCGAATTCACGCCCGCCGCGAGCTTGGCACGGCGTCTCGCAGAATTCCCGAACCTGGCCGTGCTGCGCACGCTGTCGAAGGCCTACGCACTCGCTGGAGCGCGCATCGGCACGGTGCTCGCCAGCGCCGAGATCATCGGCCTGCTGCGACGCATGATTCCCCCGTACGCCTTGCCGGTCGCGAGCATCGAGGCCGCGCTGGCCGCCACGACGCCGGTGGAACTCCAGCGCGCCTGCGAGCGCGTGGGAGTGCTGATCGCGGAGCGCGAGCGCCTGCGCCAGCGCATGGGCGCGCTGCCGCTGGTCGTCGGTGTCCTGCCCAGCGACGCCAACTTCCTGCTGGTCCGCTGCCGCGACGCGGGTCGCCTGCTCGCCGCAGGCGTTGCAGCCGGGCTGCTGGTCCGCGATGTGCGCAGCCAGCCCGGCCTGGGCGACTGCCTGCGCGTCAGCATCGGCACGCCTGAACAGAACGAGCGGCTGCTGGCCGCCTGGGAGTCTGCATGAGTGCCGCGGTGCTCTTCATCGATCGTGACGGAACCCTCATCGAGGAACCCGCCGACAAGCAGGTCGACCGGCTCGACAAGCTGCGCTTCATGCCGGGAGTCATCCCTGCCCTGATCGCGCTTCGCGACGCGGGCTATCGGTTCGTGATGGTCACGAACCAGGATGGCCTCGGCACCGCCAGCTTCCCCGAGCCGGATTTTCGGGCGCCGCAGGAACTGATGCTGCAGGTCTTCGAATCCCAGGGCATCGGTTTCGACGCGGTGCTGGTCTGCCCGCACCTGCCGGCGGACGGCTGCGACTGCCGAAAGCCCGCCACCCGCCTCGTCGATGAGTGGGTTTCCTCCAATCCCATCGACCCTGCCCGCAGCTGCGTGATCGGTGACCGCGAAACCGACCTCCAGCTCGCTGCCAACCTCGGTGTTCCGGGCCTGCGGGTGCTGGTGGACGGAAGTCCGGACCAGACCTGGGACGCAGTCGTGCGCCGCCTGCTGCCGGTGTCGGCGCGGCGTGCACGCGTCGAGCGGCGGACCAGGGAAACCCAGATAGAGGTCGAGGTAAACCTCGACAACGAGCTGCCCGTCTCCATTTCCACCGGCCTCGCCTTCTTCGACCACATGCTGGAGCAGATTGCGCGCCACGGCGGATTCTCGCTGCGCCTGTCCTGCGACGGCGACCTGGAGGTCGACGAACACCACACCGTCGAGGACTGCGCGCTCGCGCTGGGCCAGGCGCTGCGCCAGGCGCTCGGCGACAAGCGCGGCATCGGCCGTTACGGCTTCCTGCTGGCAATGGACGAGTCCCTGGCCCAGGTTGCGATCGACCTGTCCGGGCGCGCCTATTTCGTCTGGGAGGGAAGCTTCGGCCGCGAGCGCGTGGGCGAACTGCCGACCGAGCTCGTGCCGCACTTCTTCCGCTCGCTGGCGGATTCGCTGGGCGCCGCCATTCACGTCAGCGTCCGTGGCGAGAATTCCCACCACATGATCGAGGCCTGCTTCAAGGGCGTCGGCCGCGCGCTGCGCCAGGCCTTCCGGCGCGAAGGCACGGAACTGCCCAGCAGCAAGGGTGTGCTGTGAACGACGTCGTGATCATCGCAAGCGGCGGCGCGAACATCGCATCGCTCGCCTTTGCGCTGGAACGGCTCGGCTGCACGCCGACCCTCAGCGCCGACGCATCACGCATCCGGCGCGCCAGTCACGTGATCCTGCCCGGCGTCGGCGCGGCGGCGGATGCCATGTCACGCCTTGCAGCCGCGGGCCTCGTCGACCTCATCCCGACGCTGACCCAGCCGGTCCTCGGCATCTGCCTCGGCATGCAGCTGCTCTACGAATCGAGCGAGGAAGGCCCGGCCAGGTGCCTTGGCATCTTCGAAGGGCGGGTGAGCCGATTCCAGGACATGCCCGGCCTGACCATCCCGCACATGGGCTGGAACCAGTTGCGTCCACGCGGCGCCTCGCCGCTGCTCGAGGGCATCGCCGACGGCGCCTACGCCTACTTCGTGCACAGTTACCGCATGCCGGTTCAGCCCGAGACCATCGCCGTGACCGAGTACGGCGGCGAATTCTCAGCGGTGGTCAGCCGCGGCAACTTCCACGCGGCCCAGTTCCACCCCGAGCGTTCCGCCGCCACCGGCGCGCGGCTGCTCGCCAACTTCCTCGAGACATGAGCATGGAACTGATCCCGGCGATCGATCTCAAGGGTGGGCGCGTGGTTCGCCTGTTCCAGGGCGACTTCAGCGCCGAGACCCGCTACGAAGTGACTCCCGCCGAGCTCTACGGCCGTTACGTCGAAGCCGGCGCCAGGCGCCTGCACGTCGTCGACCTCGACGGCGCGCGCGACGGCGCAGCCGAGAATCGCGCCATCGTGCGCCAGCTCGCCGGCTTCGGCAGCCTGCGCGTGCAGTGCGGCGGCGGGCTGCGCTCACTCGTGGCGGTCGAGGCGCTGCTCGCCGCTGGCGTGGAACGCGCCGTCATCGGCAGCGTGGCCGTCACCGACCCGGGCGCAGTGCGCGACTGGTTCGGCAGCCTGGGCAGTGACCGCCTGGTCCTCGCGCTCGACGTGCGCATCGACGCGCACGGCGAGCCGCAGGTGACCACCCACGGCTGGACCGAGAGCTCGGGCCTGTCACTGTGGGATGCCGTCGCCGGCTTCGTCCCGTCGGGGCTCACGCACGTGCTGTGCACCGACGTGGCCCGCGATGGCGCGCTCGCCGGACCCAACCTGGATCTCTATCGCGAGGCAGTCGCGCGCTTTCCCGGCATCGCCTGGCAGGCGTCCGGCGGCGTCCGCGACGCCCAGGACCTGCACGCGCTCGACCGCGTCGGAGTGGCTGCCGCAGTCAGCGGCAAGGCCCTGATCGAGGGCCGCATCCAGCCAGAGGAGCTAGTCCCATTCTTGCCCGCCGCATAATCCCCTGCCTCGACGTCCGCGACGGCCAGGTCGTCAAGGGCGTGCGATTCCGCGACCACCGCGTCGTCGGCGACATCCTCGACCTCGCGGCGCGTTACCGTGACGAAGGCGCGGACGAGCTGGTTTTCTACGACATCACCGCGAGCCCGCAGGGCCGCTCGGTGGATCGCAGCTGGATCCACCGCATCGCGCGCGTGCTCGACATCCCGTTCTGCGTCGCCGGCGGCATCCGCAGCGTGCACGAGGCCGAGGAAGTACTGGGCGCAGGGGCCGAGAAGGTCTCCGTCAACTCGCCGGCGCTGGAAAACCCCGGGCTGATCGACGAGCTGGCGCGTCGCTTCGGCGCGCAGTGCGTGGTGGTCGGCATCGACAGCCAGAAAGTCGGCGACGAATGGCAGGTTCACCAGTACACCGGCGACCCGGACCGTTCGCGCCACACCGCCCGGCGCACGCTCGACTGGGTTCGCGAGACGCAGGAACGCGGCGCCGGGGAAATCGTGCTCAACTGCATGAACGTGGACGGCGTACGCCAGGGTTACGATCTCGAGCAGCTTGCGGCCGTGCGCGCGGCCTGCAGGGTACCGCTGATCGCTTCGGGCGGCGCGGGCACCCTGGCGCATTTCGCCGAGGTATTCCGCGTGGCGCATGTCGACGGAGCGCTGGCCGCCAGCGTGTTCCACAGCAGCGCCATCGCCATCCCGGACCTCAAGGCATTCCTGGCGGAAAACCACATCGAGGTGCGCCCATGAATCTTTCCGACGTCGCCAACCTCGACTGGGCCAAGGGCGAAGGCCTGCTGCCGGCCGTCGTGCAGCATGCCGACACCGGCCAGGTGCTGATGCTGGGCTACATGGACGAGGAAGCGCTGCGCGCGACGCTGTCGACGCGGAATGTGACCTTCTTCAGCCGCAGCAAGCAGCGCCTCTGGGTGAAGGGCGAGACCTCGGGCCATTACCTCGAACTGGTCGAGGCGGTCGCCGACTGCGACCTCGATACCCTGCTCGTCAAGGCGCACCCGCGCGGCCCGACCTGCCACACGGGCGAGCCGACCTGCTTCAACGAGCAACATCCGCCGCCGGCGCTGCCGCTGGCCTTCCTGGGCACTCTCGAACGCGTGATCGCCAGCCGCGTCGCCGAGCGCCCGGACGGCAGCTACACGGCACGCCTGTTCGCCCAGGGCACCGGGCGGCTGGCGCAGAAAGTCGGCGAGGAAGGCGTCGAAGTCGCGCTGGCGGCCGTCACGTCCGAGCGCGACAAGGTCGTCAGCGAGTCAGCCGACCTGCTGTTCCACCTCATGCTGCTGCTCAAGGACCGCGGCATCGCCCTGGCCGACGTCGTGAACGAACTCGAAGCGCGCCACGCCGGCCGATCGCTCAAATCATGACTTCCCCGGCCGGGGCCCGCAGGTTGTAGTTCGAGCTCATCGCGTAACCGTAGGCGCCGGCATTGGCGATGAGCAGCACGTCGCCCTCACGCGTGACCGGCAGCAGGCGCTCGTGGCCGAGCTGGTCGCCGGTTTCACAGATGGGGCCGACCACGTTCACCACTTCCGCGGGCGGCTGGTCGATGCTCGTGAGATTCACGATCTCGTGATAGGCGCCGTAGAGCGCCGGACGGATCAGCGAGTTCATGCCGGTGGCCACACCCGCGTAGCGAACCGCACCCTTGCCCTTCAGCTGTGTCACGCGTGCCAGCAGCACGCCCGCCGACGCCACGAGATAGCGCCCGGGCTCCATCCAGAGCTGGAACTGCGGATGGGCCGTCTTGAAGGCCGCCAGCGCCGCGTCGAGCGCCGCGAGGTCCACCGGCGGCTGGTCGAGCCGCTCCGGCACGCCCAGGCCGCCGCCGAGGTCGAGGATCCGCACCCTCGGGAAGGACTGGGCCACGCCGGCCAGGGCCGCCGCCGTTTCGGCCCAGCTGGAGACCTGGAAATTGCCGCTGCCCATGTGCGCGTGCAGCCCGACCACCGTCGCCCCCGCGGCCTCGACCGCGCGGCGAAGCTCGTCGACCTCGAACAGCGGCACGCCGAACTTGGAGTGCACGCCCGCGGTGCGCACGTGCTGGTGATGCCCATGCGCGCGACCGGTGTCCATCCGCACGAAGACCTCGCGGCCGCGGAACAGCTCCGGCCACTCGCGCATCACGTAGAGGTTGTCGACCGTCAGGCGCACGCCCTGCTCCAGGGCCCAGGCGTACTCATGTCTCGGTGCGAAGTTGGGCGTGAACAGCAGGCGATCGGGATCGAGCGCAGGGAACAGCCTGCGGACCCTCTCGACCTCACCCGGTGACACGCACTCGAACGACAGGCCCTGCGCCTCGATCCTGCGCAGCACGTCGTCGTTCGCGTTGGCCTTGAGCGCGTAGAACACGCGCGACAGCGACTGCAGGCCCTTCAGCGCGCCGGCACTCGCCTCGATCGTGGCGCCGTCGTACACATAGGCGGCGTCGCGGTCGCCCAGCGCCGCCAGCAGCGCCTCGCGGCGACGGTGCCACCACTGGTGCTTCTCGGAGGCCAGGCGCTGGGGCGCATACAACTGCTCCCAGGTCGGGCCCATCACGGGGTCGTCGATCGTCGCGCGGATCAGCAGGTCGTGCAGCTGCGAGACCAGCCGATCGCCCTGGTCCTCGTCGATGACGAACGTGAAGTTGAGGTCGTTGGCGGCCTGGCTGACCAGGTAGATCTTCTGCTCCTCGAACAGGCCGAAGGCGTCGCCCAGCTGATGGATGATCGCCCGGATGTTGCGGCCCACCAGCGACAGGGACGCGCAGGGTCCGATGACCTCGACGCGGCACAGCTGCGTGAGGTCGGCGATCAAGGACCCGACAGAGGCCTTGTCGAGGGTGTTGGCCTGCGGGTCCAGGGACACCGTCACGTTGGTCTCCGAGGTGGACACCAGGTCGACCGAAAGGCCGTGCGCCTTGAACACCGCGAACGCGTCCGACAGGAAGCCCACCTCGTGCCACATGCCGGGGCTTTCCATGGACACCAGCGTGATGCCCTTCTTGATCGCGATCGCCTTGACGCGCGCGCCGGCGTCGGCCGGATGGCCGCTGATGACCGTGCCCTCGAGTTTCGGGGTCTGCGTGGCGTGCACGGACAGCGGAATGCCGTGCTGGCGCACGGGCAGGATGCAGCGCGGGTGCAGCACCTTGGCGCCGTTGGAGGCGATTTCCTGGGCCTCGTCGTAGTGCAGCGACTTCAGCAGCCGCGCCGTGGGCACGTCGCGCGGGTTGGCGCTGAACATGCCAGGCACGTCGGTCCAGATTTCCAGGCGCTGGGCGGCGAGCTTGGCGGCGAAATACGCTCCCGAGGTATCTGAACCACCACGTCCCAGCAGCACTACCCGCCCTGCCGCGTCGCTGGCGATGAAGCCCTGGCTCAGCACCACCGTGCCCATGGCGGCGAAGCGCTGCTGCAGCGCCGGATCGGGATCGAAGGTGCAGGTCGCCGACAGGATGCTGGCCTTCTCGGTCGCGCCCTTGCGCTCCTCGGCCACCAGCACGCTGCGCGCGTCGACGAGCGTGGTGGCGATGCCCTGCGCGTTCAGGAACGCGGCCCCGAGCTCGGTGGCCATGAGTTCGCCGGTCGACATCACGCGTGCCCGGATGCGGTCGCTGAGTTCGCCGATCAGCGCGAGACCGGCCGCAATCTGCGCGAGCTCGGCGAGCAGCCGCTCGACACCTGCGGGCAACTCGATCCCGAGATCACGCGCCAGGTCCCGGTGCCGCTTGTCGATCGTCGCGAGGACCTCCTCGTAGCCGCCCGACAGCGAGCGCGCGAGCAGCGCCTCGAGGCTGTCGGTGATCTTCGAGAGCGCCGAGTGCACGACCACGGGCTGCAGGCCCTCTGCGAGACGGTCCCGGACGACGAGCGCGATGTTGCGCCAGTTGGCGGCGGAGGAAACGCTGGTTCCACCGAACTTGAGGACTACGAATGGCAAGGCGGTTCACTCCCTGGAGACGGCAGCCACAGGGCCACTGGCGGGCCAAGCTGCATTTTGCATCGCAACGAGACGCTTGTCTCCCCTGACTTCCGCGGCAAATCCTCACGGGCTCGCGGGCGAGCCATTACTATGCCGGTTCGTCCTCCAGACCGTCGAGAACCCTGCCCATGAGCGAAGCAGTGATGGTGAGTTTCAGTGACGCCCTGCACGCCGCGGTCGTCGCCCAGCAGGACGGAGATTTCAACGAGGCTGAGACCATTTTCCGGCGTTTGCTGGAGGTCGCCCCTGACGACGCGACCGTACTGCACTTCCTCGGCATGACCCAGATTCACATGCGGCAGTTCTCGGACGGCGAGGCCACCGTGCGCCGCTCGCTGAAGTCCGACCCGGACTACGGCGACGCGTGGAATACGCTGGGCAACCTCTACCGGCTCACGGACCGGCCGGATGATGCCCTCGATGCGTACCAGCGCGTGACGACCCTGCAGCCAGACAACTGCGGCGCCTGGGTCAACCTGGGCGACCTCTACGCGAGCACCGCCAACGCCGAAGGGGCCACGCGCGCCTTCGCCAGGGCCTACCAGCTCGCGGAGGAAGACGAATCGCTGGATGCTTCGATCCGCTCGAAGGTCATGCGCAGCGTCGCCTTCCTGCTGGCCATGCAGGGGAAGTGGGATGCCGCGGCACCCGTGTACGATCGCGCGCTGGAGCTGGACCCCGATGACATGCGCCTGAAGCGCGAAGGCATCGAGGCCTGGTGCCGGGGCAGCGACCGCGAGCAGGGCCTCGCCCGTGCGCGGGCCTGGGTCGAGGCCGAGCCCGAGCATCCGTTTCCGCAGCGGCTGCTCGCCAGCCTCACCGGCGAGAACGTGCCGGTGCGAACCACGGACGACGAAATCACTTCGCTGTTCGACAAGTTCTCTGGGACCTTCGATACCCATCTGGCGCGTCTGAAGTACGTCGCCCCCAAGCTGCTGCACAGGGCGGTGAACGAACGACTGGGGGAACCCCGGGGATCGCTGCAGGTTTGCGACGCAGGCTGCGGCACCGGCCTCTGCGGACCATGGCTGCGCCCCTATGCGTCAAGGTTGGTCGGCGTGGACCTGTCGCAGGGCATGCTGGACGGAGCCGCCCTGCGCGGTGGCTACGACGAGCTCGATCGCGCCGAACTGACCGCTTGGCTGGCGGCAAGGCCGGCGACCTTCGACCTGATCGTCAGCGCGGACACGCTGTGCTACTTCGGGGACCTGACGGGGTTCTCGGCCGCAGCCGCAGACGCACTGAAGCCCGCGGGCATGCTGGCCTTCACGGTCGAGCGCATGACCGAAGACACGCCGGCCGGCTACCACGTGCAGAGCAACGGGCGATACATCCACGCCCGCGACTACGTCGTGAAGAGCATCCTCGATGCCGGATTCGTTGAGGTCGACGTCGCCGAGGCGAGCCTGAGGATGGAACTGGGCCGCCCGGTACACGGACTCATCGTGGTTGCGAGCAAGCCCGCGGCCTGAACGCGCCTCAGCCGGTCATTCTTCGTCGCCCAGGATCTCCTTGAGCTCCCGGGCGAGGCGCTTTTCGGCGAGTACGTCCTCGAGCTTGCTCCAGGCAGCCTTGCCCTTCTTGATCCCAGGCTTCGCTCTGCGATCCACGCGGTCGAGAAACTTGTCGAGGTCCCGATCTTCTTCCTCCGGTTCAGCGAGGAATTCTTCCTCGATGTCGAAGTGTTCTTCGTCGCGCTCGCTCATTGGCTCGAAATCCCCGTTGGATCAGCGACATACACCCCCGGGGCCAGACTGGCGGGGGTCGCGAACTATATACAAAACTTCGCGGCGATCAACGGGGATTTTCACACCGATATGGAATTCGGAAAAAGCTCATAACGGTGTTACTAAAGCGCTCTATGTAGTTGATTTATTTGCTTTTGTTGACTTCTTTTGCGCAGGCGCGGCCTCCGCGGGCGCAGCCGCGCGGGCCTTGGCTGGGGCCTTGGGGCGCGTAATCGTGTCCTCGCGGTACTCATAGGTTCCGCTACGGCCAACCAGTTTCGACAGGTCGTGGTCGATGACGATCCGGTAGCCAGCCTCAGTGACGCGCCGGCAGAAGTAGAGTTCTTCGCCGAAGTAGCTCTTCGAATCGGCGTTGAAGCCGACCATGAACCAGGGCTCCGGCAGCTTCCTGAACACCTCGGCCGACGTGAGCAGCAGCCCCATGCCGGTGGCCTGCACGAACTCCAGCCCCGACGAGCTCTTCTCGGTGCGGATGCGGGTTTCGGGATCGAGGGACTTTGCCGCCACAGGCAGGAACGGGGACACCGGCGCCAGGTAATTGGCGCCGACGACCGCCGTTTCGAGACTCAGCAGGCGCTCGAGCGCCCCGCGCGGGAAACGCATGTCGGGCGACAGCCACAGCAGCCAGTCGGCCCCCGCCCCCAGCGCCAGCCTCACGAGGTCACAGCGCTGGACGGCCGGCTGCCCGCCCTTGGAGAAGAACACCTGCAGGCTGGACCCTGCAGGCTGCCGCGTCGCCTGGTAGGCGACCAGGCCGGTCAGGTCGCTGGCGAACTCGGTACCCACCGAATCGCCCGCCGGCACGCAGATCGCCACTTTCATCGGGGTCGTCATCGTTTACTCGAAGTCGTAGGCAAACTCGCCATCCGCGACGCGGATGCGGACCTTGTGCACGGGCTTCTGCTCCATCATCCGGGTGAGCAGCTCGGCGCTGATGGTCGGCAGCACCGTATTGGTGAGGATGGCGTCGATCATGCGGCCACCGCTCTCCATCTCGGTGCAGCGGCTGGTGACCAGCTTGACGACGTCCTGGTCGTACTCCAAAGGCAGCTTCTGGCTGGCCCACAGGCGCTTCTGGACGCGGCGCAGCTGCAGCATCACGATCTCGCCGAGCACCTTGTCCGACAGCGGGAAGTACGGGATCACGACCATGCGGCCCAGCAGCGCCGCAGGGAAGGACTTGAGCAGCACCGGGCGCAGGGCCTTGGCGATCCCGTCCACCTCCGGCAGCAGCTCCGGGTCCTTGCACATGTTCATGATCAGGTCGGTGCCGACGTTGGTCGTCAGGATGATCAGGGTGTTCTTGAAGTCGATGTGGCGGCCTTCGCCGTCCTCCATGACGCCCTTGTCGAACACCTGGAAGAAGATCTCGTGCACGTCCGGATGCGCCTTCTCGACCTCGTCGAGCAGCACGACGCTGTAGGGCTTGCGCCGCACGGCCTCGGTGAGCACACCGCCCTCGCCGTAGCCCACGTAACCCGGGGGCGCGCCCTTGAGCGTGGAGACGGTGTGCGCCTCCTGGAATTCGCTCATGTTGATGGTGACGACGTTCTGCTCGCCGCCGTAGAGCGCTTCCGCGAGCGCCAGCGCGGTCTCGGTCTTGCCCACGCCGGAAGGGCCGGCGAGCATGAACACGCCGATCGGCTTGGACGGATTGTCGAGCCCGGCGCGAGAGGTCTGGATGCGCTTGGCGATCATGTCGTGCGCATGGCGCTGGCCGATCACGCGCTGCTCCAGGATCTCGCCGAGGTGCATGACGGTCTGGATCTCGTCCTTGACCATCCGGCCGACCGGGATGCCGGTCCAGTCCGCGACGACGGAGGCAACCGCCTGGGCGTCGACGCTCGGCAGGATCAGCGGCCGCTCGCCCTGGATGCGGGTGAGGTCTTCCTGCAGGCCCTTGAGCTGTTCGAGCAGCGCCGCGCGCTCCTCGTCCGTCAGGGCGACGGGCACCGCCGGCGGCACTGCAGCTTCGGCGGCCTGCTCGAGCTTCGACCCGGTTCCCTCGACCTTCGCGGCGACGCCACGCAGCCGGCCGCGGATCTCGAGGATCTGGACCACCAGCGTGCGCTCGCTCTCCCACGACGCCTCGAGCCCGGCGAGGCGCTTGCGCTCCTCTTCGAGCTGGGTGTTGACCGAGGTCTCGCGCGAGTCGACGTCGATGCCGATGACCTTTTCCTGGTTGATGATCAGCGCTTCGGTCTCGAGGGCCTCGATGCGCTTGCGGGAATCATCGACCTCGGCCGGCACGGCGTGCTGGCTGACTGCGACGCGCGCACAGGCCGTGTCCAGCAGGCTGACGGCCTTGTCGGGCAGCTGCCGTGCGGGGATGTAGCGGTGCGAAAGCTTCACGGCGGCTTCAAGCGCCTCGTCGAGGATCTGCGCGCGGTGATGCTTCTCCATCATCGAAGCGACGCCGCGCATCATCAGGATGGCCTTGTGCTCCGACGGCTCGTCGACCTGCACGGTCTGGAAGCGCCGGGTCAGGGCCGGGTCCTTTTCGATGTACTTCTTGTACTCGGCCCAGGTGGTCGCCGCGACCGTGCGCAGGTTGCCGCGTGCCAGCGCCGGCTTCAGCAGGTTCGCGGCGTCGCCGGTACCGGCCTGCCCACCCGCGCCGACCAGCGTGTGCGCCTCGTCGATGAACAGGATGATCGGCTTGGGCGAGGACTGGACCTCCTCGATCACCTGGCGCAGGCGGTTCTCGAACTCGCCCTTCATGCTCGCGCCGGCCTGCAGCAGTCCGACGTCGAGCACGCGCAGCGCGACGTCCCTGAGCGGCGGCGGAACGTCCCCCTTCGCGATGCGCTGGGCGAAGCCCTCGACCACGGCGGTCTTGCCGACGCCGGCCTCGCCGACCAGGATCGGGTTGTTCTGGCGACGACGCATGAGGATGTCGACGACCTGGCGGATTTCCTCGTCGCGGCCGACGATGGGATCGAGCTTGCCGGACCGCGCCTGCTCGGTGAGGTCGGTCGTGAACTGGCGCAGGGCCTCGCCCTTGCCCATTCCCGCCGGCGCCATCGCGCCGCTCGCCTCGCCCGGCGCGACGCCGCCGCCGACCGAGCCGGTCACCAGGCCGGGACCGCCATCCTCGGGCGAACCCGCGACGATCTCGGCAAAGCGGTCGTTGAGCGTCTCGAGCTTGATCTTCTCGAACTCCCTCGAGATGCCGAGGAAGATGTTGCGCAGACGCTTGTCCTCGAGGGCCGCCAGGACCAGCACGCCGGTACGCACCGCGCCTTCCTGGAATCGCAGCGAGGCCGCGAGCCAGCCCTGCTGGACCGCCTCCTCGATCGACGGCGAAAGGTCGGTGATGGTGCTCGCGCCGCGCGGCAGGCGGTCGAGGGCATCCGTGACGTCCTTGACCATCGCCGTCGGGTTCACGTTGAACGCACGGACGATTCGGTGCAGGTCGGAGTCCTGCAGCTGGAACACCTGGTGCACCCAGTGCACCATTTCCACGTTCGGATTGCCCCGCAGCTTGCAGAACGCAAAGGCGGCCTCGATGGCGCGATAGGCCAGCTTGTTGAGCTTGCTGAACAAGGCGGCGCGGCTGATTCCGGGCATTTGTCTTCCCCTCCTGGGACGGTTCTTTTCTGGTGTCTTGAATCGATGGCGTCAGGCAACGGCCGCGACGGACGCGTGCTCCGCCTGCAGCCTTGCGGCATTGATGGTGTAGTCGCCCACGTTGCGGGTCCGGCCCTGCTGCGGCAGCCAGGTGGTCCAGCCGAGTCGCGCATCGGTGCCGAGCTGCAGCGGCGGGACCTCGCTGGGCACCATCAGGACCTGCAGTTCCCAGTCGAATTCAGGGCCGGCATAGGCTTCGACCAGGGCGGTCAGGCGACGCAGCGTGCCCTCACCCGGCAGGAATCGCTTGAGCCGCTTGAGGGTGGTAGGCCCGAGCACCACGCGGAAACGGTGCTGGCAGCTCCAGACGTTTTCGCCGAGCACCGCGCCCTCGCCCAGCCTGGAACCCTGGCCGGGCTGCCCCAGCCGGGAGTAGCTCTCCGGCGTCAGGTTCATCCAGGCCGGAACCCACTGCTCGACCGCACAACGCAGGCCGAAGTATTTCTCGATGCAGGTACGCAGGCCTTCGGCATTCCGGGTCGCCATCGCGAAGCGACTGCCGAAGAACAACGGGATCGCGTCCGGCAACGCCGACCGCGCGCGCGCGGCGGCAGTACCGAAGCCGACCAGGGCGCCCATCCACGCGGTGTAGCGGTCGTCGTCGGGCCGGTCGAGATGGCACACCGGACGCGCATCGGCCCAGGTGCGGTACAGCAGTTCCAGCATCCTGTGCGTGAACAGGTCCGCGAAGCGCACGAGCGCCGGATCCTTGGCGTTGCGCACCCGGCCGCGCGCGTAGTCCGTCAGGTGCGTCGGCAGCGCACCCTGCGGCCCCCACAGGCCGAAGAACAGCTGCGTCAGGACGATCGGCTGGCCCTCTTCCTGCGTGCAGGTGGTGATCGACGTGGGCGCGAACGCCAGCGAAGCCTCCTGCCGCAAGCGGACAGGATCGTCGATCACGCGGGTCGCGCGCCCGAGACGAGGCAGCTCGGGATGGGCGGCCTCGATCCTCCGCATGGCCTCGAATACCTCGAAGCGAAGCGGATCCTTGAGCAGCGGCCCGAGGGCCGCTAGACGACCGGTCGGCGACCCGTCCTGACCGGCCATCGCATTACCTCGCCGCGCTCGGTGGAGCGCAGCACGAGCTGGGTGAAGGAATTGATCGAGACGTAGCGCGCGAAGAACTCGTCGAGCACGGCGCCGAGCAGGAATGCCCCGCTGCCCTCGAACGCCTGGTCCTCGCAGGTCAGGGTGACTTCAGCGCCGCGCGCGAAGGTCAGCGGCCCCGCCACGGGTACCCGGGCAACGATGCTGCGCGAGACGCAGGAACGCAGGCCCTCCACCTGCCGGGCTGAAATGTCGTCGTGAGGATCGATGAACAACTGCAGGAGTTCCTTGAGGCCGGCCGCCGGCGCCCCGGAACGAACGTCGTCGAGCAGGCTCGTGAAATTGAGGCCGAGCATGCTGATCAGGCGCCAGGGCGCCTCGCCCGGCGGCGGCGCGCTGCGCGGCTTGCTGGGCCCGACGAGTACGCGAACGGACTCCACGGGCGCGCTGACGTCCAGCGAGAAATCCGTCTGGCCCTTGCCGAGCGGCTGCAGCAAGGGCAGGTCGCGGTTCGTGCACAGCGTGTCGATGCTCAGCTGGCGCAGCTTGACGGACATCGGCGCCTCGGTCGGATCGACCAGCTGCACGAAGACCTCGGAGCCGATGTAGTTCGTCCGCGAGCCCTGCAGGCGCTCCTTGGCCGACAGCACGCGAGGCCGGCGGTTGACCGAGAAGAACGCCTGGTGTGGCTCGTGGGCCGTGAGGTTGGTCCCGCCGTAAAATGGCTGGAAGACCGTTTCCGCGGCGGCGCCGCTGCCGAAGCCCTCGACACCCCTGACCTCGAACACCTCGAAATCCAGCGTCCGAGTCCGGTCCGGAACGACGCCGTACTCCGTGACGCCAGCCTCGATGTGCACCCGGTCCGCCCGGCGCGGGAACAGGTTGATGATCGGCGTGCAGAACAGGCGGAAGGCCCGCGCGTCGAGGTTCGCCTCGATGCCCGGCACGGAACGGTCGAGGAGCACGACGATGTCGAAGCGATTCCCTTCAATGGATGACAGCGCTGCCTGCAGTCCCGAAAAAGCCGTGAACAGGAACCGCTCCGGCAGCGTGATGTATTCCTGAAGCAGCCGGAAACCGCCGAACCAGCGATACCCGACCGGCAGCAGGGCCTCGGAATCCTCGTAGCCCATGCGCTGGATCGCATCGCGCCCCAGCACATGCGGCATGCTTCCCGGTGCCTTGCCACGCACGATGACGCCCAGCGAATCGGCGTGAAGCTGCTCGTGCAGCGACTTGGCGAGCTGGGCGGTGGTGCCCAGGAAGATCGGCAGCTGGTCGAGCTGCAGCTGGCAGGCATTGACGCCGGCGGTGACCTCGAAGCTGATGCGTATTCCGGCCTTGGCCTCGCGCGGCGCCGGCAATCCCGACGCCGACAAGGCGGCGGCCGTCGGAATGTACTGCGCCTCGGTGATCCGCAGCGGATACAGGCGTACGTCGTGGCCGGTTCGGTACTCGCACTGGGATCCGCCGCCCTTGCCCGTCACCGCAGTTTTCAGCGCCGTCTGCCTCGGGAGGACCTGGCCGCGCGCAAGCCCGGCCTCGCGCAGGTCCGGCTCGAACTGGACGACAGCCATCGCCGGCATGGGCACGAAGTAGTTCGGGTAGAGGGTCTGCAGCAGGTTCTGGGTGAACCTCGGGTACTGCGAGGTGGCCTCCAGCTGGATGCGGGCCGCGAGGAACGCAAAGCCCTCCAGCAGGCGCTCGACGTACGGGTCTGCGCAGTCGTTCTCGTCCATCGCCAGGCGCGCGGCGATCTTCGGGAACTCACGCGCGAACTCCCCGCCCATGTCGCGCAGGTAGCGAAGTTCGTCGTTGTAATGGCGCAGCAGTCTCGGGTCCATGTCAGCGCGCCTGCTCGGTGATGATCACATCGTTCGACTCGACGTCGATCTGCGTGCGCAGTGCCAGCGGCAGCGGCATGGGATCGGCGCGCACGTCGGCCTTGATGTCGAACCCCAGCGAATGCAGGCTCATGGCGTTGCGGTCCGTCCTGCACCTGACCACCAGGCTCTCGGGGATGATGCGTGGCTCGAAGCGCAGGATGGCGGCGCGGATGCGTTCCTCGAGTTCCGGCGCATCCAGGGTCGCCAGCACCACTCCGCTGAACTCGGGGACACCGAAGTTGATGACGGACGCCTTGATGAAAGGATAGTCGTCCAGGTCGACCTGCGACTCGAGGCTGGTGCAGTTCATTAGCCAGCCGAGATCACGAAGCACGCTTTCGCGCAGGCGCTGCTCCGATCCCTGCCGGCGGTCGCGTGCCTCCACCTTCTGGGTCGGGGCATCGTCCGTGAGACGCTCGAGCAGCGACGGGCGCAGGCGGTCCTGCTGGCGCGCGGCATCGTTCATCATTGGGGATCAGTCGTCCCTGCCGCAGCGTCGGATGCCACGGCCGTGTCGAAGCCGACGAGGCGGACGTCGAGGAGGGAGTATTCGCCCTGGTCGGTGGCCAGCAGCCGCTGCCCGAGTCCGGCGACCGCGTCGTCGCTGTCTCCGGCCCACTCGGTGCGCCGCGCCATCTTGATGGCCGTGTCGCCCTTCTCGGAGCCCGCATAGCGCGTGGGGATGAAGGCCACGATCTGCCCGCCATTCGACAGGGTCAGGTCGGCGGGAAGCCAGACGAGATCACGGAGGTCGGCGGGCTTCTCGGTCCTGATCTCGGACAGGCGTGAAAACGGGATCCAGTAATAACCACCGTCGAGAATGGCTTCCAGGCAGGGGCCGATGCGGGGATCGGCATCCGCGATCCACTCGAAGGTCTCGCCATTGATGCGCCCGGACGTGGCCGGGGCGGCTTCGAAAGCTTCGTCGCGCAACTGGCGGGCCTCGGCATGGCGACCTGCGGCCGACAGGCTCAGCGCCTGGATCAGTCGCGCCATCCAGGCATCCGGCTCGCCCAGCACCATCGGTGCGCGCTTGCCCGCAAAGACCTCGGCACGCAGCGCTTCGGACCGCAATGCGGCACGGTAGGACTGGACCATCAGCAGCGCCCCGGCATCGAGGTCGCCGGCGACATTGAGCTGTGTCAGCGCGCGATCCCACTGGCCCTCGATCGCGAGCAACTGGAACAGGAAGGTGCGCAGCGCGGCGTCGGAAGGATTACTGCGGATTTCCGCCTGAAGCACGGCAAGGCCCTCGACCAACTGCCCGTCTCGAATCAGCGACTCGGCCTTGCTCTTCATGATTGCTCCAGTGACCCGACCCACAAGCGAAGCGGGCATGGGACTGCGGCCGTCCCATGCCCGCGGACCGTCGGACCCGGATCAGGTCTTGACGTTGGCCTTGATGTCCCAGCCCGTACGGACGACCTTGTCCGCCGAACCGTCCTTCTTCTGCGGCGTGTACTCGATCTTGTACTTCGCAAAGCTCAGCGTCACGTTCTCGGTGAGGCGGTCTTCGCCACCGCTGCCACCAGTCGACAGCGACGTGATCATGAGGTCCTCGAGGTTGAGCTTGAGATACTCGACCGGCTTCTCGCCGGCCTTGCGCAGCGTAAGCAACGCCTTGTCAAAGTGCTTGCCGTTGGCGCAGGCCAGCATGAGCTCCGGCGACGAACGATCGACCCACTTCGTGAACGACAGGTCCTGGACGTTGACCTTGCCGGCGCCGGCGCCGCCGCCAGAGTGTGCGCTGCCGGAATTCGACAGGCCCCAGCTCCATGCCAGGACGTCGATGGAATCCTTGTGGACGGAATCGCCGGACTCGCCAGCGAGTTCGCCGATCTTGATGAACATATCCATTGCCATGTGCAGATCTCCTTCAAGTAAGTTCTAAAATCGAGGGGCGCCCGCCCGAAGGCGAGCGCCCTGTGCTTTCCCGGGTTACTTCGCCCCGGACGGGAGCTTGGCCGTGAGGCGCAAGGACACGGTGAGGCCTTCCAGCTGGTAATGCGGCTTCAGGAAGAACTTCGAGGAATAGTAGCCCGGCTGGCCCTCGATCTCCTCGACGACCACCTCGGCGCCCGCGAGCGGGTGCTTCGCCTTGGTCTCCTCCGACGACGACTCGGGATTGCCGTCAACGTACTGCATGATCCAGTCGTTGAGGAAGCGCTGCAGCGAGTTGCGGTCCGAGAACGAGCCCACCTTGTCGCGCACGATGCACTTCAGGTAGTGGGCGAAGCGACAGGTCGAGAAGATGTACGGCAGGCGGGCCGACAGCGCTGCGTTTGCCGTGGCATCCGGGTTCTCGTACTCGGTCGGCTTCTGGAGGGTCTGCGCGCCGATGAACGCTGCCAGGTCGGTGCCCTTGCGGTGCACCAGCGGCAGCAGGCCGCTGCGCGACAGCTCGGCCTCGCGACGGTCGCTGATCGCGATCTCGGTCGGGCACTTCATGTCCACGCCGCCGTCGTCCGACGGGAAGCTGTGGACCGGCAGTCCCTCGACCACGCCGCCCGACTCCACGCCACGGATGCGCGTGCACCAGCCGTACGCCTTGAACGCACGGTTGATGTTGACGGCCATTGCATAGGCCGAGTTGGCCCAGCAGTACTTGGCCGAGTCGGCGCCTTCGGTCTCTTCCTCGAACGAGAACTCCTCAACCGGGTTGGTCTTGGCCCCGTAAGGAAGGCGCGCCAGGAACCGCGGCATCGTCAGCGCAACGTAGCGCGAATCATCCGACTCGCGGAACGAGCGCCAGGCGGCGTAGTCCGGGGTCTGGAAGATCTTCGCGAGGTCACGCGGATTGGCCAGTTCCTGCCAGCTTTCCATCTGCATCAGCGACGAGGAGGCCGCGGCGAGGAAAGGCGCGTGGGCCGAGCCAGCCACCTGGGCGACCTGCGTGAGCAGCTCGACGTCCTGCGGGCTGTGGTCGAACTGGAAGTCGCCGACGAGGCAGCCGTACGGCTCGCCACCCAGCTGGCCGTATTCCTGCTCATAGACCTTCTTGAAGAGCGGGCTCTGGTCCCAGGCCGTGCCCTTGTACTTCTTGAGCTGCTTGGAGAGCTCCTTCTTCGACGTGTTGAACACGCGGATCTTGAGCTGCTCGTCGGTCTCGGTGTTGTTCACCAGGTAGTGGAGACCGCGCCACGCGCCCTCGAGCTGCTGGAACTCGGCGTGGTGGATGATCTGGTTGATCTGCTGCGTGAGCTTCGAGTCGATCTCGGCGATGAGACCGTTGATCGAGCTGATCACGTCGTCCGAAACGATCGGGGTGCCCTCGAGCACCTGCTCGGCGAGCGTGCGCACCGCCGACTCGATCTCCTGGCGCGCGCGATCCGTGCGAGGCTTGAATTCCTTCTGCAGCAGCGCTGCGAAGTCCCCCCCCTCGAGTGTCTGTACGCCGGCCTGTGCCTGCCGTTCTAGTTCTGCCATGACTGCCTGCTCCTTAAGCCTGTTCGTCCGACGAGCCGCCGCCAGAGCCGTGCGACTGCGATACAACCGCCTGCAGGCGGGCCGGGTCGTTCAGGAGGTCCTGCACGAGCTTCTCGGCGCCCGCCTTGCCATCCATGAACGTCACGAGATTCGCGAGCTGCTGGCGCGACTCGAGCAGCTTCGACAGGGCCTCGACCTTGCGGGCGACTGCCGCCGGCGAGAAGTCGTCCATACTCTCGAAAGTGATGTCCACCGGGATGTTGCCCTCACCCGTCAGGGTGTTCGGGACCGTGAACTGCACGCGGGGCTTCATCGACTTGAGGCGGTCGTCGAAGTTGTCGACGTCGACCTCGAGGAACTTGCGGTCGGCGAAATCGGGCTGCAATTCGGCATTCTTGCCAGAAAGGTCGGCCATGACGCCCATGACGAAGGGCAGCTGCACCTTCTTCTGGGACCCGAAGACCTCGACGTCGTACTCGATCTGCACACGCGGCGCGCGATTCCGCGCGATGAACTTCTGACTGCTTTGCTTGGCCACGGATGGCTCCTCCTGGTGGTATCAATACCGAACTTAGTAATCGTCCTTGATTCCCAATACATTCTTGGCCTCGGGCACACCCCCGGGCGCAAGGCTGGCGAGAAGGTCGATGAAATTCATGGTCACCATCGACTTCGCGCGCTGGCAAATAAGCGGCACTGGGCTTGCCGGCTCGTTCAACTCGTAATAACGACAGATGAGGTCGAGCAGCTTGACGACGTCGTCGCGCGACCTGATGGAGACCTGGCCGACCGACACGCCGCGCCCGCCCCCTCCTCCGCCGGACTCTCCGTCACCCCCGCCTTCATCGCCGTAGCCCTCGTCGCCACCGCCCGTCCTCGCGGAGACCTGCGCATTGACCACGTTGCGCAATTCATAAAGGTCGGCGATCAGTGTCTTGAAGTCGGGCGCCTGGTCGCTGATCCGGTCGAGCAGCAGTGCGTCGATGGCCTTGATGGCGTCATAGGCAGCGCCGAGGTCGGCAGCCGTCGCCTGGAGATCCTCGAGCGAGACGTCCGTGCAGGCGCCCGAGATCGCCGCTTCGGTCGGCGGAGTTTCTTCGGAACCCTCAGGGAGGCTCAGCTTGTTGGTGGCGATGCGGTAATCGCGCAGCGAGAACCGCCCGACGGCCCTCGAGGACACGAAGGGCGTCGTGCGCAGGAACTTCAGCATCGTGTCCGGGTTGCAGAAATCCAGCAGGGCGTTCGACCGGAAGGTGGGATCCCCATCGTCCGGGTCGAGCTTCGGATGCACGTCGTCCCAGAAGTTCTCCAGCCAGCCCTGCGCTACCTGCAGGCTGTCCGCAAAGGGCCCGAAGCCCTCGAGGCGCAACCCGGCCAGCGCGAGGTGCTTGAGGATCCGGAAGTCGCGCGCGACCTCCATGAGTTCCTCCGCGGCCTCCCGAACCTCGCGCCAATCCGGCTCCTCCGCAGGCGTGATGACGCCGCCACTCTCCTTCTCCGGCTTGATCTGCCCGAGCCGTTCCAGCGCCAGGAAGCGCTGGTCGTACTCGAGGTCAGGTCCGCACGGCGGCTCGTCCACGGTGGATTCGAGCCAGTGTGCGACGTCCAGTCTTGCCATTCCCTTCCCTCCCAGTCCGTTGGTGGGCGCCGATCAGCGCATCAGCCGGCCGGAATGACCCAGGTACCTGACCTTCAGGCCATTGGCCGTGAACACCAGCACCGGGCGGTTGGGCCAGACGCCTGCCGCCTGCTCCTGGCCGCCGCACGCCGACTCCTCGTCCTCGCTCTGGTCTGCCGGCAGGCAGATCGGCGGCTGGCCACGACCGAAGGGCTCAACCGTCTGCGCGAGCGCCGACCAGTCGATGACGCTCGGATCCTCGCCCGCCTGCGAACCCGCATCCGACGCCGAGCCGGTGTTGTTCAAGGGTGCGAACAGTGCCTGCGCCGCGATGTCGCGCTCGCCGATGCCGAAGAAGCCAGCGGAGAACCACGCCGGATCGCCGACGCCTGCCGCGACACTGAACACCTCGAACTGCGGCGGGTTGGGCGTCAGGGTGTAGTTCGGGCGGACCCGCGACGCCACCACCGAAGCCGGCAGCGTGAGGCGCAGCAGGTTGGTGTTGATGTTGACCGGCTGGGTCACGCTCGCACCGACCGCCGGCGACCGCAACTCGACCTGGTTGGCGATGACGTTCGGCGCACCGGTCGACGCGAGGCCGCTGACGATGCTGCCCGAAGACACGATCAGGACGTCGCCCACCAGGCCTACGCCACTGGTGACCTGGGCGGTGGGGCCCGTGGTCACAGGGACGTTGGCCGTGGTCGTCGAACCCAGCGTGACGACCGTACCGGCACCGGAAGCCGTCGATCCAGCGGCGAACTCGATCGTGCCACCCACGCTGCGCAGGCTGTTGATGGTGACGCTGTCGAGTTCCTCGATGAACATCCCCGCCCCGGCGCCCGTGACGGTTGCCGTGATGCTGCCCACCGCGGTGTCGACCCGGCCACCGGTCGAGGCGCTGGAGGCCGTGCCGATGCCCGAGGCAGCGGTCAGGGTCGCGGTCGACGCGGTCAGCACCGAGTCCGAGTCCACGTCCGTGATCGAGCCGCTGGCTGCCGAGACGGCCGCAGCCCCGCCTGCCGTGACCTGGTCAAAGGCCACGTTGCCAGAAGTCGCCGTCAAGCCCACCGTATCGCCCGCTTTCACGCTCGTCGCGGTGATGTTGCCAGCAGCGGTGATGCCCACGTCAGCGCCGGCGCCGTTGGCCGTGACGCTGGTCAGCGTGATGGCGTTCGCCTCATCGATGTAGATGTTGCCGGTGGTCGCAGTGGCCGTCAGGGTATCCAGGCTCGTATCGAGCCCCGCCGAAGCGGTGCCGATCGAGCCCGACGCCGTGAGGGTCGCACCCGTCGCCGTCAGCCGGATGGCGGTATCCGCCTGGCCGTCGTCGAGGATGCTGCCGGCGTCGGCCGTGATGGCCGCCGTGGTGCCAGCCGTCACCCGACCCAGGGTGACGTCGCCGGTCGTCGCGCGCAGCACGACGGTGTCGGCCGCGGTCAGCGAGGAGTTGCTGACCGTCATCGCACCGCCGGACAGGATGTCGACGTCGGAGCCGGCGCCGTTGGCGGTCACCGAACCGATGGCCACCGCGTTGGCTTCATTGATGAAGATGCTGCCGTTGGTGGTGGTCGCGTTCAGGGTGCCGACATCGGTGCCCACCCTCTCGGTGCTGGTGCCGATGGAGCCGCCCGCCGTGAACGTGACCGTGCTGGCCGCGATGCGGGTCGCCGCGTTGGCGTCGTCGAGGATCGACCCCGTGGACGAGATCGTCGCCGCGCCGGTCGTCGCGACAGTGCCAGCCGTGACGTTGCCGCCCGCCGCCAGCGACACGCTGGTGCCGGACAGCGACGAGAACGCGACTGCGTCGGTCTCGGTGATCGCCACCGCACCGCCCGTCGTATCAGCCGCGAGGCTGGCAACCGTCGTGGTGGCGGTGATCGCTCCGGTGGCGTTCAGGTCCGCACCGGCGGCCGTCACCGTCGCACTGATCGCATCGGCGGCCGTGACGACAGCCTGATCGGCGGCGACGATCGTCACTCCGCTCACGTCGCTACCCGCGCCGCCGGCCGTCAGCACCGCGTCATTGCCGGCACCGGTCGAGGTGACCGTGCCGCCGCTGAGCGTGCCTGCCGTCGTCGTCACCGTGACGCCTGCGCCCGTGATCGTACCGACCGTGAGGTCGTTCGCTTCCGTAATCGCAACTACCCCGCCGCCAGTCGCAGACAGCGTGCCGACCGTCGTCGCCGCCGTGATCGCACCGCCGGCATTCAGGGTGGCCGAGGCCGCGGCGATCTGGGCATTGATGGCGTCGCCCGCGCTCAGCGCGGCGGCACTGCCAGCCGTAACGACCGTGCCGGTGATGCTGCTGCCACCGCCGTTGGCCGCCAGGGTCGCATTCGTCGCCGCAGTCACCGTACCGCCGGAGATCGAGCCAGCAGCAGTGACGGACACGTTGTTGCCGGCGATGGTGCCAAGCGTCAGCGAGTCCGTTTCGTCGATGGTCACGTCGCCGGCGTTGGCCGTCGCGTTCAGGGTACCGACCGTCGTGTCAACGTCGATAAAGGTCCCGGCCGTCAGGTTCGCGTTGACCGCGGACACGGTGCCCGTGATCGAACCGCCACCCGCCGTCAGGGTCAGCGTGTCGAGCACGTCGCCCGCCAGGCCGCTGAAGGTGTTGCCCGTCAACGATCCGGTTGTCGCGACGATCGTCGCTGCATTGCCGGCCTTGACCGTCGAGTTGAGCACCGACCGGCCGGCCGTCAGGGTCGCCTGGTCGGCAGCCGTGACCGTCACACCGTCGATGTCGCTGCTCGCGCCGCCCGCGGTCAACACCACGTCGGAGCCCGCCCCGTTCGCGGTAACCGTTCCACCCGTGATCGAACCGGCCGTCGTGCCGATGTCGATGCCGGCGCCGGAAACCGTCGCCAGGATCAGGCCGTCGGTCTCGTCGACCAGGATGTCACCGCCAGCGGTCGCCGACAGCGTGCCGACCGTGGTGTCGACGTCGATGAAAGTCGCCGCATTCAGGGCAGCGGTGGCGGCATTCACCACGCCGGTGATCTGACCCGCCTGCGCCGTCAGTGTGGCCGTGCCACCAGCCGTGACAGTGACCGCCGTGATCGCATTGCCTGCCGTCAGCGTCGCTGCATCGGCGGCGTTGACCACCGTGCTGTCGATGCTGCTCGACGCGCCGGTCGCCACCAGCGAGACGTCGTTGCCGGCGCCGGTCGACGTGACCGTGCCGCCGCTGATGGTGCCGCCTGCCGTCAGGGACACGCCCGCACCGCTCAGGGATGCCAAGGTGACCGCGTCCGTCTCGGTGATCGACACCGCCCCGCCGCCCGTGGCGCCGAGCGTGCCGGTCGTCGTCGACACGGTGATCGCATCGGCCGCAGACAGTTTCGTGGTGCCTGCAGTGATCGACGCCCCGACAATGTCGCTGCCTGCGCCGGTCGCGTTAAGGCCCGCGCTGCCGGCCGTTGTCAGCGTACCGCCCGTGATCGTACCGCCAGCTCCCAGGAACACGCTCGTGCCGGACAGGGTGCTGAAGGTGACCGCGTCGGTCTCGTTGATCGAAACGCTACCGCCGGTCGAGTCGGCCGCGAGGTTGGCGACCGTCGTGGTCGCCGTAATCGCGCCGCCCGCGTTGAGGTCCGCGCCAGCTGCCGTGACCGTGGCCGTGAGCACGTCAGCGGCCGTCAGGACAGCCTGGTCGGCCGCCACCACCGTCGTGCCGCTGATGTCGCTGCCCGCGCCAGCCGCCGTCAGCGTGACGTCGTTGCCGGCGCCCGTCGAGGTGACCGTACCGCCGGAGATCGAGCCGGCAGATGCGAGGACGCTCACGCCAGCACCGGTGATGCTGCCGATAGTCAGGTCGTTCGCTTCGGTGATCGCCACTGCGCCGCCGCCCGTGGCGGACAGCGTGCCGACCTGGGTCGAGGCGGTGATCGTGCTGCCCGCATTGAACTTCGCGGAAAGTGCGGTCACCTGTGCGTCGATCGAATCGCCGGCAGCCAGTGCCGCGACGTTACCCGCACTGACGACGGTGCCGGCGATGTCGCTGGCGACGCCATTGGCGGTGACCGTCGCATCCTTGGTCGCCGACACGTTGCCGTTGGTGATCGTCCCGCCCGCCGTGATCACGACGTTGTTGCCGCTCACGGAGCCAAGGGTCACCGCGTCGGTCTCGTCGATCGTCACGTCGCCTGCTGCAGTAGCGCTGAGCGTGTTCACCGTCGTGTCGACGTCGATGAACGTACCAGCGGTCAGAGTTGCCGCATTCGTGCTGATGGCGCCGGTGATGGAACCGCCGCCGGCGGTCAGCGTCAGCGAGGTCGGGCCGGTGATCGTGTTGTTGGTCAGCGAACCCGCGGTCGCCACGACCGTGGCCGAGGTGCCGGCGGAGATCGTGGAGTTGAGCACCGAGCGGCCCGCCGTCACGGAGGCCGTGTCGGGAGCCGTCACGGTCACACCGTCGATGTCGCTGGTCGCGCCACCGGCCGTGAGGACGACGTCGGTACCGGCGCCGTTCGCGGTGACCGTGCCGCCGGTGATCGAGCCGGCCGTCGTGCCGATGTCGATGTTCGCGCCTGAGATGGTTGCCAGGACGATACCGTCAGTCTCATCGACGGTGATGTCGCCGCCGGCCGAGGCGGCCAGCGTGCCGACCGTCGTGTCGACGTCGATGAAGGTGGCAGCGTTGAGCGCAGCCGTCGCCGCGTTCACGACGCCGGTGATTTCGCCCTTGGTCGCCGTCAGCGTTGCGGCGCCGCCAGCCGACACGTTGACGCTGGTGATCGCATTGGCTGCCGTCAGCGTCGCTGCGTCCGCGGCATTGACCTTCGTGCCGGTGATGTTGCTGCCGGCGCCGTTGGCCGTCAGCGTCACATCGTTGCCCGCGCCGATCGACGAGACACTGCCGCCGCTGATCGTGCCGTTGGTGCTCGCAAGCGTGACCCCGGCGCCGGATACATTGCCCAGCGTTACAGCATCGGCCTCGGTGATGGTGACCGTACCGGTCGCGGTCGCATTGAGGCCGCCAACAGCCGTACTCGCCGCGATGGAGCCAGCCGTCGCTGTCAACCATGCCGTATTTGCCGCGCTAACCGTCGTGCCACCACCGATGTCGGTGCCGTACACGGAGGCCGTGCCCTGGGTCGAGGTGACCGTCGTACCGGTGATGCTGCCGAGTCCAGTGCCTCCGCAGACGAAACTGCTGGCGCAAACCTGGGCAACGCCATTGGTACCGGTCGCAGTGGCCGACGAGTTACTGATCGAGCCGGTCCCGGTGTTGTAGACGAGCAGCGTCGCGTACGAACCTGCACCCGTGGCCAGCACCGAACTGTCGGTGATGCTGCCACCGCTTTGGGTATAGAGGTAGACGTACTGCCCGTCGCCGTCGATGGTCCCGGAGGACTTCGAGATGCTGCCATTCGACTGGACGTACACGCTTGCAGCGGATGAATACGCGGCGAGATCGGTGATATTGCCGTCGGCGCTGACGGATACACCCGCATTGCCCGACAGCGTGCTGCCCGAGGAAGTGAGGTTCGCCGGCGTATAGATGTTCAGATAACCGGTTGCCGAAGTGGACGCCACGTTAAGCGTCGCCGGAGCGGCCAGAGTGGAGCTGATGTACAGGTCGTTCGGGCTCGCGCCGCCGACCAATCCGGAGAACGACGTTGCATTGCCGATGCTGAGCGAATAGAGCCGCGTGGCCTGTGTCGCGTCAAAGACAATATTCGTCGCATTGGACAGGATCGACGATCCGAAACTGCTTGGATTAGTTGGGGCGCCCGAATAGTTGACGTCGGTGCCGCTGAGCCAGATCGAGGACAGAGTCACCGCGCTCGCGTCGGCCTGGTTCTGCACCAGGGCCACGCCCTCCCCGACCAACGTCAGGTCGCCGGCGCCGGCTGCCGCATCAGCGTCCGAATCCGCGATCAGAGCGACGGAGGAAATGACGCCGCCCCCTGTTCGATCGACGATCGCACCCGATAGTGTCAGCGCGCCGTTGTCGACAATGGAAACCGCGCCGTCTGCACTGACGCTGTAGGTCGTGGCAGTCGCCTCGCCTGTGTCGAAGATTGCCACTGACCCGCCAACGTTGACGTTGAACGAGCCCGAGATATTCGAGGTAACGCTGGCCGATCCCCCCGGCGCCGACAAGGTACCGGTCACGCCAGTCATGCTGGAGTTGCTGATGGAACCGGTGCCGTCGGCCCTGAGGACCGTCGACCCGGAGGAGGTAGCGGTGCTGCCGGAAATCGAACCGGTACCCGCAGCGATGATCACCGCGTCGGAATTGCCCGACACCGCCGAATCCACCACATCGCCGGCGGCTCCCGTGGTGACGATCGCGGCCCGGCTCGCGACAGCCGACGAATTCGTCACGGTACCGGCGGACCAGAGGATCGCGTCCGCATTCGCGGCTAGGTGGACGTTGTCTGAAGTGGCCGCAGACGTCACGAACACGTTGGAACCAGTCGACGTGAAATTCGAATTGCTGATCGATCCGGTGGGCGTAGTGGTGGTCACATCGAGTTGACCGACCGTCGTGATGTCGACGCCGTCGATGGCATCACCAACCGTAATGCTCGCCGAATTGGCAGTCGGGATCTTGAGACCGCCGGTCAGGGACCCTCCCGCCTCGAGAGTAACGACGTCGGCGACCGTTACGGTCCCCGTGATCGTCAGGTTCGAGCCCGTGCCAAGCGCCCGCAGGCTCACGTCGCCGAGCGTCGCGTCAGTCGCAGTGACAGCACCAGTCTTAACCGAGCCGTCCGCGACCACGTAGACGCTGCTGCCGGACAGGGTCGTCTTGCTGGAGTCGATGTTCGCCGCCGCAGCCCCGGCCGCGCCCGTCGAAGTGTCGATCGTCAGCACGCCGGACGCGCTGGCCCCCGCGACCGACAGCGTGCCGCTGGTCAGTTCGGAAGTCAGAGTCAGGTCGCGGGCCGTGCCACCGACCGTGGCGTTGACGCTGGTAGCGCCACCGAGGTTGACGTCATAGCTGCGCGCCGCAAGGCGCGCACCCAGGTTGACCGTCTCGGCGCCCATCAACTGGTTGGCGCCCATGGCGAAGGTCAGGGTCGGGTCCGCATCGTTGAGCGACGCACGGATGTCCGTGCCGCGCAGCGTGACGGAACTCAGGTTCGGAGTGCCAGACACGATCGCCGCGTTGCGGTCGGCCAGCGTCAGCAGCCCAGCGTCCACCGTGGCCGCATCGTTGTCGGAGTCCGCAACCAGCGACAGGACGGACATGTTGCCGCCGTCCGTGATCTGGCCGGTGAGAATGATTCCGCCTACGTCGGTGATAGACACGTCGCCGTTGGAAGCGATGGTGTAACGGCCGCCGGCATCCTCGTGGCTGTCGGTGATTGCGATGGATCCGCCGGACGCGATGTCCTGCAGGTCCGACACTGAACTGGTCAGCGTGAGGGCGCCGGTGGTCACTGCATTGACTTCGAGGGACGCAGAACCCGACACGTTCAGGGCCAGACCGCCCGATGCGAGAGTCGAATTGATGGTGATGGTATTGCCGGACAGGGCTTCCAGGATCGTGACGTTCGTGGCATTGCCAACGTTCGCGGTCGTACCGGGTCCTTCGAGGCGCTGCCGCAGGTCGATCGTCTCTGCACCCAGGAAGAAGTTCGCACCCAGGGTGGTCGTATTGTTCGCTGTGTAAAACACGCCCGTGCCGCGAACCGTCAGGCTGTCGAGGTTGACCGGACCGCTGATCCAGGCGGCGTTGCCGTCGGGCAGTTCGACCAAGCCCTCTCCGGCCACCGCGTCTCCGTCCGCATCCGCGATCAAAGACACGTTCTTGACGTTCGCCGTGCCGTCGATGGGCGTGGCGATGGTGATGCCTCCATCGTCGGTAATACTGACGTCGCCGTCCGCCACCAGCGTGTAAATCGTCACGCCGGTTTCCAGATTGTCGGACACAGTCAGCGACGTGCCGTCCGCGGACACCGACGCGGAGGTCGTCTGGGCAGAAACCGAACCGCTCGTCGCAGCGAGGAGCACGTTGGGCGCGACGATCCGGGTCGAGTTGTCACCGTCGAGGGCGATGTTTCCTGTGGTCGCCGTCAGGGCGACGACATCCGACGCGTTCACGGCGCCGACTGTGATCGTACCGCCGGCCGTGACGACGGCATCGCCGCTGGTCAGCGCCGGCCCAGTGGCCGACAGGCTGGTCAGGGTAACGGCGTCGCTCTCGTCGATGAAGATATTGCCGTCGGTGGCGGTCGCGCTGATCGAAGCAGCCGCGGTGTCGATTTCGTCACCGGCAGTGGTCAGGCCGATATCGCCGGCAGCCTCGAGGACTACGCTCGTGGCCGCCGTCAGGCGGGTTGCCGCGCCGTCGTCGAGGATATCGCCAGCCGTGCTGGCGACCTTGATGCTGGCGCCCGAGATGGCGCCGACCGTGAGCGTATCGGCGCTGGTGATGGAGAACGCCCCGCCGGTGGTGCCGGACACCACGTCCACGAACTTGCCCGACACCGTAACGGCGTCGCCCGCATTGAGCGAACTGGTACCTGTGACATCGAATCCGGTGCCAGTGAGGTCGCTGGTCGCACCACCGGCCGTCAGGGCCAGGTTGCCAGCCGCGGTCACGGAGCCGCCGGCCCCGACGTCGATGCTGCCGGTCGTCGTGCTGATCGACACACCGTCGCCGGACACGACGCCCAGCGTCAAGGCATCGGCTTCAGCAATCGAAATGTTGCCCACGGCCGTCGCGGCAAGCGTGCCGACCGCAGTGGTTACCGTGGTGATCGCCCCGCCAGCCGTCAGGCTCGCAGACGGTGCCTTGATGTCGGTGCTGCTGATGTCACCCGCGGTCGCCTTGAGCGTCGTGCTGCCGGTCGACGTGATCGCACCATTGTCGATGTCGGTCGCTGCCGTCACCGACACTACGGCACCAGACACGGTGCCCAGCACGAGTGCCGTGCTGTCAGCGATCGTGACGTTGCCGGCGCCAGACGCGGCCACGGCTCCGCCGAAGTCGCCGGAGACGTCGATGACGTCCGCCGCGACGAATTTCGACGTTCCGGTCACGTTCAGGTTGTTCAGCGTGATGTCGTTGGTCGCGCCGCCCGCGGTGACCGACAGGTTGCCGGTTGCCGTGACGGCAGTGCTGCCCGTGATCGAGCCAGCAGTGGTCGTGACCGTGACATCGGCACCGGACACCGTGCCGAGCGCAACGCCATCGGCTTCGCGCAGGATGATGTTGCCCGTCGCGGTAGCGTTGAGCGTGGTGGCTGTGGTGTTGGCCGTCAGGGTGCCGTTGTTGGCGTTGAGGTTGACCGTGGTCGCCTTCAGGACACCCGTGGTGCCCGCTGCCAGGATCGAGTCCTCGGCTTCGAAGGTGATGGTGCTGGCCTGCAGCGTCACGCCGTCCGCCACGTTGATCGTGTTGGTCTGGCCGCCATCCGGGTCGACCGCGCCGGTCGTGAAATTATCCACGCCCGCGCGCGCCACCAGGCTGGAATTCGCCCCGGTCAGCGACACGCCGGCCTGGAAATCGATGTTGTTGCCGGCCCACAGCGTCAGGCTGCGATCGTCGGCGCTCGACGTGACCGCGGACGACACCGTGATGTCGTCCTGCGCTTCGAGGCGCACGTTGTTGGTCGCGAGCTGGCTCTCCAGCACCGACACCAGCAGAAAAGACGTGCCTTCGTTGCCGCCACCACTGGCGAAATCGCCGGACTCGAGGATCGCAGTGCCCGCTCCCGGGGTGCCGAAAGCCTCCGTCGTCGAGTCATAAGTATCGTTGTCGGCCGCGTGGGACGCGACGATGTTCAGGTTATCCGGATCGAGCAACAAAGTGCCGCGAATGCCCTGGGCAGCCAGCGTCGACACAGTGCCCTGGAAATCGAGCACCTGGAGGCCGGACACTTCGACGAAGCCGCCGTTGCCGCCCGTCGCGCCGCCCTCGGCCTTGATGTCACCGAAGTAACGCGTCGTGCCGTCGGACCAGATCACGACGTTGCCGCCGTCGCCCGCGCCGGTGGCGCTGGCGCCGATGCTCGCGCCCGAGGACACGAGCGTCAGGGATGAGTTTTCGATGGACGCATCACGGCCCTGGAAGCCGCCGCCGATGCGCACGCTGCCGCCGCCGTTGACGCCAGACGCGTCGACCACGGCTTCGCCGAACAGGCCGACGCGGTCGCCGGAAATGCTGACGCTGCCGCCGCTGGACGAGTTCGCATCGCCAGTCGCGCTGGCGACACCGCTGTGGATCACGTCGCCATCGGGGGCGGACAACACGATCGAACCGCCGCGGTTCTCGATGCGGCCGGCACGCAGCACGCCCGAATTGTTGATCGCCGCGTCGAACACACGGTTCGCGTCGCGAGCGGTCATGAGGATCGTGCCGCCATCGGCGACGATCTCGCCGCTGTTGGACACCGCTGCGCGCTGGCCATTGAGCTGCTCAGCAACGTCGCCCGACACGGCGAACTGCATGAGGCCGTCGCCGGCGAAGTCGACTGTCGCCGAGGTGCCGGCGGCGAGCGTCACGGCGCCCATGTTGGCGACGATGCGGCCGGTGTTCTCCACCGCGCCGCCGATCAGGGCGACCGAGCCGCCCGGTGCGGCCTCGATCAGGCCGGCGTTGCTGACGATGCCGCGCGTGCCGGCGCCGTCCAGCGTAAGCCGATCATTCTGCGCATCGATGTCGCTGACGTTCATCGTGGTCGCCAGCAGCGAGCCCACGTTCAGGGTCGCGGAACGCCCGAAGTAGATGCCGTTCGGGTTGACCATGATCAGGCGACCGTTCGCCATGACCTGGCCGAAGATCTGGGTCGGGTTCTGGTCCCAGATCCGGTTCAGCGCGACAGACGAACTCGTCGGCTGCACGAACTGGACGCTCTCGCCAGCCGCAACGTTGAAGCTGGTCCAGTCGACCGCCAGGAAGCGGCTGCCCTGGGTCACGACCGTGCTTGTCGCCGTCGGCGTTGCGATGCTGCCGGATCCGGTCCTCACTCGGCCGCCCTGCGGACCGGCGATCGCCGGCGCGACGGCCAGAAGGGTTGCGGCGGTAACCACGCCGGCCTGCAGCGAAGCGTCGCGCAGCATCCGTGTCACGTGGAAAGCAAGCGTCTCATTCCGTGCCATGCTCGTCTCCTGAATTCTGTTCGTCGCGGCGTTCAGAAACTGTATCCAACCGTGAAGAAGAACTGCGTCTCGCTCTTCACGGCCACGCCGTCGAGGATTTCATCATCCGTGTTGAAGGGGCGCGCCACGTCGAGGCGCGCGCTTGCCGTTCCTGGCAGTTCGAAAGAGACTCCGCCGCCGAAGCTGGAGAAGTCCTCGTCGCGCGTCAGCGTTGCGCTGCCGCTCGGCACGCCGTTGACCTTCGCGTATGCGTAGTCGGCGAATACGTGGAACTTCAGTACCTGGCCCCAGGTGTAGTCCTTCCAGGCCTTGCGGTCGTGGAACCCGGGCGCTTCGAGGATGAACTCGGCCGATGCAGTGGCCGCTTCGTCGGCAAAGAACGTCGCCGGCCGGTAGCCGCGAACGTTCTCGGGCCCGCCGATCGCGACCTGGTCGAATGACGTCAGCCGGTCGCCGCTGGCCTGGCCTCGGGCATTGATGACCAGGGCTGCAGCCTCACCGAGCCGCTGCCAGCGCTCGAGCGACAGGTTCCAGCGCGTGAAGCCGGGGCTCAGGTTGAAGCGTGTGTTGACGGCTGGATCTGCGTTGGTGACCTCGCCCGTCGTGTAGCCGAAGTCGATGCGGTTGACGCCCCGGAAACGCGTGTCGATGATCGAACTCTCGAAGCGAGCGGTCAGCGACTGGACTTTGTCTTCCTGCGTCGATCCGAGGCTGGCCGAAACCTCGCCCTTCTTCTTCGATCCAGTGATGTACAGGCGGCTGGTATTGGTGCGCGTGCGCTTCAGCAGGAAGTTACCCTCGACCTCGCCGATGTAGCTCTTGCCGGAGAAGTCGCTGAACTCGCCGCCGACGTTGTAGTCGCTGGTCGAATAGCGCAGTGCGTAGCGCGCGTAGGTGCGCGGCATCGGGAAGTTGTACTCGATGCCACCAAAGAGGCTGTCGGCGTTGCTGTCCGACGGGTCGAGGCTGTAGATCGCGTAGGCGTTGAGCTGGTCGCCGAAACCGAATGGCGAATTGGCCAGCAGGCCTGCACGAACGCGGTACTGGCCGGTCGAGTCGGGGCCGAAGTTGTCGGCCGCGGCGTAATACTCCATCGGGTCCTCGCGCCGCACCTGGATGGCGAGCGTCGTGGAACCTATCTGCTTGCCCGGCTGGAACACGCCGTAGACGTCCAGGCCCGGATAGTCGTTGAGCGTGAACAGCGCCTTCTCGGCGCTGAGCTGGTTGACCGGCTCACCGACGATCTGCGCGAAGGCATCCTGGATCGAGCGCGTGCTGTAGCGCTTGTTGCCCTCGACCGTCACGTCGCCGAGCTTGCCCTCGAGCACGCCCACCTTGACCACTCCACCCGAGACTTCCTGGACGGGCACGAATGCCTGGGCCAGAAGCAGGCCGTGGCTGCGGTAGTACTTGGTGACCTCCTCGGCGACACCTTCGAGCTGCACGATGGTGAAGCCTTCGGCGGGCTGCGCGGCGCGCTGCTTTTCCAGCAGGGCCGTGATGTCGGCGACCTTGATCCCGGCATCGGCGCGATCCACGGCGCCCGACAGTTCGAAGCGCTGCACACGTACGCGCGGCCCCTCGTCCGCGCCTACCGGCCGGTCGAGCTTGCGCGGCACGGAAAAGATGTCCGGCGCGGCCTCCGGCGGCGCAGTCATGCGCTCGGTATCACGCGGCACGTTTGCGCCGGGGGTAGCCCCGGGCGGAACCTGGACCTGGGCTTGCGTCCAGGCGGACTGGACCGGCACGCAGCACAGCGTGGCAATCGCGGCGGACAGCAATGCGCGCCCGATCGGGCGGATATTCTGGGAGTGCACTCGAATTCCCCTCCATGACGCAACGTCGACACCCTTGCCCTGGCCCGAAACGGGCGCGGCAACCCCACGAGGGCGACGTTCCATTCGTTGATACCTAAACGAGACTAGTCTTCACCTCAATACCTAGCAAGACCAGTCCCCTATTTTGGCGACGCACAACGCATCCCACTGAACCTGCGACAAAAAGCAAGTTGCCAGAGCGTGATGTCGGTTGTGTTTCGCCAAAGAAAAACAGCAAATCTGAAACCCCAGCTCGACCCTAAATCTCGCGCAGTACACGGAAGCCCGTGAACCGATCGCCGGATGACGCCTCGAGGCGCTCGCGCGCGGCCGGACGAACCTTGTCCATGCCGTCAGCGAACGACCCACCCTTGACGACCTTCGCCGTCCCCGTCCCCCGCTCACGCGCGCTCCCATCCGTGGGTGCAGCGGCATGAGACTCATTCCAAGCGTCAGCGACCCACTCTCTCACGTTTCCGAGCATGTGGCGCAACTTGTAGCGATTTGCGTTGCCCGCCTTGCCTGCGACCGGCGCCGACAATTTCTGTCGATCGCTGAAAATCGCGTCGGGCACCGTGATCTTGTCGCCCTCGTCGGTGGGATAGGCCGTTCGCGTGCCTGCGCGCGCCGCGTACTCCCACTCGGCCTCGCTGGGCAGGCGATAGCGATGGCCGGTCACGCTCGACAGCCAGGCCGCGTAATCGCGCGCGAGCGACCAGGACACGTTGGTGGCCGGCAGGTCGTCGCCGCCGGACATCGCCGGGCAGGGCTTGCCGCTGCGCGCGCAGAACAGCTTCATCTCGCCGACCGAGACCTCGAACACCGACAGGGCGAACGGGTCCCCGACACGCACGTCGTGTACTGGCGCCTCGTCAGGTGCCTCTGAACCCATGCTGAAGCTGCCGCCCGGCAACAGCATCATCGCCGGCCCCTGCTCGCCGCTCGCCATGAGGTCGAAGCAGGAACGATCGCGCGTCTGCAGACGTTCGCGCGTGCAGGGCCTCGCTGACGCAGCGGCTGCGGCAGCGGCCACGGTCGTCGCCGCCGACGCAGCGGCGGCTGCCGGGGGCTGCGACGCGGTACCGGCCTTCGCCGCGGTGGGGCCTGCAACCTGCGGCTTGGCCGGCGGGCTCGCCGGGGTTGAGCGTCCGGCGGAAGCGGCTTCCGCCGCCGGCGTGGCAGGCTTCGGCGCAGCAGGCACGGGGCTGGCAGCCGCCACGGGTGCAGCGGCGGTCGGCGAGGCAACCGCTTCCTGTGCACGCGCCGTCCCGGCCACCGCGGGCCCGCGCGCTGCTTCGGTCAACGGTGCGATATCGATTGCCAGGGCCGACGCAAGGACATAGATCGGATCCTGCGGATCGACCGGGTCCTCGCCGAACTTCAGCTGGGTGCGCTGCCGGCCGATGATCGCTTCCTGGACACTCGCCTGCAGGGTGGCGAACCAGGGCGCGAGCGACGCGCTGCGGCGCGCAGCTTCGTCGAGCGTGTTCCAGTCTCCCGCAAGCTTGCGGACCGCCGGATCGCTCCAGTCGTTGGCTGTCAGGAACTCGCGTGCCAGCCGACGCGGCTCGTCTTCGCCCTGCGGCGCCTCGCCTCCCGCGAGAGCGGCCGCCTCAGTCGACTGCGCTTCGCCGCCATCCGGCGTTCCGCCGCGCATCATCAGCACCGCCGCGGCGATGCCAAGCACAGCAACGGCAGCCAATCCCATCACGAGCGGGGTCTTGCCACCCTTGCCCGCCGAGACGGGCGCCGCTGCTGCGGCTGGTGAAGCCTTGGGAACGGCCGTGGCCGGCGCTGCCTCGACCGGAGCCGGCGCGGCAGGCGGCGAGCGGCGCGCGCCGAAGGTCGTGCGGGCGTCAGACGCCGCAGGAGGAGCGGCCACGGGCGCCGGCGCAGGCACGGCCTCCGCAGGACGTGGCGTGGCCGGGGCGGCGGGCGGCACGGGAGTGCCTGGGTGCGTGCTGGGCCCAACTGCAGGCGCCGACGCCTGGGGCGGCTTCGCCGCGTGCTGCGGGCGCGTGGTGTCCTCGTTGGGGGGCCGCATGCCGATCAGCCCGTCGATGAGTTTTGCGCGGCGCGCGCGATAGACCTCTCGCGGCAGCAGGCCGTGATAGTGGTCCTGACACAGGCCCCGCAACTCGTTCGCTTCGGCTTCGATCATCGTGCCCCGCTCCTCAACGAATTTCGCGGACCAACCGGAACCCTGTGGCGCCGTCGGCCTGGCCGCTGTGCGGCTTGGTCGTGTCGGCTCGGCAGTCGGCCAGGCGATCGTTGAACGACCCGCCCTTCGCGACCCAACTGCCTCCGGAGCGCGCCCATTCCTGGACGTTGCCCATCATATTGCTGAGACCCCAGGCGTTCGGCTTGCCGTTCTGCGCGCTCGCGACCACCTCGCCCTTGGTGACGCCGCCGACGCGGACGATGCACCAGGCATCGTCGTCGGTGCCGTCGCCGGTGGCCTTGGCCGCGTGCGTCCACTCCGCATCGGTGGGGAGGCGATAGCTCTCGCCCGTCTTGCCGCGCAGCCACTCCGCGAAGCGCTCCGCATCCTTGACGCCGAAAGTGCTGACCGGCAGCTTGCCGTCCGCGCCCAGTGCCGGACACCCGCCCGCTTCGGCGCAGAACGCGCGCACATCGTCGATCCTGACCTCGTAACGCGTCATGGCGAAAGGCCTGCCAGATCCGCCGCCGGCCGGAATGACCATGAGCGACGGGCCCTTGCCGCCGGTCCAGGCATCCGAGCACAGGCTGCGAGTGCCGGCACCCGCGCGCTCGACCTGGCAGCCGCCCGTGCGCGTGGTGCCACCAGTGCCGCCCGTGGTCGGCGACGGCGCAACGCCGGTTGCAGGTGCGCCGCCAGCGACGACACCCGGTCCCGCCGCCGGCGGCGCCCCGCCGGCCGGCGTTCCAGGAGCCGGGACGGTCTGCGACGGCACGGATGGCCCCGCGCCAGTGGCCGGCCCGGTTGGCGGCGGCGCCACCACGGGAGCGCTTGGCGCCGGGGTCGCGGGCTTCACCGGCGCTGGCCGCGCAGTCTCCCGTGCGGCCTCCGGATTGAAGGTTTCCTGTACGAGCCGGCGCAAGGCCTCCTGCTCGGCGGCCGGACGACGGGAAATACCGGCCTGAGCGCGCTCCTGCAGCTTCGTGCGGATGCCCCCGAACGCGGCCGGGTAACGGCTCTCGAGCGAAGCCAGCAATGGCCGCACCCGGTCCGGTTGCCAGCGAATGCCCTGGTCCAGCGTCTGGGAGAACGACGACAACTGGCCGAACAGGCGGACCGCCTCGGCAGTGTTCTTGTCGCCCTTCGGCGCGGCCTCGGATGCCTGCTGTGCGTAGGTGATCGCCTGCCTGAAGTCGCCCGCCGCGGCAAAGCGCGCGGCCGAGCGCTCGAGCGCCTGGCCGATGGCCAGCGGACCCTCGGATGTGATGAAGCCCGAATACTTCGGGTCATTGCCGTACTTGGCGGTGAACTCGGCCAGCAGCTTGCGAGCCTCGACCACCTCGTTGCCACGGGCCTTGTCGAGCACGCGCTGCTTGAGCAGCGCGACCGCGCCGGCCGAACGTTCCGCTTCTGCCTTGGCCGCGAACGCCTGCTTCTGCGTGGCAATCTGCTTCGCCTCGGCATCCAGGCCCGGCATCGCGGGCGAGTAGCCCCGGGCCTTCTCGATCATCTTCTCGGCCTCGACGAACTTCTCGGCCTGCCGCAACGCCCCTGCACGCGCGAGGTAGACGCGCGCGACCTTCTCGCTCGCCGCCAGCACCTGCGGGTCACCCGCGGGAACCAGCGCCTTGAGCCGGGCGACGCCCAGCTGCAGCTGCTTGTCCCAGGCGTCGTCGAAACGCGCGGCAGCCAGCGACTTATCGAGGTCAGCGCGCGCCGCAGCGAGTTGCTGGTTGCGCGAGGCGGCTGCCTGGGCCGACGAAGCCTTCTGCTTGAGGCTCGCGGCGGACTTCTGCAACACGGCCGAATCGGGGAACAGTGCCCGCGCGGACTCGGCGAAGGCGGCCGCCTCCGTGGTCGCGCCGCTGGCGTCGAGCCGCGCCGCTTCGGAGGTCAGCTTGGCGATCAGCTTGTTGCGGGCGCCGCCGAGGGCAGCATCACGAACGCCGCGTCCCTCGAGCTTGACGATCGCCTGCAGCGCCGCCTCCGCGTCGGATATCGTGATCTGGCTCGCCGCGAGTACCTTGTCGAGACCGCCGCGCAGCTGCTGGATCTCCGCGGTCCGCTCCTGCTGGACCATGCCGCGCTCGGTCGCCGTGATCTGGCCACGTTCGTCCTGCAGGAGGTCGAGCACCTTGGCCGAAGGCTTCAGCGCCGCGCCGGCATCCACCATCTTCCGTGCTTCGTCGAACGCGCGGCGATTGCGGGCCTGCTGCGACTTCGCGACGTAGCCCTGCGCGATGAGATCGCGCGACGAGGCTACCTGGGCCGGCGTCCCGCCGGCCTTCTCGAGGGCCACGAGCAGGCTGGCCGCCGTGCCGGGGCCGGCGCCCTCGAGGTTGCCCGCCTGCACGGCCTTCGCCAGGGCATTCAGGGTCGAGCCCACCCTTTCGGTGTACGCGGCCTGTGCCTGCTCGACCTGGCTGCGCTGGGCAGCGACGAAATCACGGGGGAGCAGGTCCGCGAACTGGTCGAGCACCTGCTGCGCGTCGGCGAAACTGCGCGCAGCGCCGAGATCCGCGACGCGCTTCTGCACCAGCGAGGCGAGGCGCTGCTGGCCCTGCGGCAGGATCGGGCTGTCGGGCTTGGCGGAGCGCAGCGTCAGGATGCGGTCGCGCTCCTGGGCGAAGGACTCGAGCGTCGCGCTGTCCGTCAGCAGGGGACGCAGCTGCTCCTCGATCTTGGCGACCTGTGAGGCCGTCTCAAGTTCGGACTGACGCGACTTCAACTGGTCGCGCAGGTTGTCGAGCGCCGTGCGCGCCGCGCTGCCGGCGGTGGCGTACTTGAGGCCCGCGTCGATGAGGGCGTTGGTCGCACCGACGTCGCCGCGTTCCAGCGCGGCGCTCGCCTTGGCGGCGAACGCGTCGACGATCTGGGCGTCCTTCAGGCGCGGGTGCTCCGGGTTCACGCGACGCAGCTTTTCGAGCGCGCCCGCCACCCCCCCACGGCCGTCGGCGGAGACCAGCACACCCTTCTGCAACTGGTCGTCGATCGCGGCGTTGAACGCGTTGATCGCCTGGTTGCGGCCCTCCTCCACCCTGGCCTTCAGCTCGTTATAGCGCGCCGAGTCCGGGTTCACCTTCAGGGCCATCGTGGCCAGCGCCGCAGCGGCCGTGAAGTCGAAGTCGGGCTTGGTCGTGTCGATGAGCGCGACGATGCGTTCCTCGAAGTACTTCGACAGCGCGTCGGAGACTTCCTTGGACGCCAGGAGCTTCTGCTGCTCCTCGGGCGAATAGCTGTCGAACTCCTTCATGCGCGCATCGATGATCGCGGGATCGCCTCTCTTGATGTCCTGCGCCACGGCGTTGATGCGCCGGTCGTTCCACATCGACCAGAGCTGCGGGGCTGCGACCGCGGCAATCAGCACCGCCGCGCCGGCACTGATGCCGATCACGGTCTTGTTCAGCGCCTTCGGCATGAGCTCGTCGACGAAGGTGTCGACGTCCTTCTGCCGTTCGTCGCGGGTGAACGCGAGCGCACGCTCCAGCGCGCGCGTCTGCCGCCGAGTGAGCCCGGGCACGGGCTTCGGCTTCATCTTCAGGTCGCGCGCCTCGGGCGCGGACTTGCGGTTGTAGGGGTGGCGGCCGGTCAGCAATTCGTAGGCGACGATGCCCAGGGCATAGAGGTCGTCGCGCTGGTCAGGGTCCTTGCCGTCGAACATCTCCGGCGTTGCGTAGGCAAAGGTCAGCGCGCCCAGCGAACCCGCGTCGAATACCGTCTGCTGCGTGTCGGTGGTCGGCCCCGTGTGCTTGGCCGCCCGCGCGATGCCGAAGTCGAAGACCTTGATGGCCCCAGCCTTCGTCGTGAAGCAGTTCGAGGGCTTGAAGTCGGAGTGAATGATGTTGCGCTGGTGGGCATAGGACAGGCCCCTGCCCAGGTCGCGGATGATCCTGAAGGCTTCCTTGTGCTCGAGCCCGACGTTCTCGTGGCGCTTGATCACCTTCTCGAGGGACTCGCCATCCAGCAGTTCCATGACCACGTAGACGTTGGCGCCGTCGCGGTCGAAGTCGAACACCGACAGGATGTTGGGGTGCGCGAGTTCCTGCGACTTGCGGGACTCGCGCTGCAGAGCCTTCAGCGCCTCGGGATGCTGCTTGAAGTCCTCGTTGAGAACCTTGATCGCAACGTGCGGGTTGCGATCCATCGCTTCCTCCTTGCGGAGGTCGCGAGCCTTGAACACGGTGCCCATGCCGCCACGGCCGAGGATCGACTCGAGGACGAAGCGCTCCTTGAGCACGCTCCCGACCACCAGCGGCGCGCCGCCCATCGGCGATCCGCCGCCCGTCCGCTGGATGTCGGCCCAGCTGGACGTGCCGCCCGTGCCGGTCGCACCGGTTGCCCCGGTCACCGAGCCGGTAACAGAGCCGGTCATGTTGCCGCCGGTCGTCTGACCCGACGTGAAGCCGCCGGTTACCGAGCCTGTCTGGGCATAGGGCGGCTGGGCCGACCCGGTGTACCCCGCCATGTTCGGGCCAGTGGGAGCGGCCGGGGTCGTCGGGGTCCGCGGCATGCTGGGCGCGCCGCGAAAGGCCGTTCGATCGTTATCCACCGCCGGTGGCTGCGGCGCTGCCGGCGGAGCCGGCGGAGCCGGCGGCGGCGGCACGCGTGGCGTGCTGGGCGCGCCGCGAAATGCTGTGCGGTCGTTGTCAGCCGGCGCCTGCGGCGGCGGCGGCGGCGTGGACCCTGCGGGCGCCGCCTTCCATGCCTGTGCGGCGAATACGCCCGACAGGTGTTCCACCGCGTCCGCAGGCAGACGCCCGACGCGGCCATAGGCCGCTACCAGGCCGTGATGCGCAGCCTCCATGTGCGGCTCGGCGCGGAGTGCGTTGACCAGCGCAGCCTCAAGCTGCGAAATGCTCAGGTGGCCCGCGATGTAGGTCTCGAGGGCGGAACGGAAGTCGACGGGCGTCGGTGCGCTCATGCGGCGGGGAACTCAGCTTTGTATTGTCCGGTCTGTTCGAATTCATCGTCGGCGCCGACTATGAACACGACAATGGTCGTCACGTTGTCGGAACACGGCCCCGCGAGCGCGCGCGTGAGCAGTGCATCGCAGGCCTCGCGCGGCGTCGTCGCCGTGCGAAGGTCGGACGCCAGCTCCGCATCGCTGATGTCCTTGTACAGGCCGTCACTGCAGAGCAGGTAGCGGTCTCCGTCACGGAGGTCGGTCAGGCACATCTCGGGGTGCAGGTCGCTGGTGCCGCCCACGGCGCGCGTAATGATGTTGGCGTTGCTGGCGGTGGCGGCCTCGGCCGCCGTGATCTGGCCGCGGTCGACCATCTCCTGGACTTCGCTGTGATCGCGGGTGACCTGTTCGAAGCGCCCGTCGCGCAGGCGATAGACCCTGCTGTCGCCGGCCCAGATGCAGACCCCGAAGCGATCGAATGCCGCCAGCGCTACGACCGTGCTGCCGGTCAGCGACGGGGTGTCGCCAGTGGTGGAGCGCACGTGCAGGTCGTGGTTCACGCGCAGCAGCCGGTCTTCGATGTCCTCGATGAACTCGCTGGGACGCGTTCGCGGCTGCACGCCGGCGAGGGTCTCGACGATCGTCCGGCTCGCATAGTCGCCGGCATGATGCCCGCCCATGCCGTCCGCGACGACCCAGAGCCCGCTGCCCCCGAGATCCAGGCACGCATCCTCATTGAGCTTGCGCACATTGCCGACTTCGGATCGGCTTGCGGACAGCCAGCGAACCCCGCCGTTGCTTCGTTCTACAGTGGACACTTCAGACTCCCAGCTCAGGGTCCGGCTGGCGCACGGCAACCGGTGCGCCAACGCCGTCGAGAAGTACGCGAAAATGGTCGCCCGCGGGCAGCGACTCGGATACGAATACACCCGGCACCACGAGGTCCGAGCCGGCCGTCCAGAACACGACCCCAGGCTTGCCGCCACCGAGGGCCGAAATCGCAAGCGACTGCCAGGCCGAGGAAGGCCCGGCCTGCTCGTCGATCGGCATGAACCAGCCGTCGCCAGCCTGCCACGCGGTCGGCGCCTCCCATGACGTCGCGGACACGGTATCCGCCAGCCCTGCGACCCGCGCATCGAAGGACTCGAGGTCCGCAACATCGCCAGTGACGACGGCGATGGCCTCCGCCTCCGCCGCGGCCAGCCAGCCTGTCGCAGTAGTTATGAGTCCCGTGGCGCGGCCCTGCGGCACGGCCAGCGCAATCGTCAGCGGAAACAAGCGCCCGACACGGTCCATCGACGGAACCATCACCCCGCACGCCGCGTCGCTGCCGGCGATGCCCGGATCCACCGCGAAACGCCAGACCGGGCTCGTCAGGAACAGGTCGTGCCACCCGGCGCCAACCTGCTCGCGCCCGGCGTGCATGCCGCGCTGCAGCCAGTCGTCCCAGGCCGCGACGAAGTCGGGCGCAAGCCTGCGCTTGACGAAGTCGCCAACGCAGGGAACCTTGCCGAAGAATCCTGCCGGCACCGGGGCGTCCTGTCTCAACCGCCGTCGATGCAGCGGAAGCCCTGCACCACTTTCATATCGAAGGGATTGCGCAGGCTCGAAGCCTCCAGCCGGATCCGGGCGGCGCCGCCGCCCAGCACGAAGGAGTAGCGAGTGCCGCTCTCGGCCTTCAGCTGTGCGCGGTCGAGTGCGCGGAACAACGCCCACGGCCCTTCCGCCGACAACACCTGCTTGCTGCCGTCAGGCCCTTCGAGCGAACCCGTGACGCGGCCGAAGTCTGCCTTCGGCCAGGTCAGGTTGAGTGTGCGCACGGGTCCGTGACGGTAATCGAGCTGTTCGCCATCGACCTCCAGCAACATGCGCGTGTAGTTGGCGTCCATGAAGTCGGGCACCAGCGTGAACCGCACCGACGGCTGCGCCCCGCCGCCGGCGAAGAACGCATCGCGGATCCTCGCGCCCTGCTGGAAATGATCCAGCAGCGACTGCGGCAATTCCACGCTGGCTCCATCGCGGGACTTCCAGCGCCAGCGCGCCTGGGTCGTGTCGACCAGCGGCGCGAGCTGCTGCTTGAAGAAGTTGTCGAGCGTGCCGCCAGTGCCGAAGAAACGCGCGAAGTCCGCCATCGGCACGTCCTGCGTCGAGTTGCGGTCGAACGGATAGCGCCCGTTCACCACCTGCCGGCATTCGCCATACACCATCTCGCGATACAGCGCGGCCAGTTCCGTGCGTGCGCCGGACATGGCCATGGCGCTGCCGCCACCTCCCAACTGCCCGAACATCGCCCCGAGCGGCGCAGGCAGGCGTGATGCCTCGTCCCGCAGCTGCCGTGCCTTCGGGCTCCCGCCGGCCTGGCTCAGCGCCTGGACCGCGCTCTGCTGGCCAAGGCCGCTGCCCGTGCTCTCGAGCTCGGTGTACATCTCGCCGAGCAACTTCAGCGTGGCATCGATGGGAGCAGGTCCGTCGCCACCCACGAGCTGGGCGATCGCCGCGAACTGCTCGGTGATGCGCTTGCCAGGCTTGGCGGCCTGCGGCGCCGCGCCGGGTGCGGGTGCCGCGCCGAACAGCGAGCCGAGACGGCCTGACGCCGAGCTGGCCGCCGCTGTCGCGGCCTTCTCGCCAGCCTTCTCCAGCTTGTCGAGCGCCTGGCCCGCGGCTCCCGGACTCACGCCCTCGCCGAAGTTGGTGTTCTTGGCCACCAGCTTCAGCACGCCCTTGAGCGGCGAGGAGTCGCTGGACAGGATGCGCAGGGATTCCAGCAACTGCTCCTGGGTGCCCGTCGGCGCCAGCGCGAGATCGGCGAGGACCGCCTGCCACTGTGCGATGTAGTCGTCCTCGTAGATGCGCAGCACCTGGTCGACGACCTCGGACGTGTTGCCCATGCGGGTCAGCACGCTGTCGTCACCCAGCACCCAGGATTCCTTCTGGAACTCGGCGAGCAGCGCGGTCGAGTCCTTGAGCGCGACTTCCTCGAACACCGGCTTGGTGTACAGCGCCGCTACCGGCTCGGAGAGCTTCTTGCCGCTGCGCCGCTGCAGCACCCGCTCGACTCCGAGGCCACCCGCCTCGTCGAGCCGCACGGCGCGCTCGCGGTCGCCCGCGTACAGCGTCCGCAGGCGGCTGTAAACCAGGTTCGGCAGGGTTGCCGTCTGCAGGTTGGTGCGTGCCGCATCGACGAGTCCGCGATTCATCGCCACCGGCCGCAGCGCGCCGTCATCCGCGAGCAACTCGCGGAAATGCGAGGTGAGGTCGCGCGCCGCCGGCGAACCACCGGCCGACAGCTCGTAGTTGGCCACGAAATCGAGATGCGCCCTGTCCAGGTGCTGAGGTTCGCCCAGCATCAGGTAGGCCTTCAGGTACTCGTAGAGGCGTTCGGGATCGCCCGCCAGCGACTGGATGCGCTGTTCGAGCGCGCTCGCGACGGCGGGAACCACCTGCGAGTTGACCTGCCGGTAGTAGGCATCGCGTACCGCGCCGCCGACCGAGTTGCCCTGGAACAGCCCGAAGCGCCGCGACCAGGGACGGTCCTCGTTGTACTGCTCGGCCTCGCCGACGATGGTGCGGAAGGCGCCCAGCCGGTCCGCAATCGCGGTGAGTTCGCTGCCCGCCGGCGCTCCCGCCTTGAACTCCGCGATGCGCGCCGACACCTGGTCGAGGTAGGCGGAGTTGAGCCGGTAGCTGTTCCACATGCCACCGACCAGCAGCACGCCCAGCACCAGCGAGGCGATGTAGGCGAAGTTGGTCAGCAGAAGCTTCTGGATCTCGTAACGGCGATCGACGCCGGCGAGACCAGACTCCGCGAACGCCACCTTGCGCAGCAGGTCGTGGATGAAATAGCTGCGGCCCTTGATCTGGGCCTGGGGCAGCACACGCCCCTCGAGGCCGAAGGTACGTGCCACGGCACCGAGCAGCCGGTCGATCGGGGTTCCTTCCTGGGTTCCCGAGGTGAAATAAACGCCGCGCAGGTTGACCTTCTGGTCGAACCGGCTGGAGCCGAACACGTCCTGCAGGAATTCCTGCAGCGGCTGACGTACCGAAGCGAACTGCTGGGGGAAGCCGAAAACCAGCGAACGGCGCTTGGGGTCGCGCTCCTGGTCCAGGCGCGTCCAGAGGCGTTCCTGCAAGCGGCCCAGCAGGGCCTCGAACTCCGTGCCGAAATCCTCGGCAGGCGAGCGCGCCTGCTTGCGTTTCGGGTCGTGCGGGAAGGTGATGCCCCAGACCTGCTGCCGGTCCTCCTGGCCGAGGTCGTCGAAGAACTCGGTGAAGCCGGCGATGAGGTCGGCCTTGGTGATCAGGAAATACACGGGGAAGCTGATGCGCAGTTGCGCCTGCAGTTCCTCGAGGCGGGCGCGCACGGCCGCGACGTGTCGGGCCCGCTCCTGTGGGCTCAGCAGGACGAGGTCCGCGAAGCTCATGGTCACGAGGGCACCGTTGATGGGCCGGCGCCGACGGTGCTTGCGCAACAACTGCAGGAACGAGGTCCACTCGGCGCTGTCGGCCGACTGGTCGCTGTCCTGCGTGACGTAGCGTCCAGCGGTGTCGAGCAGGATCGCCTCGTCCGTGAACCACCAGTCGCAGTTGCGCGTGCCGCCGACGCCGCGGATGGCGGCTTCGCCGAAACGCTGCGAGACCGGGAACTGCAGGCCCGAGTTGATCAGCGCGGTCGTCTTGCCGGACCCGGGAGGCCCGATGATGATGTACCAGGGCAGGCTGTAGAGGTTCTTGTCCTTGCCGCCCTGCTTCTGCAGCAGCGCCACCGATTCCTGGAAGCGGTGCTTGAGATCGGACACGTCCGCGCTGTCGCCACTGCGTCCCGCAGTGGCGCCGGAAGGCTGCGCCGCCATGTCGGCGGCGATCGCGTTGGACGCCTTCTGCGAGCGGATCTGCCGGATCATGTACAGGCCGCCCCACAGCAGCACCAGTACCAGGATCGTGACCAGGCGCTCGACCACGCTGTCGAGCGGCCGGAAATCGGCGAACGCCAGGTACGGGCCTGCGAACCAAACGATGAGCGACAGCAGCAACAGCCCGAGCAACTCGAGGAACCAGCGCTGCTTGAGGAAGGAGATCAGACCTTTCATGGCTCAGCCCCCCGCCCGTACGACGATCTCGACGCGACGGTTCTGTGCGCGCTTGGCGGCATCGAACGGTGGCGGCGCAATCGGCCTGCTCGGCCCTACGCCGTCGCGCATGCAGCACCCCGGGTTGTTGATCGACAGCGATATCCAGCCGAAGACGCTTTCGGCGCGAGCCTTGGACAACTCGTAGTTGTCGGCAAACTTCAGCGACTTCACCGGCACCTCGTCGGTGTGACCCACGATTTCGACGCTGCCCTGTACCTCGTTGAGCGCAGCGGTGACCCTTTCGAGCACCGGCTTGCGCCCCTCGGCGACCTGGTCGCTACCCGACGCGAACCAGCCCTCACCCTGCAGGATGACGACGGCGCTGTCGGCCCTTTCCTCGACGCGCAGCAGGCCCTGCTGCTCCTCGGGTGCCAAGAGTTCCTTGAGGCGCTGCCAGTTCGGGGGCGGAGCGCTCGGTACCGCCGGCGCTTCGCGACCGAACTCGACCAGCGCCGCATGGACTCCCTCGGCCTTCGAGGACAGGGACACGCGCAGGCCGATGTACGCGGAGACGATGATGGCCAGCACGATGGCGGCCACCACCCACAGCGGCACGTATCGGACCAGCGCATTGCGCCGGTCCTCCACGCCCTTCCAGCGCGGCGACAATTCCGCACCGATCGTGCGGTTGCGCGCGGCCTGCAGGCGGCGGTACAGGTCGTGCTGCACTTCCAGCAACGCCGACCGTCCTTCTGCCTGGATGCCGTACTTGCCCTGGAAACCCAGGGCGAGGCATACGTAAAGCAACTCGAGCAGGTCCGCGTTGCGGGCCGTGTCCTCGAGCAGGCGCTCGAGGATCAGGAAGAACTTCTCGCCGCCCCAGGCCTCCTTGTGAAAGGCCACCAGCAGCGTCTGGCCGGACCAGCCGCTAGACGTGCCCCAGGGCGTGGACAGCACGGCTTCGTCGATGGTGGAGCACAGCGCATAGCGTGCCGCCAGCACGGTCTCGGGCTGGGCGCCCGCCGCCTTGGACTTTTCCTCGAAGGCACGGATCTGGTCCATCGTCTCGCGATAGAGCCCGGCAGGATCGACGTGCCGCGGCAGGCCGCGCAGATTGCTCGCGAGCACCAGCAGCGGGGTCGCAGCCGCCAGAATCGGGTTGGCGGCGCCGCGCGAAATGGCCGCGATCGCGGCCTTCGGGTCGTCAGGCTGTGCGACAGGAGGCGCAGACTGCTGGCGCGGGGCCGCAGCAGGCGCCGCGGCTTCAGGCGCAGCAACCGGCGCCGGCGCCATGGGCGGGGGCATCGCCGGGGAAGCGGGAGGCATGCCGGCGGGCGGCGGTGCCGCAGCGCCTCGGCGCCCTCCCGGCATGGGCTTGAATACTGTGCGATCGCCGCCTGAAGGATCGTCGGTGCTCACGTTCTAACCCCTGATTCCCCACATTTCGATCTTGAGTCCCGGGAACTGCCCACCCACGTGCATACCGAAACCACCCGCCGCGATGGCCGCCCTCGCCAGCTCGCCGTTGCGGTCGAGTTCGAAGTAGGTGTAACCGGCGTGATAAGGGATCTGCCGCGGCGCCACGGGCAGCGGCTGCAGCGGGATGCCAGGCATCTGCGACTCGACCAGCCGCACGATGAGGTTGCCCGGACCGACCTTGGTCTGTTGTGGGAAGACCCGTCGCACTTCCTCGGCCGGCATGTCGGCCTTGACCGCGAGCACGAACGTGCCTGCCTCCAGCAGCGTGCGCTCGGCAACCATCGCCGAGCTGAAACCGTAGCGGCTCTTGCTGGCGATGATCTGGATAGGAGTGGCCGCCTCGACCAGCACGGCAGTGAACGAGCGGCGCAGCGCGGCGAAAACCGGCTCGAACGTCTCGCGCAGCCGGTCGTGGCGGTACGGGGGAAACTCGGGACAGCGCTTGTTGTCGCCGGTGAAGGTCAGGAACTCGCCCCCGATCTGGACCAGCGCCTGGAAGAGGTCCTCCGGGTGCAGGTGGCTGGAGGTCGCCCAGTGCGCGATCAGCGGCTCGTAGCGGTTGATCGCCTGCAGCATGAGGAAGTTGGAGAGTTCCGATGAACCCTGCCCCGCCGCGCTTACCCGGCCCGACAGCTCCTCGCCGCGCTGGTGCAGGAGGCCACGCAGCTCGCTCACGAACGACTTGAGGCGTGAGGCAACGTGCGCATTGAGCACGGTGGGGATGAACTGCTCGACCAGCACGACGCGCTTGTCGGCGCGACACTCGAGGACCCGGACCACCGGTATCGCGGCATAGTCGCCGAGCGGCCCGTCCTCCAGCAGCAGGCTGGTGCGCGCGGTGCCCACCTCCAGCACCGCCGACGAATCGCGGGACCCGGAGGTGTCGTTGGCCTCCACGTCGCGGGCCTGGAAGCGGGCGACCACGGTCGGGTCGGCGCCGCGGACGAATTCCGCGGACCCGGCGCGCCGCAGCGGGATCGACAGGAACACGGTCTTGTCGCGCACCCGCTCGTCGAGGTCGATGGGCGCCGGCAGCGGGTCGTCGGCCGGCATGCAGAACGGCGTTCCGTCCGGGAACACGCCGGCGGCGGCGGTGATCGCCAGCTTGCCGATGGCGAGCATGCCCTGGTCGATCTGGAGTTCGGTGAATCCCCAGGCGTTGCTGCGCAGTGATCCCGCGCGTTGCTCCACCAGCCATTCGACGAACCGGTCATGCTGCTGGAAATGCTGCGGGCGAAGGAACAAACCTTCGCTCCAGAGCACCTTGTTGTTCTGGGACATTCGCCTCCCCTCGATCAGCGACCCGCGGGCCGCTTACGGTGTATTGACTGCGATCTGGACCTGGCGGCCGTCGACGGTAACCTTGATCGACTTCAGTGGTGTGTCACCGTTGACCGCCTGCGCGCGCCAGTGCGAGTTGCCGATGTCGCGGAACGCGGCCACGGCGCCGACGGCACGGGTTCCGACCGGCACGTCGACCTTGAGCTGGACGGACTGACCCGGGCGCAGCACCTGTTCGTAGCGACCCAGCAGGTCCTTGCCCAGCGCGGCATCGGGACGGTCGTACAGCGCGTCGAAATCCGAGTTGCGGTAGGTGGAATCGCCCAGCAGGTAGTACACCCTGACGACGACCGGGGACGCACGACCACCTGCGTCAGGATTGATGTCGGCCCCCGCCGTCACCGAAAAGTCGGCGGGAACCGGCGGCGGTGGCGCCGGCGGCGGCGCACTCGCGCAGGCGCCCAGGGCGAGAAGCCCCACGGCGATCGCCACGCGAATTCCGAGTTTCGATGATCCCCCAAACACTGCCACAGTCGTCATCTTGATCGTTCCTTGTTATCGACGTAGCGCATGCATTCGCCCGTCGAGACGTCAGTTGCGTCGCCGTTGATTCTTCTGTGCGGCAATGAGCCGCTGCATCTGCTCATGATAGGCCTTCGCGAAATCCTCGCCGAAGAGTCGCTGGAAGTTACCCTCCGAATCCGAGGACAGTTCCTCGAAGGACTCGCGATACAGATCCCAGTAGGCAGCCTTGCCGCCGCCGAAGATCCCTCCCCGCTTGGCCTTGCGTTCGTATTGCGACTCGAGCGTGGCGGGAGAAAATTTCTCCAGCATCGCGGCGAAGGCCGCGCGTATGCCGGCGACCATCGCCATCTCGTGCGCGGTGAGGTCGTCGAAGGCATCCTGGAAGGAGTCCGTCGGGCCCAGCCAGCCCTGAGTGCGCTTCAGGAACAGGTTCTGCATCGCATCCTCGAAGTTCGCCGAGAACTTGAGGGGATTGTTTTCCACCGGCTGGATCATGGTCATTGGCAGGCGGAACGTGCCCTTGACCTGCGCGCGCGCCTGCAGCACGCCAACGAGTCCCTGCACCACCGTGCGCAGGATGTGTCCGATCTGCGCGTACACCTCCGGTGAGACACGCGACGGATCCAGGCCAGCGTTGGCAAACATTTCGGCGAGGCTCGGGCCGCCTGACGGCGGTGCCTGTACCTGAGGCGCCGGGGGCGCCATGCCCCACGCCGGCTGCGGCGGTGGCGCCTGCGGCGGCGGTGGCGGCGGCACGGGGGGTGCACCCCACGCGGTTTGGGCCGGTGCCGGGGGCGGTGCGGGCATGGCGGCGGGACCAAAGCCTCCGCCCTGCGGCTGCGGCTCCGGCATTGGCTGCGGAGCGCCCCAGGGATCGGCGTGTACGGGCCAAGCGGGCGCCGGGGCCGCGCCAGCACCCTGCCCGAATCCGGGCGTCGCGGCGGGTGGCGGTGGAGCGCCGTAAGCGGCCGGCTGAGCACCGAATGGCGCCGCCGGCGGCGGCGGTGCATACGCCGGGGGTGGCGGGGGCGCGTACGCGGGGGGCTGCTGAGTCGGTGCAGCCGCCGGCGCGCCAGGCCGGTGCCCGAACATCGTCAGCGCATGCTCTTCGTCGGCCGGCGGCGGTGCCGCGGCCTGTCCTGCGCCCGGCCAGCCACCTTGCTGCGTCGGCCAGGCATCCTGGCCATAGCCTGCTTGCGGCGCGCTGGGCGGCGGTGCCGCTTGCTGCCAGGCGGGCGCTGCGGGCGCCGCGCCGGGGCGGTGACCGAAGGCTGTCAATTCGCCTTCGCCTCCGGACGGCGCTGACTGGGCCTGGCCGCCGGGGAAGCGCACGTCGGGCGGCTGATAGTGCCCTTCCATCGGCGACCTGTCGCGCAGGTCGGAGTAGCTCTCGCCCGGCCCCGTGGGCTTGGGACCCGTGCGCCCGGTGGGCGTTCCCAGCGCGCGCAAAGGATCGAGATCTTCCGGGGCGCGCGTGGCGTACGCGGGCTGTGCGGCGACGCCACCCATGTCCGGAGTGCCTCCGTAGGAGGCCGACGGAGCAGCGGGCCACCCGCCGGAAGCAGCAGACTGCTGACCGGGCGGCGCGGGCCACGCGTGGGCAGCGGGCTGCTGGGACACCGCCGGTGGCCAGGCCTCCGCGGCGGGTGGCGGCGGCGCCTGGGCACCCGGCTGCGAGGCGGCGCCAGCGAGCACCTGCGCCATCAGCTCGTAGTCGCCCATGACGATGCGGTCGCCGTCGCGCAGCAGGTAGGGCTCGCCGCGGCCGATCTGCTCGCCGGTCGAGCGCAGGAAAATGCCGTTGACGCTGAGGTCTTCGAGGAAGAACGAGCCAGCGATCATGCGCACTGCCGCGTGCGTCCTCGACACGGACTTCTCGGGATCCGGCAGGACCCAGAAATTGTTGTCGGCACGACCGATGGTGCCACCGCGCTCGTCGAACATCTTGTAGCTGTTCGGGCCGAGTGAGGCGCTCTGGTGACTGATGATGCTAAGTGTCAGCAGCATTTAGACATTGATTCCTGTGGGCTCATCCGCCGATCAGCACGAGGGGGCAGCCGATGATGATCATGCCGCCGTGGGCGGTGTTGTCCAGCATTCGCGCCGCCGGCATCATGCCGATCAGCACTGTCGCCGAGCCCTTGACGATGATGTCAGGCGGCCCGACGCAGGTGCACATCCCAGTCAGGGTTGCCGCGGGCATCATGCCGATGAGCACGGTGGGCTGGCCGGGAGGCAGGATCGGTCCGCCGACGTGGGGTACCGGCCCCGTCACCATGGGACACACGTGCATGTCACCGACGCGTGCAGCGGGCATGCCCATCAGCGGCCTCCCCCGACCGGCGCCCCGAACATCTCGATCGCCCTTGCCAGGTAGCTACGCAGGCGATCCTGCATCTCCGCAGGCACCCGCGCCGCCAGCAAGGTCACGCAAGCGCCGCAGGCCGTCGCGGTCAGCGTCTCCGGCGGCGGCACAACGTCCACGTGGGGCGGCGCCAGCGACCCGCCAGTCCAGCCGACGCCCGCCGCGAGCCAGGCAACAGCCGTCTTGAATTGCGCGCGCTCGGCAAGATCCGCGCACACGGCGCGCGCTTCCTCGCTGGGCGCGCGCAGGTAGCGATCGCAGGCTGCAAAACGCGCCCACTCGTCGCGATCCGGCGTCGGCATGGAGGCGAGGTCTGCACGCACGCAGTCGGCCGCCCATGCCAGGCAATACTGGCGCGGCAGCAGGCGGCACATCAGCGCAACCGCATCCTGCAGGAGTCCCTGCAGGATCAGTTCATCCAGGTAGGACCTCGCCGTGCCCGTACGCGAGGGCACGGCCAGGGCCTCGACACTGAGCTCGAGCTGGGCTGCCACTACCATGGCGGGTGGGGAACGCTGCGGGTCGAGCGAAAGCACCATAAGCGTACCGTGGCCTCAGTTGATCATCACGACGGCACCCTTGATCTGGGTCGCGGCGCCACCCTTGAGCTCGGTCATCGCGCCACCGCTCAACTTGAGCATGGCGCCGGCCTTGACGTCGACCATCGCGCCACCATCCACCAACACCTTGACGCCACCCTTGACCGTCGATTCGATGCCCCCGTCGATCGTGATTTTCACGCCCTTGAGGGTGATGGTGCCGTCGGCCTTCATGACCAGGCTCGACGCCCCGGTCTTGAACGAAATTTCCTGGCCCACGTCCGTCGACATCTTCATTCCGATCTTGGTGGTCTGGTCGACGTCGATCTTGACGTCTTCCTTGCCCTTGACCTGGACCGAGCGGTCCTGCTTGACCGTCATGACCTGGTTCTTGCCGATGGTCTCGGTCTGGTTCTCGATAACCTCGATCTTCTCCTCGCCGCCGACCTTGCGCGTGCGATTGCGCTTCACCTCCACGGTCTCGTCGTTCTTGACGAGCATGGTGAGGTCTTTCTCGGCCTGGATACGGATGAGTTCCGAGCCCTTCTTGTCCTCGAACATCAGCTCGTTGTAGTTGTCCTGGCCCCCATTGGGAGAGCTGCGCGAACGCATGCCCGACTGTGTCTTGTTGTCAGGCAGGGCATAGGGTGGCTTGTTGGTGGCGTTGTACAGGCGCCCGGTGATCACCGGCCAGTCCGGATCGCCCTCGAGGAATTCGACGATGACTTCCTGGCCGATGCGCGGAAGCGCCACTGCGCCCCAGGCCTCGCCGGCCCAGGGCTGCGACACGCGAATCCAGACCGAACTCTTCTCGTCCTTGTTTCCGAGCCGGTCCCAGTGGAACTGCACGAGCACGCGGCCATGTTCGTCGGTGTGAATTTCCTCGCCGGAGGGTCCCACGACCTGAGCGGTGTGCGGGCCGTAGATCTTCGGCTTGGGCGTCTTGCGCGGCTGGCGGAACGGCCGGCTGGACTCGATGCCGTCGAAAGTGACGTCCATCGAAAAGCCACCGCTGCCGGAGGAATAGCCCCCGAGGGTGATGTCGCAGACGGTGCCGGTGACCAGGTACTCCGCGTTGAAATCGTCGCGCGGATGATCGGTCAGGGTGAGCAAGGTCCCGCAGGTCACGCTGCGCGACTGGGCCACGCCGCGGAACGTCGCATATGGAACCTGCAGGGCCTCGAGGCGCCGCTCCGCGAGACGCTTGCCCTCGCCCGTGCCGAGGTAGGCGTAGTTTCCCGGGTAGTCGTAGACCTCGAGGGAATTCTTGCCGTGCGCCTGCGGAGCGCTCGCGTCAGTGGCCTGGCGCGCCGCGGGCTGGGTGAAGAAGTAGTCCGTGTGTGCGTACTTGGCGGCGACGACCGACTTGGCCGCGCCGAAGTCGTGGACGTGCGCCCTGGACGTGCGTGCCTGCGAGGGCGGCAGGTAAGGCAGGGAACCAAAGTCGGGCACGGGCGAATGCGCCTGCAGCGAGTCCGCGAGGACCATGCTGTGCTTGCCCTTCTCGTGCTCGAAGAAGAAGTAGATGCCCTCGTCCTCGAGCAGCCGGGCGATGAAGTCGTAGTCGCTTTCGCGGTACTGCGTGCAGTAGACACGCTTCTGGTAGGTGCCCGTCTGGCGCTGGACCAGGTCGCCGTCGAAGCCATAGTCGGAGATGACCTTCTTGACGATCTCCGGCACCGACATGTTCTGGAAGATCCGGATGTCGTGCGAACGCGTGAGCAGCCAGGCAAAGGGCACGACCCGGGCGCGGATGAGGTTGTGGTCCTTGAGGGTGGCGTTGGCTACGAAGCCGTGGAAGTGGCGCTCGGCCTCCTCCCCCTCGAGGACGACCGTCACCGATACCTCGTAACCGACGAGATCCTCGAGCGGCACGCTGAGGCAGCCGTCCTTGGCGTCACTCTCGAGCACGAGTTCGCCTTCGAACAGCTCACTGAGCCTCTCGGTAATCCGGAACGACAGGATCCTGAGTCCGTCGACCGGAGTCTTTACGGTCACAGGCATTGCCATTCGAGCGCCCCCAACTTCCAATGTCGCACTCTAAATCCATTTCCAGCGAATCACTACCGGTGCCATGCAGCTTCTGTGAACCACGTTCACGGCACATGAGTCGCTCGAGCCCCCAGGCCTCCATGCCTGGCTAACTGTCCCTCAGGCTGGCGGTGCAGCCGGCGCCGCGACAGCCCACTTCATGCAAGCCTCCTCGGACTCCGAGTAAAGGTAGAAGCCGCGCCAGGAGCCGCCGTCGTCGATGATGACGGCCTTGATCTTGTCGAACTTGGAACCCGCGAAACTCCGGAAGAAGACCTCGCGGACCTGGTTCTCCTTGACCCAGAGGTCCCACCGAGCCTTTTCGGTCGGATCGATGCGCTTGCCACCATCGGAAGCACGCTGCACCGCACGCCGGAACTCGTGGTAGTTGACCTCGGAAATGGGGGAACGATTCATGCCGGTACAGCCCGCGGGTCGGCCAGATATTTGGTCACTATATCAAAAACATGGCGACGCAACGTGTAGTCGGACTGAGGACCCCGATCCTGGCCCTGCAAACGAAAAGGCCGCCCCAGCGAGGCAGGGACGGCCATCTGTCGTCGAAGTGGCTCTGCAGGCTTACTTGCAGGCGGAAAGGCACTCCTCGTAATCGTCATCGCAGGCTTTCTGCTTCTTCTCGTCGCCGCCCGCACCGGCCATGCACTTGTCGGCCTTGGCGTCGCATTGGGCCACGCAGCGCTCGTCCTCGGCCGGCTGGGCATCCGCGGCAAGGGCGATCCCGGTGCCGGCGCCCAGGAACAACGAGGTCACCGCAATCATCGAGCGCAGTGCATCGAGGGACATGTTCGCTCTCCTGCTCACAAGTTCGTCGCTATCTTGGCGATCCGG
>JADZCS010000245.1 GCA_020851435.1 Gammaproteobacteria bacterium | reverse complement strand
CGGGTCGCCGCCATCATCTTCGAGCCCGTCCAGGGCGAGGGCGGCTTCTACGTCGCCCCTGCAGACTTCGTCGTCGCGCTGCGCGCGCTGTGCGACAGGCACGGCATCGTGCTGATCGCCGACGAGATCCAGAGCGGCGCCGGGCGCACCGGCCGCATGTTCGCCATGGAACACTATGGCGTCGCAGGCGACCTGGTCACCGTCGCCAAGTCCGTAGCTGGCGGATTCCCGCTGTCGGCCGTCATCGGTCGCGCCGACATCATGGACGCCTGCCCGCCCGGCGGACTCGGCGGCACCTACGCCGGCAACCCGGTGGCCTGCGCGGCTGCACTGGCCGTGCTCGACGTGTTCGCCGAGGAAAAGATCTTCGAACGCGCCGAGACCATCGGCCGGCACATGACCGCGCGCCTGCAGGCGATGGCCGCCAGGCATCGCGAGATCGTCGAGGTGCGCGGGCTCGGCGCGATGCTGGCGATCGAACTCGGCAAGGGCGGTGACGCCCATCAGCCCGATGCCGACCTCGCCAAGGCCCTGACTGCCCGGGCGCGGGAGCACGGCCTGATCCTGCTGTCCTGCGGCAGCTACGGCAACGTGATCCGCATCCTGGTGCCGATCACCGCCGAGGACGCGGTCATCGACGAGGGCCTGGACATCATCGCCAGGTCGCTGGACGAACTGCTGGCCTGACGCGGCCCCGTAAAAGAAACGGGGCCCGCAGGGGCCCCATTCTTGCTCGTCGAACTGCGCTGGGCGCTTACTTGAGCGTCGCGTAGTAGGCAGCCATGTCGGCGATATCCGCAGCGCTGACACCCTTCGCGGCCTTCGCCATCTTGGGGCTCTTGGTGCGGGTGCCGTCCTGGTACTCCACCATCGCCTTGGTGAACTTCTCCACCGTCATGCCGGCGATCTTCGGGTTCTTCTTGCCATCACCCTCGCCAGCGTCGCCGTGGCAGTCGGCACAGTCTTCAGCCTTGGTCTTGCCGGCGGCGGCGTTGCCAGCGGCATTGGCCGTGCCAACCAGCAGCAGCGCAGAGGCGCAGGCCAGTACGGCCAGGGACAACTTGTTCATCAGGAGGTCTCCGTTCAGGGGTCAGTGAAAACGGCCATATTTGTTACTCAACATTGGACCGGGCGCAACTGTAATTGTTCAGTCGGGCGGCCCCGGACTGTGTCGCGGCGAATTGAGCCTTTCGTCCCCCCCTATAGACGCGAATGATTCTCAGTCGCATACTGATCCCCAGTACTCCAAGGGGTGACCCGAATGCAGACCCTTCGCAAGCTGGTGATCGCATCCGCGCTGGTGCTGGCACTGCCGGCCGCCCTGGCTGAGCAGCCCGAGATCCGCCTGGTGCTCGAGAACCACCGCTTCTCGCCCGCCGAGATCACGGTCCCGGCGGGCAGGAAGCTCAAGCTGGTGGTCGAGAACCGCGACGCGACGCCCGAGGAGTTCGAGAGCTACGCCCTGAACCGCGAAAAGATCGTGCCGGCCAGGGGCAGCATCATCGTGTTCGTGGGCCCGCTGAAGCCGGGCCGCTACGAGTTCTTCGGCGAATTCAACGCCAGCACCGCGCGTGGCTGGCTGGTGGCACAGCCGTGATCGCCGCCGCCATCATTGTGCTGCGCGAGGTGTTCGAAGCCGCGCTGATCGTCGGCATCGTGCTCGCGGCGACCCGCGGGGTGCCACGACGCGGTGCGTGGATCGCCGGCGGCATCGCGCTGGGCATCATCGGCGCCGTCGTCGTCGCCGGCTTCGCCGAGCGCATCGCCTCGGCGCTCGAGGGCATGGGCCAGGAAGTGTTCAACGCCGGCGTGATGCTCACGGCCACGGTCATGCTCGGCTGGCACAACGTCTGGATGAAGAGCCACGGCGCGGCGCTGGCCGGCGAGATGAAGTCCGTCGGGCACGACATTTCCTCGGGCACGGCTCCGCTGTCGATGCTGCTGGCCGTAGTCGGCCTCGCGGTGTTGCGCGAGGGCTCGGAGGTCGTGCTGTTCCTGTACGGAATCGCGGCCGGCGGCACGGACGCGAGCCAGATGCTGATCGGCAGCCTGCTGGGCCTGGCCGGTGGCGTCGCGATCGGAGCGGCCCTGTACTTCGGACTGTTGCAGATCCCCACGCGGCGCCTGTTCAGCGTCACGAGCTGGCTCCTGCTGTTGCTCGCGGCGGGCATGGCCGCGCAGGCAGCCGGCCTCCTCGTCCAGGCCGGCAAGCTGCCCGCACTGGCCGAGCCGCTGTGGGACTCGTCGAGCTGGCTGCCCGAGCATGGCCTGGCCGGCCAGGTGCTGCACACGCTGCTGGGCTATTCCGATCGCCCCAGCGGCATGCAGCTCGTGTTCTTCCTCGTCGTCTCGATCGGCCTGGCGTTCATCATGAATCGATCCAGGCGCCGTGCACGCGCTGCCTCGACTCCCGCGGTCGCCCTGGGTGTCGCCTGCCTTGCGCTCGGCGCAGCGCTCGCGCCGCCGCCGGCGCGTGCATCGCATACGGTCTACTCGCCGGTGGTCGAAGAAGGCGAGCTGGCCGTCGAGTATCGCGGCCACCGCGATTTCGACTCGGCAGATGCGCGCGACGGCGCCGAAAAGCACAAGCTGGAACTCGAGTACGTGCCGACGGCGTTCTGGAAGACCGAGCTGGTCGGCGTGTGGGAAAAGGCTCCGGGCCAGTCGCGTGAGGCCACCGAGATTGCCTGGGAGAACATCTTCCAGATCACGCCCCAGGGCCAGTACTGGGCGGACTTCGGGGTACTGGTCGAGTACGCGCACTCGCTGGAAGACGGCGGCGACGACGCGATCGAGCTCGGCCTGCTCGGCGAGAAGCAGTTGTCGCGCAGCGTGGTCACCGTCAACCTGCTTGCCGAGCGCGCGCTGGTCGGCGATGCCGATACGGAGCTCGAATATGCGATGCGCTGGCGCTACCGACAGTCGGAGCTGTTCGAGCCCGGCATCGAGCTGTACGGCGAGTTGGGCGACTGGGGCGAAGTGGGCCCGCTCGCGGACCACGAGCACTCGCTTGGCCCCGCGCTCGCCGGCAAGTACCGGCGGGGGAGCGGTCAGGGCGCGCTCAAGTACGAAGCGGCCCTGCTGTTCGGCCTGACGAAGGAATCGCCGGACGCGACGCTGCGCCTGCAGCTCGAGTGGGAGTTCTAGGCAGACGCCGGAAGAAATGGTGGCTAGGGGCGGAATCGAACCGCCGACCCCGGGGTTATGAATCCCGTGCTCTAACCGGCTGAGCTACCTAGCCACGGGCCGACCGGAGACCCGGCCGTCGAGGGAGGCGGGATTTTCCGGGGGTACCCCCACCCTGTCAAGGCGCAACATCGCCGGCGACCGCCGGCGGGGCGGCCCTGGCCACCGGGGCAGCGCGCTCGAAGCCCTTCATGAGCTCCGCCGCGAAGTCGGCAAACGCGCGTACCTTGGCCGATCCGCGCTGCGACTCGGGGTAGACCACGTAGATCGGCGCGGCCTCGGTCGCGTAGGGCTTGAGCACTTCCTGGAGCTGGCCGGCGGCGATCGCGTCGCGGACCATGAGGTTCAGCGAGTGGCACAGGCCGCCGCCGGCCACGGCGGCCAGCACCGGCGCCTCCGGGGAGTCGAACACGGCCCGGAACGGCAGCTTGACCGGCTTGTCCCGCCCTGCCACCCGCATCGTCCATTCGCGCGGCCTGCCCGTCTGGGGGTTCGACAGCCCGAGCAGCTGGTGTCCCTCGAGGTCTTCCGGGCGGGCCGGGACGCCAAATCGCGCCAGGTATTGGGGCGAACCGCAGGTCGCCATGCGCGGCCGGGCGATGGGCCTGGCGATCAGGCCGGGGTGATCCACGGACCCCACCCGCACGGCCACGTCGACGCGTTCGGCCTCGAGGTCGACCACGCGGTCGTTCATGCGCACATCGAGCTCCAGGCCCGGAAAGCGCTCGAGAAACGCGGGCAGCGCCGGAACCAGCAGGTGCCGGCCGAAGGTGGTGGGCACATCGACGCGCAGCCGCCCCTCCGGGCGCTCACGGCCGTGGCGGATCGCCTCGTCCGCAGCGTCCAGCTCGGCCACGATGCGGCGGCAGTTCCCCAGGTATTCGAGCCCGGCCTCGGTGAGGGTCACGCGCCGGGTGGTACGGCCCAGCAGCCGGGCGCCCAGGTGACGTTCCAGCCCGGCTACGTGGTGGCTGACGACCGCCCGCGACAGCTGCAGGTCGTCGGCGGCCTGCGTGAACGAACCGCGCTCGGCTACGCGCAGGAACACCCGGATGGCTGCAAGCTGGTCCATGCCTATTATCTTACGTTATCGATCAATGTTTTCGCAATTAGTCTGTTTTTTCGAATCCGCCGAAGGGCTAATGTGCCTCCCACGGTCCCCCGGCCGCTGGAGCGCATCATGTTTCTCTTCAATCGTCCTCTCAGTGGCAGCATCACCGCCCTGGTCCTCGTCGGGGGCGCCGTCCTCCTCTTCGCGTGACCGCCAGGCCCTGAACGGGCCCTTTGGAAAGTCGCAAGCAGCGGCGCCCCGCGCCCCCGTATCATTGGGGCTGACATATCCAGGGATTCCCGGGGGCCTCGATGCGTTTCCTGTCCGCCTTGATGCCGCGTGAGCGGCAGTTCTTCGCGCTGTTCGACCAGCACGCGGAAATTGTGGTCCGCAGCAGCAAGTCGCTGGAGCAACTGCTCGCGAGCTGCGCCGCGGGCAGCATCGACACCACCCACATCCGGCAGATCGAGAAGCTCGAGAACGAGGCTGATGACGTCCTGCGCGGCGTCGTCGGGCTCATGCACAAAACCTTCGTCACGCCCTTCGACCGCGACGAGATCAACCGCCTCATCCAGCGCATGGACGACATCGTGGACCTCATCGACGGCACGGCGGAGTCGATGAGTCTCTACGACATCCGCACGGTGACGCCGGAGGCGATCCACCTCGCCAACCTGGTGCAGATCTGCTGCGTGCGCATGCAGTCGGCCGTGGCGTTGCTGTCCTCCATGGACAACGCGCGCTCCATCCTCAAGCTCTGCGAGGAGATCGACGCGCTCGAGTCGGACGCCGACAGCGTCATGCGCAGCGCCATCTCCAAGCTGTTCCGCGAGGAGCAGGACGTCCGCGAGGTCATCAAGCTCAAGGGCCTCTACGAACTGCTCGAGTCCGCCACCGACAAGTGCCAGGCGGTCGGCCACATCCTCGTGAACGTGGTTCTCGAGAACGCCTGACATGGAACTGCACATCGCGACCCTGACGCTGGTGCTGCTGGTGGGCCTGGCGCTGGCGTTCGACTTCATGAACGGCTTCCACGACGCCGCGAACTCGATCGCCACCATCGTCTCCACGGGCGTCCTGAAGCCGCACCAGGCGGTCGTCTGGGCGGCGTTCTTCAACTTCGTGGCGATCTGGTTGTTCGAGATGAAGGTGGCAGCGACGATCGGCAAGGGCATCGTGATGCCGTCGGTCGTGGACCAGTACGTGATCTTCGGCGCGCTCACGGGCGCGATCGTCTGGAACCTCATCACCTGGTACTACGGCATCCCGTCGAGTTCCTCACACGCGCTGATCGGCGGGCTCATGGGCGCGACGATGGCCAAGGCCGGCACCGGGCCGCTGGTAGGCTCGGGCATCGCCAAGGTCGCGGTCTTCATCGTCGTTTCGCCGGTGCTGGGCTTCGTGCTGGGCGCGGCGCTGATCATCCTGGTGTCGTGGATCTGCATGCGCCAGTCGACGCGGCGCGTGGACCGCTGGTTCCGCAGGATGCAGCTCGCCTCGTCGGCGCTGTACAGCATCGGCCACGGCACCAACGACGCGCAGAAGACCATGGGCATCATCTGGCTGCTGCTGATCTCCGCCGGCGCGACCACGACGGATCATCTTCCCGGCTGGGTGATCGTGAGCTGCTTCGCCGCGATCGCGCTGGGCACGCTGTTCGGCGGCTGGCGCATCGTCAAGACGATGGGCCAGCGCATCACCAAGCTGAAGCCCGTGGGCGGCTTTGCGGCCGAGACTGGCGGCGCCATGACGCTGTTCATCGCCTCGGGCTTCGGCATCCCGGTGTCCACCACGCACACCATCACCGGCGCGATCGTCGGCGTCGGCTCCGCACAGCGCGCGCGCGGCGTGAACTGGGGCATCGCCGGCGGCATCGTCGTCGCCTGGATCGTTACGATCCCCGCGAGCGCCGCGATGGCGGCCGCCGCGTGGTGGCTGGGGACGAAGCTTTTTTGACGGCCCGCGGCCTGGACTTGCGCGCCGGCGCAGCCGCGGCTGCCGCCGCCGCGGCAACCGCGCGCTCGAGGTCTTCGAGCGCCTCCGCCGAGTACGGCGCCAGCTTCTGCAGGTGCGGCAGCGTGTCGCGGCAGCCCGTGAAGGCGAAGTCGAGGCTGCCGGCGTAACTCTCGCAGGTGATGTTGAGCGCGAGCCCGTGCGCGATCAGCGAGATCGGATAGATCGCCTCGAGCAGCGCGCCGCGGAAGTACAGCGGCCGGTCCGGGCCCGGCACGTTGGACACCGTGACGTTGAACATTGGCCGCGTGCGGCCGCCCAGCGGCGTCAGCATCGAGATGAGCGACGGCGCCATCAGCACCATCGTGTACTGCGTCATCGCGTCGCGCGGCAGCGACTGCACGTGCGCCTTGGCGCTCTGCGTCGAGGCGACGATGGCGCGCAGGCGCTCGAGCGGATCCGACACGTCCGTCGCCATGGTGGCGATGATGAACGTGATCGCGTTGCCGGTGCCCTCGTCGTCGGCCGGACGCACCGACACCGGCACGCCCGCGGTCAGCGGCTTGTCGGGCAACAGCCCGTCGTCCAGCAGGAAGCGCCGCAGCGCACCGCCGCAGATGGCCAGCACGACGTCGTTGAGCGTGCAGTCGGCGGCGCGCGCCAGCGTCTTCAGGCGCTCCAGCGGGAACTGCTGGGTCGCCACGCGGCGCTGGCCACGCACCCGGCCGTTGAGGCTCGAGCGCGGCGCGTCGAACGGCAGCATCAGCGATTCCTGCGAAGCGCGAACGCCCCACAGGGTGCCGAGCGCGCTCACCAGCTGGGGCACCGTCCGCGCCTGGCCGCCGACCGACTGCAGCAGGGACTTGAGGATGCCGTCCAGCGACAGCGAGGGTGCATGGGGCTGGTGCGACTCGCTCCTGGCCGCGGCAGCCGCGGCCTTGGCCGCAACGCGCGCCTTGCCCGCGGCCCTGCCCTTCTTCTTCGCCGGCTGGCGGGGCGACGGGCTCCAGAACGGCGGCAGCGCGAGGCTCGCGGCAGGATCGTCAGCCATCGCCCGCATCAGCAGCCGCACGCCGCTGATGCCGTCGAGCAGCGAGTGGTGCATCTTGATGTAGAGCGCGAAGCGATCGCCGTAAAGGCCCTCTATGAGGTGCAGTTCCCAGGGCGGCCTGCTCAGGTCCAGCTGCTGGCTGTGCAGCCGCGCGATCAGCTGGCCGAGCTCGCGTTCACCGCCGGGGCTGGGCAGCGCGGAGTGGCGCAGGTGGTACTCGAGGTCGACGTCCTCGTCGGCTTCCTCGACCCAGGCCGGCAGCGGGTGGGCGAGCGTGGGCTTGCGCAGGCGCAGGTTCCATGGCGGCGCGAACTCACGGGAGGCGCGCAGGTCCTTGATGAGGTCGCGCAGGTATCCCGGGCTCGCGCCCGGCGGCAGGCGGAACGGCATCAGGCCCGCGATGTGCATGGGCGTATCGCGCGACTCCACCTGCAGCCAGGAGGCGTCGAGCGGATTCATCGGATGGGTCTTCAAGGCTGCCTCCATGGCGATGCGCCGCGATCAATGTACCCCGGCCCGGCTCGTCAGGTACACCGCGAACGTCCCGAGCCAGTGACCACCCTCGTAATGCTCCCCGGTCACGGCGGGCAGCGCCGCGTCGCGGTGCACTCGCGCGGTGGCCAGCAGCGCCGGGATGCGCCGGTCGCGGCCCGGCAGGCCCGCGGCGATTCCCTCCAGCATCCAGGCCCTGCTCAGGTTCAGCCCGTCGAGGTGCGCGAGCTTGGGATCGGCACGGTCCGTGACCACGCCGGGCGGCAGCCAGTCGGTCGCTTCACGCCCGGGAATCATCGGCAGGAACCGGCCGAGCCAGCGCGCGTATTCCGCCGCGGGCAGCACGCGTCGCATGAGGTCGGCCTCGGCGATGCACGGTGAGAGGAAGTCCTCGCCCGACGGCTCGTAGGCCAGCGGGCACTGCGTGTCGCCCAGGTAGAAACGGCGCGCCGAGGCGGTGGCCAGGTCAGTCATGTCCTTTCGCCCGGCAACCGCCGCCCAGTCGAGCACCAGCCCCAGCGAGAAGGCAGTCTGGTTGTGTTCGCCGATACGCACGGGGTTGCCGAGCTTCGGCAGCCAGGTCGCCAGCCTGGTGGCGGCTTCCGCCTCGAGCGGCGCGAGCGCCGCGGCCCAGCGGCGCGCGTCGGGGTCGTCCCATTCCCGCAGCTCACGCGCGAGGGTCAGCAGCCATGCCAGGCCGTACGGACGCTCGAACGAGGCGCGACCCGGCGTGCGCAGGTAGTCGACCTCGACCGCAATGTTGGCCGGCGTGAGGCTGCGCTCCAGCGCGGCGCGCGCGGAGGCAGCGTACGGCGCATCGGGAAACAGCCGCGCCACGCGCGCCAGCAGCCAGTGGCCGTGCACGGACGAGTGCCAGTCGTAGCAGCCGAAGAACGCCGGGGCGAGCGCGCGCGGTGGGCGCACATCGGCGTCGCTCGCGAGCACGTGCGACAGCTTGTTCGGGTATTCGAGCTGGACGCAGCCCAGCGCGAGGGCGGCGAACCGGCCGGCCGCGGCCGCGTCGAGGGTCGGCGCCGATGGACTGACCGTCGCCGCCTGCACGCCCGTCGCTGCGAGCAGCCCCGCCAGCAGAAAAGTGGCGCGGCGGCGGTGCAATCTGCTGGGGCGGCGCGACATGAAGTTCCCCGGTGCTGTCTGTCACGCAAATCTACAGCGTGGCGGACCCCGCCGGAAGGGCCGGCTCAGAACGAGGAGCCGGGCGTCTTCAGGAACTCGATTTCCTCGTCGGTCGACACGCGGCCGAGGACGGCGTTGCGGTGCGGATAGCGGCCGAATCGATCGACGATCGCCTTGTGCCGCAGCTCGAAGTCGAGGTTCGATTCCATGCCGGGCAGGCTGAACAGCGGCACCGCGAGCTCGTGGATCGCGCGCGACTCGCTGTGCATATAGGGCAGGTAGAGGAAGGCACGCTGCCGTGCTTCCAGTTCGCGGTCCGCGCCGAGATCCACCGCCGTCTGGGCCAGCGCCAGGGCCAGCGCGTCGTTCGCGAACGCGCGCGCCTGGCCGCGGAAGATGTTCCGCGAGAACTGGTCGAGCACGATGATCTCGGCCAGCCGGCCCCGGGGCGTCGCGCGCCACGCATGCAGCTCGCAGCGCTCCGCCGCCTGATGCAGCGCGCCGAAGCGCGCCGCGACCCGCCGGTCGAACTCGTCGGAACTCGCCCACCACTGCGCGGGCGTGACTTCCCGGAACCAGAAGTCGAGGACGCCTTCCATCAGACGTTGAAGCGGAAGTGCAGGATGTCGGCTTCCTGCACGACGTATTCCTTGCCTTCGAGCCTGAGCTTGCCCGCCTCCTTCGCGCCGGCCTCGCCCTTGTACTTCACGAAATCGTCGAAGGCGATGGTCTCGGCGCGGATGAAGCCGCGCTCGAAGTCGGTGTGGATGACGGCGGCCGCCTGCGGCGCAGTGGCGCCCTTGAACACCGTCCAGGCGCGAACTTCCTTCTCGCCGGCGGTGAAGTAGGTTTCGAGGCCCAGCAGCTTGTAACCGGCGCGGATCACGCGGTTGAGCCCCGGCTCGTCGAGGCCGAGGTCGGCCAGGAACGCGGCGCGGTCGCCCTCGTCGAGCTGCGCGATCTCCGCCTCGATGGCGGCGCACACCGGCACCACCTCGGCGCCCTCGGCCTCGGCCAGCTTGCGCACGGCCTCGAGGTGCGGGTTGTCGTGGAAGCCGTCCTCGAGCACGTTGGCGACGTACAGCACGGGCTTGGCGGTGAGCAGCGGCAGCTCGCGCAGGCGCGCGCGCTCGAACTCGTCGAGCACCATCGAGCGCACGGGCTTGCCCTGGTCGAGGTGGACCTGGATGCGCCGCAGCGCGTCGCGCCAGCGGATGGCGTCCTTGTCGCCAGCGGCCTTCGCGGCCTTTTCGGCGCGGTGCAGCGCCTTCTCGACAGAGTCGAGGTCGGCGAGCGCGAGCTCAGTGTTGATGATCTCGATGTCGCTCAGCGGGTCGATGCGGCCGGCCACGTGGATGACGTCCGGATTCTCGAAGCAGCGCACGACGTGGGTGATCGCGTCGGTCTCGCGGATATTCGCGAGGAACTGGTTGCCCAGGCCCTCGCCCTTCGACGCGCCCGCCACGAGGCCGGCGATGTCGACGAACTCGACGGTGGTCGGCACCGTGCGCTGCGGCTTGACGATGGACGCCAGCACGTCGAGGCGCGGGTCGGGCACCGGCACCACGCCGACGTTCGGGTCGATCGTGCAGAACGGATAGTTCTCGGCAGCGATCTGCGCACGCGTCAGCGCGTTGAAGAGCGTCGACTTGCCGACGTTCGGCAGGCCGACGATGCCGCACTTGATGCCCATGGAATTCCCCTGCAGGCGCCTAGGCGGCGCTGCCGTTGCCCGCAGGCCCGCCCTTGTTGGGCGTGGCGCCGTGCAGGCGGTTCATGACTTTCTCGGCGCCGTCGGTGGCCAGTCGCGGAAATTCGTCCGCGGCCAGCCTGACGGCATCGAGGATGGATTGGGCGTCGGCCGCCGAGGGCCGTCGCAGCACGTAATCGATGACCTCGTCACGGTTACCCGGGTGGCCGATGCCGAGGCGCAGGCGCCAGAAGTCGGCGCCGAGATGACTGATCGAATCCTTGAGGCCGTTGTGGCCACCCGCACCGCCGCCCTGCTTCAGGCGCACTACGCCGGGCGGCAGGTCGAGCTCGTCGTGCGCGACCAGCACGTCCGTCGAGGACAGCTGCAGGTAGTCGCACAGCGCGCGGATCGACTGCCCGCTGCGGTTCATGTAGGTCATCGGCTTGAGCAGCCAGAGGTCTCCACCCGGCTGGGACAGGCGCGCGACCTCGCCGTTGTAGCGGCGCTCGGGCTTGAAACGCGCGCCATGACGGCGCGCGAGTTCGTCGACGAACCAGAAACCCGCGTTGTGGCGGGTTTCCTCGTACTCCGGCCCCGGGTTGCCGAGACCGACGACGACCCTGAGCGACAGTCCGGTCAAGCGCTTGCGGCAAGGCAAGTCCGGCGCCCCGCAAAAGGCAGGGGCCGCCCCGCGAGAGGCGGCCCCGGCACGATGCGGAAGCGCAGCGGCTTACTTCTTGCCGCCCTCCTTCTTGGCCGGCTCGGCCTTCGCGGCCGCGGCGGGCGCGGCAGCGGCGGCGGCCGGTGCGGCAGCAGCAGCCTCGGCCACCGGGGTCTCCTCGACCTGCGCCTTGAGCGCGTGCACCGAGACGACGACCGGATCGCGGCCCTTGTTGAGTTCCGGCAGCTCGACGCCCTGGGGCAGCTTGAGCTCGGACAGCTTGAGCGTCTGGTTCAGGCTCAGGCCCGACACGTCGACCTCGATGAACTCCGGCAGGTCCTTCGGCAGGCAGCTGACCTCGATGTCGCTCCTGAGGTGCGACACGACGCCGCCCTGCACCTTCACGCCCGGGGCGATGGCTTCGCCGGTGAAGTGCAGCGGGATCGTCAGGCGGATCGTCTCGTTGTCCTCGACGCGCTGGAAGTCGATGTGACGGATCTGGTTCTTGTACGGGTGCCGCTGCATGTCCTTGAGGATCGCAGCCTGCGTGGCATCGCCGACCTTGATCAGGAGGATGGTGCTGAACACCTTCTCGTTCTCGAGGACCAGCATGGTCCTGGTGTGGTCGAGCGCGAGCGCGCGCGGCTCACGATGACCGCCGTACAGGATCGCCGGGATCTTGCCGAGATGACGCAGGCGGCGGCTCGCACCCTTGCCCTGGTCATCGCGGAACTCGGCGTTGAGTTCAAACGATGTCTTCATGGTTACTCTCCAGTGTCAGGGAAGCCGCCCCGCGACCAGAAGCGGCTTCCGTTTGCTACCACCAGACTATCCGGTGGCTGGCATCAAACATCGGAGGGGTCAGACCCCGCGGCGGGGTCTGACCCCGGCGCGGCAGCTGGCCACTCCGCCAATTCAATCGACGTAGAGGCTGCTGACGGATTCCTCGTCGCGGATGCGACGCATGGTCTCGGCCAGCAGGCCAGCGACGGACAGGCTGCGGATCTTCGAGCAGGCACGCGCCTGCTCGCGCAGCGGAATGGTGTCGGTGACGACGAGCTCGTCGATCGCCGAGGCGCCGATGCGCTCGATCGCCGGTCCCGACAGCACCGCGTGGGTGATGTAGGCCGCGACGTTCGAGGCGCCGTGGTCCTTGAGCGCCTGCGCCGCCAGGCACAGCGTGCCCGCGGTGTCGACGAGGTCGTCGACCAGCACGCAGTGGCGGCCCTCGACGTCGCCGATGATGTTCATGACCTGCGACTCGTTGGGACGCGGGCGGCGCTTGTCGATGATCGCGAGGTCCGCGTCGTCGAGGCGCTTGGCCAGCGCGCGGGCGCGAACCACGCCGCCGACGTCGGGCGACACCACGATCATCTTGTCGTACTTCTGCTTCCAGACGTCGCCCAGCAGCACCGGCGAGGCGTGCACGTTGTCGACCGGGATGTCGAAGAAGCCCTGGATCTGGTCGGCGTGCAGGTCGATCGTGAGCACGCGGTCGATGCCGGCCTTCATGATCATGTCCGCCACGAGCTTGGCGGTGATGGGCACGCGGGTGGCGCGCGGGCGGCGGTCCTGGCGCGCGTAGCCGAAATACGGCATGACCGCGGTGATGCGCGCAGCGGAGGCGCGGCGGCAGGCGTCCGCCATCACCAGCAGTTCCATCAGGTTGTCGTTCGCCGGCGGGCAGGTGGACTGGATCAGGAACACGTCGCGACCGCGGACGTGTTCCATGATCTCGACCTGCACCTCGCCGTCGCTGAAGTGGCCGACGAAGGCACGGCCGAGCGGAACCATCAGGTGCCGCGCGATTTCCTGCGCCAGCACCGGGTTTGCGTTGCCCGTGAACACCGCCATCGTGGAGTTATCCACGCGACTCTCCTTCGAAGGCCGACAGCGGCCTGTTGTACAAAGTGGCTGGGGTGGAAGGATTCGAACCTTCGCATGGCGGAATCAAAATCCGCTGCCTTACCACTTGGCGACACCCCAATCGTCACGACCCGAAGGCCATCGCCTGCGGCCAGCTACCTGTCTGCGCCGCGCCCTGCAGCGCGCGCCTGCCGCTCGGCGGCTGCGCGCCCGGAGAGCGGCGAGTGATCAAGTCCCTGTGCGACGAAGCCCAGCCAGCCCGCCGGCAGACCTGCGAGCGCGGCCGCCGCGCCGGCGCGGTCGCCAAAGGCCGCAAACACGCACGACCCGGTGCCGGTCAGGCGAGCCTCACCGCGCTGGCCGAGCCATTCCAGGGCACGGCCAACGTCCGCGTGTCTCGCGACCACCACCGGGGCGCAGTCGTTGCGGCCCCCCGTCAGCAGGAAACCGCGAATTGTGGTCGTGGGGGTATTCCTTGTCAATTCAGGCGCCTGAAACACCTCGGCGGTCGGCACCGTGGCGTTGGGCCGGATCACCGCGTACCAGGCCGGCGGCAGGTCGACCGGAGTCAGGACCTCCCCCACGCCTTCTGCCCAGGCCGACCGGCCGAGCACGAACACCGGCACGTCGGCACCCAGTGCCAGGCCCAGGCTCGCCAGGTCCTCCAGCGGCCAGTGCAGGCCCCAGAGTTCGTTGAGGGCCACCAGCGTGGTAGCGGCGTCGGAACTGCCCCCGCCGAGGCCGCCCTGCATGGGGATGCGCTTCTCGACCGTGATGTCGGCGCCCAGCGCACAGCCCGAGGCCTCCTGCAGCCGTCGCGCGGCGCGGATGACCAGGTCCTGGCGGGGATCGACGCCGGCCGCGCCCGCCAGGCGCTCGAGGCCCGCGTCGGCGCGGACCCTGAAGGCCAGCGTGTCCTGCAAGTCTATGATTTGAAAAAGAGTTTGCAGTTCGTGGTAACCGTCAGCCCGGCGCCCGACCACGTGCAGGAACAGGTTCAGCTTGGCCGGTGCCGGCCAGTCCCGCGACCACCCCGCCGCGCTCACGGGGATGCTCCGGGCGCCGGCGCGCCCCAGGATTCGATCGCGAGGCGCAGGCGCAGGCCCTCGTGCTCGGCCACCACGCGGGCCGGCAGCCAGCCCAGCGGCGTAGCGCCATAACGCTCGAAGCGCACGCTCCAGCCATCCTGTTCGAGCGTGGCGAGCCAGCCCTCGGCGCCCTGCGCCTCGATGGACGGCAGGGCCGGGTCGGGAACCCCCAGCACCCAGTAGCGCAACGAGGCGATCGGCAGCGGCGCGCCAAGTCCGGCGGCCAGGCCTGCCTCGAGATCCGTATAGCGGCGTGGCGGGCCACGACCGTCGTCGACCGTCGTCTCCGCGCCTTCGACGGTCACCCGCACTGCGCCGGCGCCCAGCGGCCCGCGCAGGTCGATGACACTCGACTCCCCGCGGCGGCGCCAGTCGAGCGAGGCCGTCCAGCCCTCACGGCCTGCCGTGGCGGCGACTGCGATGCGGCCGTTGATATCCCAGGCCGACAGCCCCTGCAGCGCGAGCCTGCGCTGCGGCCAGTCGCTGGTGGGGGGCACGGCCGGCGCTGCGGTCCCGCGCGAGGTGACGGCACAACCCGAAGCCGCCGCCAGCAGCGCGACGGCAAAGACGGCGAGCGCTGGGCGCGACCACGAGCGACGCACGCTCAGGGCCCCAGGCGCTCACGCAGTCGCCGGGCCTGCGGGCCATCGGGATCCGCGGCGAGCGCGGCCTCGAGCACGGCGCGCGCGTCGTCGGGCCGGCCCACCGACCGGTAGGCATCGCCGAGGTGCAGGGCAACCTCGGCGTCCTTCGAGTTGTGCCAGGCCCGCTCGAGGTAGGGCAGCCCTTCGCTGCTGCGCCCACGGCGCACCAGTGCCCAGCCCATGGAGTCCATGACCGCATAGTTGTCGGGCTTCTGCGCAAGGGCACGCTCGATCAGGGCCTCGCCCTCGGCCAGCTTCGAACTGCGGTCGACGAGCGTGTAGCCCAGCGAATTCTGCAGCATCGGGTCGTCAGGGCGCTCGCGCAGCAGGCGTCGCAGCAGCCCCAGCGCGTCGTCGACCCGATCCATGCGCTCGAGTACGGCGGCAGCGGTCATGCCGAGCCCGACGTCGTCGGGATAAAGGCCGCGTGCCCGCTCGAGGATGCGCAGCGCGTCGGCGCCGCGGCCCCGTTCGGACAGGGCGGCTGCCTGCGCGCCGGCGAGCAGCGGGCCCTGCTCCGGATACGCGGCGAGGAAATCGTCCAGCAGCGCCTGTGCCTCGGTCACGGACCCGGCGTCGGCCAGCAGGCGCTGCGCGCGAACCTGCGCGGCGACTGCCCGGGAACCGCCGGTGACGCGCGCGAGCGAACGGGCAGCGAGGCGCTTGTCGCCCTGCTTTTCCGCGATCAGGCCGATGTACCAGAAGCCCGTATCGGAGGCCCGCGCGGACCTCAGCATCTCGCCGAAGCGCCCCATCGCGCGGTCGTAGTCCTTCTGTTCGTAGTCGATGACCCCGAGGCCCTCGAGCGCCTCCGGCGCGCCGGCGCGGACTGCCAGCACGGCCTCGAACTCGGCGCGCGCCTCGGCCGGCCGCTCCGCCCCGAACAGGAACCATGCGTGGTTGAGCCGCATGAGCGGGTCGCCGGACTCCGCCAGCTGGCGTGCCACGGCGAGCGCCTCGTCCTCGCGGTCCAGCGTCAGAAGCGCCCGTGCCTCGGCCAGCTGCGCAAGCCCCCAGCCTTGACGCAGTCGCAGGGCCTCGCGCGCCGCAAGCAGCGCGCGCTCACCGGCGTCCGCTCGCTGCCACAGCACGCTCCTGGCGTACCAGGCCTCGGCGACTGTCTCGTCGCCCCGGGCGAGCGATTCGATGACGCGCGCAGCCGCGTTCTCATCGGGCTCCGCGAGCAGGTTGTCGAGCAGCGCGAGATAGGCGTGGGCAGGATCCGGATAGGCGGTGTCGAGCAGCACGCGGAACTGGGCGACGGCGCCATCGACCTGGCCGCTGCGCAGCAGCGCCGCGGCGAGGAAACGCCGCGGAACTTCCTGTGCCGGGGCGAGCTCGGCCCAGCGCCGCGCCGCGACCACTGCGGCGCCGTACTGGAAATTGTCGAACGCGACCCGCGTCGCGCGCTCCGCGAGTTCCGGATCGGCCGCTGCCCGCGCGGCTGCAGCGTACTCGGCCGCGGCCTGCGGCCAGGCCCCGCGCGACAGCGCCAGCTCGGCACGCGCCGCATCCGCCGCCGCGGCGACAGGAACAAGCTGCGCCAGCAGGTAGATCGTGGAAAACGCGCATATGAACGCGCGCGCGAAGGAGCGGACGGGCTGCATCGCCGCACTATAACGCAGGGCCCGCCCCGGCCGCGTGAAATGCGCTTGTCATGGCAGCGGGCATCCCGGACAATCCGCAGAACTTTCGCAGCCGCCAATGTCACTCCTCGTCCTCGGCCTCAATCACCGCACAGCTCCCGTCGAGGTCCGCGAGAAGGTCGTGTTCGACGGCCCGCGCATGCCCGCCGCGCTCGACGAGCTCGCCCACCTTCCCGGCGTGCAGGAAGGCCTCATCCTTTCCACCTGCAACCGGACCGAGGTCTACTGCGCGTTCACGGGCGATACCCCGCCGCGGCTCGCCGAGTGGCTCGAGCACTTCCACGGCACCGGCCACGACCTCTCGGAGTGCACCTACGAGCTGCACGGGCCCAGCGCCGTCGAGCACGTCTATGCCGTGGCGGCCGGCCTCGATTCCCTGATCATCGGCGAGCCCCAGATCCTGGGCCAGCTCAAGGACGCCTACCGCGGCGCCCAGCAGCACGGCTCGGCGGGGCCGATGCTCAACCGCCTGTTCCAGTCCACCTTCGCCGTGGCCAAGCGCGTCCGCAGCGAGACCCGCATCGGCGCGAGCGCCGTGTCGGTGGCCTCCGCCGCCGTCCACCTGGCGCGGCGCGTGTTCTCCGGCTTCGAGCACCACACGGCCGTGCTGGTCGGCGCGGGCGAGATGATCGAGCTCGCGGCGCGTCACCTGCACGCGCAGGGCCTCGGGCGCATGATCATCGCCAACCGCACGCTTGGCCGCGCCGAGGAACTGGCTGCCGAATTCAAGGCCTCGGCGATCGGGCTCGACGCCCTGGCGTCACACCTGGCCCAGGCCGACATCGTCATCAGTTCCACCGCCAGCCCCGTGCCCGTGATCACCTACGCGGACACGCTCGCGGCGATCAAGTCGCGCCGGCGCAAGCCCATGTTCATGGTCGACATCGCCGTGCCGCGCGACATCGAGGCCCGCGTCTCGGAGATAGAGGACGTCTACCTCTACACCATCGACGACCTGCGCCAGGTCGTGGACGAGAACCTCAAGGCGCGCCACGACGAGGCGAACGAGGCCCGCGTCCTGATCGCCGAGGAAGTGCAGAAGTTCATCGCCTCGCTCAAGACCCTGGACGTGACGCCGACCATCCGCGGACTGCGCGAGAAGGCCGAATCGACCAAGGCGCAGACCCTCGAGCAGGCCCGCAAGCTGCTGGCCTCGGGCAAGCCGCCCGAGGAAGCGCTGAAGTTCCTGGCCAACACGCTCACCAACCGCCTGCTTCACGCACCTTCCCACGCGCTGCGCGAGGCCGCCGAGCGCGGCGACGCGCGCCTCGTCGAGGCTGCGCATCGCCTCTATGCGCTCGACGGCGACGATCACACGCCGTCCGCATGAAGGACTCGATCCGACTCAGGCTCGAGAAGTTCGCCGACCGCCATGATGAAGTCGGGCGGATGCTGTCGGACCCCGAGGTCACGAGCCGTCCCGAGCGCTTCCGCGACCTCTCGGTGGAGTACTCGAAGCTCGAGCCCACCGCGCTGCGCTTCCGCGACTTCCTGCGCCTGGAGCGCGAACTCGGCGCGGCCCAGGCCATGGCGGGCGATGCGGATCCGGGCATGCGCGAGCTCGGCGCGCAGGAGGCCCGCGAGCTCCAGGAACGGATCGACGCCGAGGGCCTCGCGCTCGCCGAAGCCCTCATTCCGCGCGATCCCCATGACGACGGCAACGTGTTCCTCGAGGTCCGCGCCGCGGCGGGCGGCGACGAGGCCGCAATTTTCGCGGGCGACCTGTTCCGCATGTACAGCCGCTACGCCGACGCGCGCGGCTGGAAGGTCGAGCTGCTGTCGGAGAGCCGCGGCGAGCACGGCGGCTACAAGGAGGTCGTCAGCCGCATCGTGGGCCGGGGCGCCTACGCGCGCCTGAAGTTCGAGTCCGGCACGCACCGCGTGCAGCGCGTGCCGGCCACCGAGGCGCAGGGCCGCATCCACACCTCGACCTGCACCGTCGCGATCCTGCCCGAGCTCGACGAGGTCGAGGCGGTCACGCTCAACCCGGCCGACCTGCGCGTCGACACCTTCCGCGCCTCCGGCGCCGGCGGCCAGCACGTCAACAAGACCGACTCCGCGATCCGCATCACCCACCTGCCCTCGGGCATCGTGGTGGAGTGCCAGGACGAGCGTTCGCAGCACAAGAACCGCTCCCGCGCGATGTCGCTGCTGCAGTCGAAGCTCAACGCCGCGGAGCGCGAGAAGCGCGCCGCGCAGACCGCCGCGGCGCGGCGCCTGCAGGTCGGCACGGGCGACCGTTCGGAGCGCATCCGCACCTACAACTTCCCGCAGGGCCGGCTCACCGACCACCGCATCGAACTCACGCTCTACAAGCTCGACGACATCGTCGGCGGCGCGCTCGACGAAGTGATCGACCCGCTGACCCGCGAATATCGCGCCGAGCTGCTCGCCTCCGAAACGGATGGATGAACCCATGTCGAAGCACACCGTAGAAGAACTGCTCGCCGCGGCGGCTGCACGGCTGGCTCCCTCCAGTTCGAGCGCGCGGCTGGATGCCGAGCTCCTGCTGGCGCAGGCGATGCGCTTCTCGCGCCCGACCCTGCTCGCGCGCCCCGCCCAGCCGGTCGACGACGCGGCGGCAGCCGGCTTCGAGGCGCTCGTCGCCCGCCGCTCGGCCGGCGAACCGATCGCCTACCTCGTGGGCCACAAGGCTTTCTGGACGCTCGAGATCGCCGTCGACCCGCGCGTGCTCGTGCCGCGCCCGGAGACCGAGCTGCTGGTCGAGCTCGCGATCGAACGCATCCCGGCCGGCGAAGCGACGCGCGTGCTCGACCTCGGCACCGGAAGCGGCGCGGTCGCGATCGCCATCGCCTCCGAACGCCCGGATGCCGACGTCGTCGGCGTCGACGCCTCGGCCGGCGCGCTCACGGTCGCGCGCGACAACGCCGCCTCCGTCGAGGACGTCGGCGTCGAATTCCGCGAGGGTTCCTGGTGGGGTCCGGTGGCCGGTGAGCGCTTCGACGTGATCGTGTCGAACCCGCCATACCTGGCCGCCGACGACCCGCACCTGGCCGACCCGGCGCTGGCCTGCGAGCCGCGCGCCGCGCTCGTGGCAGGTCCAGGCGGGCTCGAGGCGATCGCCGAGATCGCAGCGGGCGCCCTGGCCCACCTCGCTCCCGGCGGCTGGCTCATCGTCGAGCATGGCTTCGAGCAGGGCGAGGCCGTGCGCAAGCTGTTCGCAGATGCCGGCCTGCGGGAAGTCGAGACCCGCCGCGACCTCGCCGGCCTCGAGCGCGCGACGCTCGGCCGCGCCGCGGGCTAGAATATTCGCTTCACGACACGCAGGAATCACACCATGGTCCGTTTCGAAACTTCCCTCGGCAGCTTCACCATCGAGTTCGACGCCGAGAAGGCTCCGCTCACAGTCGCCAACTTCCTGCAGTACGTCGACGACGGTCACTTCGACGGCACCGTTTTCCACCGCGTGATTCCGGGCTTCATGGTCCAGGGCGGCGGCATGACGGCCGACATGGACCAGAAGAAGACCCGCGCGCCGATCAAGAACGAGGCCAACAACGGCCTCAAGAACCTGCGCGGCGCGCTCTCGATGGCCCGCACCAGCGACGTCGACAGCGCGACTTCGCAGTTCTTCATCAACGTCGTGGACAACGCCTTCCTGGATCACCAGGGCCCGCGCAACTACGGCTATGCCGTGTTCGCACGCGTCACCGAAGGAATGGACGTGGTCGACAAGATCGTCGCCGTGCCGACCACCTCGCGCCGCGGCCATCAGGACGTTCCCGTGGAGCCGGTGGTCGTCACTTCCGCCAGGCGCGTCTGACCTGCGGGCCGGACGCGTGGGCACTGCGCGTTCGTGGCCGGCCCGCCTTCGGCGCTTCGCGCTGATCTTGATACTGGGCTCGCTCGCCGCGAGCCTGCTGCTCGTGCTGCCGCTGCGCTGGCTGGACCCGCCGACCAGCGCCTTCATGCTGCGCGACCGCGCCGAGGCCCTGTTCGGCCGTGAGCAGGGCTATCGCTTCCGGCACGAGTGGGCGGACCTCGAACGGATTTCCCCGAACGCCAGCGTTGCGGTGGTGGCGGCCGAGGACCAGAAGTTCGCCTCGCACCTGGGCTTCGACCTGCAGGCGATCGACAAGGCGGTGCGCGACTCGAAGCGCGGCCGGAAGCTGCGTGGCGCCAGCACGATCTCGCAACAGGTCGCCAAGAACCTGTACCTGTGGCCCGGCCAGAGCTTCGTACGCAAGGGCCTCGAGGCCTGGTTCACGCTGCTGATCGAGGCCGCCTGGCCCAAGCAGCGCATCCTCGAGGTCTACCTGAACGTCGCGGAATTCGGCCGCGGTACCTTCGGCGTCGAAGCCGCCAGCCAGCGCTACTTCGGCCGGCCTGCGAGCAGGCTCACGCGCGAACAGGCCGCGCTGCTGGCGGCCGTCCTGCCGAACCCAATCCGCTATCGCGTCGACCGCCCGTCGCGCTACGTGCAGAAGCGCCAACGCTGGATCCTGCGCCAGATGTCGCAACTCGGCGGTCGCGGCTACGTCGACACGCTCGACGAGCCAGTCGACGACGGGACCTGAAGCTCGCTAGCGCGCCCCGATCAGCGCCAGCGCGCCTTCCTCGATCTGGTCCATCATGAAGCCGAAGCCGTCGGCCTCGCCGTAATACGGGTCGGGAACCTCGGACTCGCCGAGGAACAGCCGGATCGGCACCGTCGAACCCGCCGGCCGGCGCGCCTCCAGCTCCGCCATGTTGTCGCGATCCATGGCCAGGATCAGGTCGCTGGCCGCGAAGTCCGCGGGCGTGATCTCGCGACAGCGGAACGCGCCGAGGTCGTAGCCGCGCGCGGCGCAGGCCTCGATCGTTCGCGGGTCCGCGGTGTCCCCGGCGTGCTTGTCCTTGAGCCCGGCCGACGAGAAGCTCATCGCCACCCCGGCGCGTGCAGCGAGCTTGCGGGCCACGGCCTCGGCAGCCGGCGAGCGACAATAGTTGCCGGCATCAACAAACAGGATACGCATCATCACCTCGTATTGATCAAGCCTGTGGCCGCCCCGCCTCGCAGGCCGCGACGGCCTGGTCCAGCCGCGTCAGCCAGGTGGTTCCGTACCGCTCGGCGTACCAGTCGCGCAGCGGCAGCGTGGCAGCCTTGAACTCGGCGCGCTGCGCGTCGGTCGCGATGTCGACCGTGCCGCCACGGCGGCGGAATTCCTCGAGCGCCGGCGCCTCCCGGCGCGCGGCGGCAGCGCGCGTCTCGATCGCGAGGGCGCGGAAGCCCTGCCCGACGACCGCCTGCACGTCCGGCGGCAGCACCTGCCAGCGCTTGTCCGAGTACCACCACATCGCCGTCATGTAGCTGTGCCGGTCGACGAACAGGTAGCGGATGTGGTCGTGCAGCTTCTGGCCCACCACGTCCTGGATGCTGTTCTTGGTGCCGTCCAGCAGGCCGGCGTTCAGCGCTGAATAGAGCTCGGAGAACGGCAGCGGCATCGGGCTCGCGCCGAGCTCGCGCACCATCTGCTGCTCCATGGCCGAGGGCAGCGTACGGATCCGGCGCCCCGCGAGGTCTGCCACGCCGCGGATGCGCACGTCGCGCATTGCGAAGCTGCGCCAGCCGCCGGTGTTGCCGATGGCCATGAGCTTCAGGCCCAGGCCCTGGGCGAGGATCGAGTCGCCCATCTCGCGCACGATGGGGCCGTCGAGAACGCACTCGGCCACCGCATCGCTGGGGAACAGGTACGGGAGGTCGAGCGCCTGGGCGGGCCCATAGAGCCCCGCGAGGCCGCCGATGGTGGTCTGGTGCATCTCCAGCGTGCCGCTCTGCAGTGCCTCGATGCATTCGCGCTCGCTGCCGCAGTACTGGCCAGAAGGGAATACCTGCACCGACACACGCCCCGGCAGGCGCTCCTCGACGTAGCGCTTGAAGGCCATGGCGCCGAAGTAATCCTCGTCGTCCTTGGAAGCGAGGAAGGCGATGCGGATCGTGAACTCCGCGCGCTCGCTGCGCGAGTTGACGATGCCGGCAATGCACCCGGCGACGATCAGGGCCAGCAGCACGCGCAGTACGACGGGGTTGGTCATGGCCGGGCTACTGCATCAGGCCGAACAGGCGCGGCACGGTGAGGGTCAGCGCCGGGAAATAGGTGATCAGGAAGATCACCGCGATTTCCACGGCGAGGAACGGGACGATGTCCTTGACGATGGCGCCGATCCGCTCGCCTGAAACCGAGGCCGTCACGAACAGCACCAGGCCCATCGGCGGCGTCGCGAGCCCCACGGTCAGGTTCACGCACATGATCATCGCGAAGTGCACGGGGTCCACGCCCATGCCGGTGAACACCGGCGAGAGCACGGGCCCCAGGATCAGGATGGCCGGGCCGGCGTCCAGGAACATGCCCACCACGAACAGCAGCATGTTGACCAGGAACAGCAGGACCAGCGGGTCGTCGGACAGCTTCAGCAGGCCCACCGCGATCTGCTCCGCCATTCCCGATACCGTCGCGAGCCATCCCAGCGTCACGGCGGCGCCGACCAGCAGCAGGATCACGCTGGACTGCAGGGCAGTCGCCACGAAAACCCGGCGCATTTCAGCGAAGTCCAGCGTCTTGACCACGAACAACGTGACGAACAACGCATAGGAAGCCGCAACCGCAGCCGCCTCGGTAGCCGTGAAGATGCCGGACAGCATGCCGCCCAGCAGCACCACCGGCATGAGCAGCGCGAGCCAGGCGCCCTTCAGGGCATGGCCACGTTCACGCCAGGTAGCCTTGGCCGAAGCCACGGGCAGGCCGTGGCGCTTCGCCAGCCAGCGCGTCACGCCCATCAGGCCGAGGCCGATCAGGATGCCAGGCACGATCCCGGCTGCAAACAGCGCTCCGATCGAGAGGTTCATCACGAAGCCGTACAGCACCATGATCCCGGACGGCGGGATGATCGGGCCGATCACTGCGGCGGCGGCCGTGACCGCAGCGGCGAAGCTGCGCCGGTAGCCGTTCTGCTCCATGGCCGGGATCAGCATCTTGCCGATGGCCGAGGCATCGGCGACGGCCGAACCGGAGATGCCGGCGAACAGCATCGACGACAGGATGTTGACCTGTGCCAGGCCGCCGCGCACGTGGCCCACCAGCGACTGCGCGAAACGCACGATCGAGAGCGTGATGCCGCCGGAATTCATGAGCTCGCCGGCGAGGATGAAGAACGGCACGGCCAGCAGCGGGAAGCTGTCGATTCCGCCGTACAGGCGCGCCAGCAGCGCGGCGAAGTACTCGCTCTGGCCGTCCACGAACAGGGACAGACCGGGCCCCGCCAGCAGCGCGAACACCACCGGCATGCCCAGCGACATCAGCAGCACGAAGAACCAGAAGAACGCGATCGACATGGCCTACTCCGCCGTCACGCCGGCGACAGTGCCGGCGAGCGTAAGCAGCGGATCCGGTCGCCACAGCGAGCGCGCCAGGCGGAGCGAGAGTTCCAGGCCGGCCAGCAACATGCCAGCGAACGACACCGGGACGATCGAGTAGATCCATGCCATCGGCATCGGCAGCGCCGAGGCCACCATGCTGAGGCCGCGCTCCCAGAAATGGATCGCCTCGAACAGGAAGCGCGCGAGTATCGCGAGCACCAGCAGGTTGAGAAACAGGCTGGTCACGTACATGAGGCGAGGCGGCAGCGCTGCGGCGAACGCGTCGATCGCCACGTGCTGGCCGCGGCGGTAGGCGTAGGGCGCGGCCGCGAGCACCGTCCAGACCAGTGCGAAGCGCGCCGATTCCTCAGCCCAGTCGAGCGTGTAGTTGAACAGCGCGCGCGAGCCGATCTGCGCCAGCGCGAGTGCGAGCATCGACGCCACGAGGACGCCCGACAGGGCCAGGCCTGCGCGCGTGAGCGGATCGTTGAGGCGCGCTAGTCCCGCGGCTGCGGCATCCAGCAGGCGGATTACCGCGGGGGGATTGGAGTCGGTCAAGGCTGCGGCTGGGTGTGCCCGCGCCTCGCGGCGCGGGCACACGACAGGTCAGTTGCCGCCGAAGTTGGCGCGGAACTGCAGGCCGAAGTACCGGTCGGCATCGCGCGGGATCTGCAGGCGCGGCGAGCCGCCGGGACCACCGGCCGTCAGCAGCGCGGCGTAGTGCTCGTCGGTCAGGTTCCTGCCCACCAGCGTCAGGCGATACCGGTCATCCTTCGTGGCCAGGGCCAGCGAGACGTCGACCGTGTAGTAGCCCTCGATGCGCAGGGCCGCAGGCTCGTTGAGGTCCGACCACTGCTCCGACTGGTAGGAGTAGACGAGGCTGGGCACGAGGTCCAGCGAACCCAGATCGAACCGGTAATCCGCGGACAGCGAGGCCTTGTACTTCGGTGCCAGCGGCAGGGTCGTTCCGTCCCTGACCGTAGGCGTGCTGCCGGCCGGCGTGAAGAACTCGTCGATGTGCGCGTCGGTGTAGGCGATGCCGCCGTTGATCGACAGGTCGTCGGTCGGACGCGCCATGAAGTCGAGTTCGACGCCGCGGGACGAAACCTTGCCCGCATTGGTCAGCGTCGTGATCAGCGTGCCGTTCAGGTAGGTAAAGTTGTTGGCCTGGAAGTCGTCGTACTTGGCGTTGAACGCAGCAGCGTTCAGCAGCATCTTGCCGCCGAACAGCGTGGTCTTGGCGCCAACCTCGAACGAGTCGGCTGTCTCGGCGTCCAGCACTTCCTTGTTGTTGGCGGTCATGTTGAAGAACACGTTGAACGCCGGGCCCTTGTAGCCCTTGGCGTACGTCGCGTACAGCATGACCGTGTCGGACGCGTCGAACTGGACGCCGATGCGACCCGAGAGATTGTCCGACTTGTCGCCGCCCTTGTAGCCGGTCGTGTCCGTGCGGATGCCCGGCAGGCCGCCGATCGGCGACGGCGTGCGGTTGTGGAAGTAGCTCAGGTCGTCCTGCGTCCAGCGCAGGCCGATCACGCCGCGGAAGCTGTCGTTGAAGTTGACCGTGCCGTCGGTGAACAACGCGAAGTTCTCGAAGTCCGCGCCGAAATCGGCGCTGGACGACGCCGAGACGATGGTCGAGGCCGCGGGCGTGCAGGGCCGGACGCCCGTGGAGTCCACCGGCAGGGTGCTCGCCGTGCACGAGATGACCGAACGCTCGAAGAACCGGTGCGCCTCGGTCTTCGAGTAGTACAGGCCCGCGACGTAGTCGATGAACTCGCCGCCCGGCGAGGCGATGCGCAGTTCCTGCGAGAAGGTCTTGGTGTCCTGCGGGCCGTAGTCATGCAGCTGGGCGAACGGGTTGCCGACGTAGGCCGCCGCGACGTCCAGCCAGTCGCCTTCGCGGATCTCGGTGGCGTCCCAGGTCCGGTAGGCGGTGATCGACGTCAAGGTGCGCCCGCCGCCCAGCGTGATGTCCGCCTGCAGCGAAAGGCCCCAGGCTTCTTCCTCGGAACGCATCTCGAGGTTCTGCTTGACCTCGCGGGTCTCGACGCCTCGGAAGTCGACGCCGCTCATCAACGACTGGAGCGCGGCGCCATTGGCAGTGCCAGGCGCAGTGCCGATGACCTCGACGCAGCAGTTGTCGTCGGACTTGCGGTAGTCGCCGATGAACGTCAGCTGCACGTTGTCGCTGGGGTCGGCCACCCAGATGGAACGGATCCCCATGCGGTCGTAGCCGTTGAGATCGCCGCCCGCCGGCGTGGCGCTGATGTTCTTGATGTAGCCGTCGAACTGGCCCCAGGTGACGGTGGTGCGTCCCTTGAGGGTGTCAGAGACCGGCGTGTCCAGCGAGCCCTTGACCCGCATTTCGTTGTCTTCGAACCAGCCGGCCTCGATGTAGCCGCCGAGCGTGTCGCCGGGGCGCTTCGAGACGATGTTGACGGCGCCCGCCGAGGCGTTCTTGCCGAACAGCGTGCCCTGCGGGCCGCGCAGCACTTCGATGCGCTCCACGTCGTACAGGTCGCCGAAGGCTTCGCCCGCGGACGACAGCACGACGCCGTCGAGCACCGCCGCCACGCTGGGCTGCGCGGCGATGGCGAAGTTGATCGTGCCCACGCCGCGCAGGAACAGCGCCTGGTTCAGCGAGGTGTTGGTCTTGCGGATGTTCAGCGACGGCACGAGCGTCTTGAGCGCCTCGGCGTTGAATCCGCCCATCGCGTCGGCCGCGGAACCGTTGACCACCGAGACGGCGATCGGCACGTCCTGGAGGTTCTGCTCGCGCTTCTGCGCGGTCACGATGATTTCCTCGAGGACCGAGCCCGAGGAATCCTGGGCATAGGCCGGCGCGGCGGCGGCCAGCGCGGCGATCACGGCCAGCGCGATCGGAGTCGCAGCCCTGGCACCAAGTACTTCCGTGTTGACGTGTGACATCGACTGTTTCCCCCCTCAAGGAACGTGGCGTGAACGACGCAGGCCCGGCGGACCCAGTTCGCCCATGGAGGACGCTAGCACAGGGTTTTAATGTCTTACAACCCTTATATAAGACATCAAAAGCTGCAAAGTTACCGTTGCCCGAAAGCAACGCTCTCGTCTTGCAGTGCGTTACGGGCTTGCCGCAGCGGCGTCGTCAGTCTGGACGCCAGACCTCGGCGATCGACTCGATTCCACCGGGCAACTGACCCGTGTGCTCGACGGCGGGACCCAGCGGAATCTGCGCCGTCGCGCGCGCGAAAACCGCCATCTGGTCGATGCCCAGCTGCAGCGTGTGGCACCGCCCGCCTTCGATCGGCGCCCCGTCGGGGAAGCGGCGCCAGTCGCCGCGGGGGACGTACACGCGGACGCTGCCCGCAGGGTCGAGGCATGGCGCCACCAGCAGCTCGTCGCCGCAGAAGAACTGCTCCTCGAAGGGCCAGGCCTCGGGCTCGTCCGGGCAGGCCAGCGCCATCGCGCGCTGGACGGGAAGGCCGGTCTCACCGGACTGGCGCATCGCGGCGCGCAGGTAAGGGATGAGACGATAGCGCAGCTGCAAGGCGGCGTTCACGGCGGCCTCGGCCTCCGGACCGTAGGTCCAGGGCTCGCGCGGACCAATGCCGTGCAGGCGCATGTGCGCCGAGAACACGCTTGCCTGCGCCCAGCGCACGTACAGCAGCGGGTCGCGCTGGTCGCCATAGAAGCCGCCCACGTCGGTGGCGAAGTACGGGGCGCCGGTCATGCCCCAGGACAGGCTGCCGCGGATGCTGGCTGCGAGCCCGCCCCAGTCCGCCTGCGGATCCCCGCCCCACTGCGACGGGTAGCGCTGGGAACCGGGCCACGCCGCGCGACTGAACAGGAACGGCCCGGAGCGACAGTAACGCTGCGCGGCCTCGTAGACACAGCGGTTGTAGAGCAGCGCGTAGACGTTGTGCAGCTCGTCGCCGCTCGCCCCGTTGGATGCGACGCAACGCGACTCGACCTGCTCGCCGAAATCCGGCTTGAGCATGTCCACGCCCAGCGCGAACAGGTCCTCGTGCCGGTCGCGCCAGTAGGCGTAGGCATCCGGGTGCGTGAAGTCGACGATGCCCGAGTCGGGCAACTGCGTGAGCACCGCGCCGAAGGGCTCGGGATCGAACCTGAACCGGTAGGCCTCGCCGTTCGTCGCATCCCTGAGCAGCCAACCCTTGGCCGCCATCTCGTCGAACAGGGGGTTCAAGACCGAGACCAGCGGGTACTCCCACACGCAGATCCGGAAGTCGAGCGCCTTGAGCGCCTCGATCGTCGGCCGCGGATCGGCATAGCGCTTCGGGCACCACTCGAACGCGAAGCGGGTGTCGGTGTCCTGCCAGGCGCGGCCGTCGAAGGTGATGACGTCGCAGGGCATCCTGCGCCGGCGCACCTCCGCTGCCACGGCGAGGATCTCGGCAGAATCCCTGTAGTACGCCTTCGACAGGATGACGCCCAGGCTCCACAGCGGCGGCAGCGGTGCACGGCCGGTGAGGCCCGTGTACTGGCGCAACTGCTCGGCGCCGTCGCGACCGTCGAGCAGGAACAGGTCCAGCGCGGGATCGTCGACCTTGATGCCGTAGGCGCGCTGCGACCAGGGCGCATAGCCCACGCCGTGCGTCACGGGCCAGGCCGTGTGGACGAAGACGCCCCAGCCGTCCGGACTCCACGCGAAGGGCGCGTTCTTGTAGCTGGCCTCAGCGTTGACGCCGAGCGCGTCGTGATTGAACGAGCGGATCAGCTGGCCGCGGTGGTCGAGCCGGCCCCACTTCTCGCCCAGTCCGTACACCGGCGATGCATGGCCCAGTTCCAGCGACACGAACCAGCCCTCGCCAAGCCGCGCGAAGGGCGGCAGCCTGAATCGACGCACGAAGTGCGCGTCGCCAGGCGAGCGCTGCACGACGCGTCCCTCGCGTTCCAGCGCGAACGCGAGCGGCTTGTGCTCCAGAGTGAGCACGCGCCCGCCGGCACGCAGCACGCTGCGATCCGGCGAGCCCTCGACATCGACCGCCAGCGGCTCAGGCTCCGCCACGAGGATGCCGTAGTCGCGCGCCTGCCCGCCGAGCCGCAAGCGCACGCCGTCGGCGAGCATCGAGACCCGCAAGGGTCCGGCGCTGGTCGGCACCGTGACGACGCGGTCGGCACCCACGGTCGCAGGCCCGGTGACCTCGACCGGCGGAATCCGCCCCCAGTTCGGCGCTTCGAGGTCGAAGGCGCCCATGGTCAGGCCAGCTCGAGTACGGGCAGGTTCCAGCGCGCGGCGATCGCGCGCAGCGCCGGACGGTGGTCGCCGTAGGCCAGCGCGAAGTGGTGCTCGAGCCCCTCCTCCATGATGGTCCGCCCGACTTCGGCCGCCGGCCGGTCGAACCGCACCGTTCCCGAACAGCCCGTGAAGGCCATCGGCGCGCGGATGACCTCGGCGCCCGCGATCATGAGCTTGGTCTGGTTGCGCGACTGGGACAGCCGCGCCAGCGTGATGCGGCCTGGCTTGATCGGGAACTGGTGCAGCAGCGGCATCTTGCGGTTGGTGTGGATGGTCGCCTCGGCGCGGGTCTCGGGATCGCGCATGGACAGCGGCGCGAGGCCGCAATGCCACAGCACGGCCGTGTCGTCGGCGGGCGTGATGTCGACGAGGTCGGCCATCCAGGCAGGTTCACCTGCGAGTTCCTGCAGCATGAGCTGGGAGATCGAGCCATTGACGTCGGCCTCGCAGGCGGACGGCACGCTCTTCTGGTTCATCATGGCCATGGGCCCGCAGGCCGCGCAGCCGTACTCCGTGAACATCTCAGGCCAGCAGCGCACGGCCAGGCCCTTGGCGCCGCTCTCGCGCTGCACGTCCTCGAGCGCACAGAACACGCGGAACGACTTGTCGAGCTGTTCCTGGTTCACGCCGTCGAGCCCGTCGAGCTCGGTCTGCACCGAGGCCTTGACGCCGCCGACGCGCGTGGCGTCGATGCCGCGCGCCTTGTCGAACAGCTGGCCGAGCTGGACCGTCTCCACCTTCATGCCCGCCAGCTTCAGCAGCAGGTCGCCGTCGTACTCGCAGGTATCGAAGCCGTCGGGATGCTTGCCGACCACGGTGATGCTCGAACCGGCGAGCGAGTCCAGCGCGCGATCGGCCTTCGCGTCCTGCGATGAAGCCACCGACCGGGCGCGCGTCGGCACGACCGACGCCGGCTTCGCCAGCGCGCGCAGGTCCTCGGCGAGGCCCGGCGCATCGGGATCCGCGTACAGCCAGCCGTGCGGCACGCCGGCGCGGCCCAGCGCGTGGGCGGCCAGGTTCAGGCCGCAGTAGGCGTTGAGCCGCAGGCGCCCGCCGCTGCGCGGCTCCGGCACGGCCCAGATGGCGATCGGCGTCGTTGCCTCGCGCGCCAGCTTGACGGTCATGGTCGCGTCGGTGAACGTGATCTGCAGGATCAGCAGCAGGTCGATCGGCCCCGCACCCTGGATCTGCGCGATCGCCTGCTCGGCGGCCGCGCGATCGAACAGCAGTTCGCGCGGACCGACGGTGCGGATTCCGGCCGCCTCGAGCGCGGCAAAGGCGCGGTTCTTCATGTCTTCCGCGAACGGAACGTCGAAGGTGGGACGCGCCAGCACGGCGACGCCATAGGTCAGGCTCATGACTGATCTCCAAATCCCGGGTAGACATGACGGAAGCTGGCGTCCGCGGGCTCGACGTGGGCGCCGGCGGCGCCGAAGCACGGATGCGTGTGCCAGGGACGCGCGGCGCCGTCGGTCAGCGCGTTGAGCTCGCGCATATAGGGCAGCGAGCGGGCGCGCAGCCCCGCCCGGATGCCGTCCCAGTCCGGGAATTGCTGGAACGGCTCGAGCCAGATGGCGCGGCCGGCCAGGTAACCGGAGGCTCCCGCGCGATAGGCATGGACGAGCACACGCTTGAATTCCTGCATGCCGGCGCCGGCCGACAGCATCACCCAGGGCCTGCCGGCCGCCTCGCCCAGCCGGTCGAACCAGGCCTGGGTGCGGGCGGCATCGGCGCTGTCCGGATCCGGAATCGCGGCCGCGGGGATCGGGCTCTCGAGCTTGAACAGGTCGACGCCGAAGCGCGGATCGGCGAAGGTCCGCACGCTCTCCAGCACGAACTCCGGGTGCTTGGTCTGCATCTCGACGTAGTCGCTGGTCTGCTCGGTATCGCGCGCCAGCGGATACACCAGCAGCTCGAACACGAACGGGATGTCGTAGCGCCGGCAGGCCTCGCCGATGCGCTGCGTGAAGTCCTGCTGCGCGCGGCACACCGCGGCGTCGGCATCGGGCCGGTACCAGGTCAGCACCTTGACGGCATCGCCGCCGGCACGCTTGATCTTCTCGACCGACCAGTCGTCGATCTCGGCGGACAGCCGCCCGCCGGGAGTCTCGGTGAAGATCGAGTCTTCCAGCGTCAGGATCATTCCGGGGCGGGCATCGAGCCGCGTTACGCCGCGCGGATACGCGAAGTGCGGGTCGAGCAGCAGCGCCGAGGACTCGGACTGCAGCTCCTCGATGAGCATCTCCTTGAAGCCCGCGACGTCCTCCCACGGCGCCTCGGCCGTGCCGCGCTTCGCCTTGATGGGATTCTTGATCGGCGGCCGCTGGTCGACGGCCGTCATCTTGTACCGGCCGCCGGCGTCCGCCATGCGGCGCATGCCGCGATATTTTCCTGCGGAAATCATCATTACTGCGTCCTTTCCCTGGGTCAGGCCAGCGCAGGTCGCGTGGCCAGCAATGAATCCACCTCTGCGCGGTCCGGCACGCCCTTGCGCCCGCCGAACCGGGTTACCTTGATCGCGGCCGCGGCCGAGGCGAAACGCACGGCGTCAGGCTCGCGGCGGCCCTCCGCCAGCGCCAGCGCGAAGGCGCCGTGCCACACGTCGCCGGCGCCCAGCGTGTCGACGGGCGAGACCGGGAACGCCGGGATGTTCTCGACGGCCCCGGCCGAAGCCACCCACACCCCCTCTGCGCCCGCGGTCACGCAGCACCAGTTGCCGAGTTCCGCAGCGACGCGCGCGAGCGCGCGCGGCAGGTCGTCGTCACCCGTGTAGTCCGACAGCGCGTCCGCGGAAAACGCCGCGTGACTGGCCGCGCGCAGCAGTGCGCCGTCCGTCGGCACCGGCCGATCGGCGTCGAGTACGCCCGGCAGGCCGGCGGCGCGGGCCTGCACGAGGGCCGCGAGCGCGCCCTCCGGCCAGCGCACGTCCGCGAGCACGCACCGTGCGTCCACTGCATGCGGCTCGGGCAGCCACGAGGCATCGCGCGGCAACGCGGCATCGAGGTGGTTGACGATCATGCGTTCGCCCGCGGGATCGACCATCACGGCCGAGACGGAGGAGCCGCAGCCGGCGAAGCGCCGCAGCCAGCGGCAGTCGACGCCGTAGCCCTCGAGTTCGGCCGCGATCAGGCCGGCGGCGAGGTCGTCGCCGATGCGTGCCGCCAGCAGCGCCTCGCCACCCAGGCGCGCGATCGCGACGGCGGCGGTGGCCGCGGGTCCGCCGCCGACGGTCGTGAAGCTCCGGGCGCGATATTTCTCACCGCGCGTCGGCAGCGCCTCGACGCCGAAGACGAAGTCCTGCACGGCGTGGCCGACGCACAGCACCCTGCTCATGCGCGGCCTCCGCCGGACTCAGGACAGCTGCACGGCATAGACGAGTGCGGTGGTGTTGCAGCGGCTGACGCGATATTCGGCGCGCGTGCCGTCGAGGCCGATCGCCACGCGCTCGATGTGCAGGATGGGCGAGCCTTCCGCCACGCCGAGGCGGCGGGCGTCGTCGCGATTGGCGAGGTCGGCGTGCAGCTCTTCCTCGGCCGTCGTGATGTTGATGCCGTACTCGCGCTGGTACAGCGCATACAGCGCGTTCGGCAGCGGCGTGCGACCGTCGAGGTTGGGGAACAGCGCCTTGGGCAGGACGATGCGCTCGAACACCGTGGGCTTGCCGTCGATGAGCCGCGTCCGCGCGATCTCGATGACCATCGCGCCGGCCTCGAGCCGAAGCCGCTGGGCCTCGTTGGGCTTCGCCTTGCGCGTGCGCAGGGAATCGCTGTCGCTGGTAGGCACGGCCCTGACGCCGCCGGGCTGGGCGAGGCGGAAGAAGCGGAACAGCGCGCTTTCCTGGGTCTGCTCGACGACGAACGTGCCCTTGCCCTGGCGGCGCTCGATGAGCTTGTCCACGGCCAGCGTGTCGAGCGCCTTGCGCACCGTGCCCTGACTCACGTTGAGCCGGACCGCGAGCTGCTGCTCGGACGGGAGGATCTCGCCGGGGCGCCAGCCACCCTCCGCGATCTGCTTCAGCAGGAAGTCGTAGACCTGGCGGTAGAGCGGACGATAGTGGGGTGAATCGTTCATTTAGTACCTGCCTGTTGACCGCGCACAGTGTAATGCGGATCGACTGCGGGCTTGAGTTCCAGTCCGTGATCTGCTGTATACTATCTTATACAAGAGTTGCGGCCAATTGCTTCGCGCACTTCGGCCGCCCCAGCGCCTGCCGTCGCCCCCCGAGGAGGATTCCGTGAGCGTCCCGCAACTTCTGGTTCATGACCACGCCGACAACGTTGGCGTCGTGGTGGTGGAAGGCCTCCAGGCCGGCACCGACATGCTCTGCGTCGTCACCCACGACAACAGCGACTTCCGCATGACCGTCTCGATGGACGTGCCGATCGGCCACAAGGTCGCCCTCAAGGACCTCGAGCCCGGCGACACCGTCATCAAGTACGGCCAGGACATCGGCCGCATCGTCGCCCCCGTGAAGAAGGGCGCGCACGTCCACACGCACAACCTCAAGACCAAGCGCTGGTAAGGGCGGAACGAACATGAGCACTGGAAGAAAGATCTGGGCCTACCGCCGCGAAAACGGCCGCGTGGGCGTCCGCAACTACGTCGCCATCCTGCCGGTGGACGACATCTCCAACGCCGCCTGCGAAGCCGTCGCGGCGCACATCCAGGGAACCCTCGCCCTGCCGCACGCCTACGGGCGCCTGCAGTTCGGCGCGGACCTCGACCTGCACTTCCGCACGATGATCGGCACGGGCGCCAACCCGAACGTGGCCGCCTGCATCGTCATCGGCATCGAGCCGGGCTGGACGCAGAAGATCGTCGACGGCATCGCCGCCACGGGCAAGCCCGTCGCCGGCTTCTGGATCGAGGGCAACGGCGACATCGCGACGATCGCCGCGGCCTCGCGCAAGGCCAAGGAATTCGTCCACCAGACCTCGGGGCAGGTGCGCGTCGAGTGCGACCTCGAGGAACTGTGGGTCGCCGCCAAGTGCGGCGAGTCGGACACCACCACCGGCCTCGCCTCCTGCCCGACCGTAGGCAACATGTACGACAAACTCGTGCCGCACGGCCTCTATGGCTGCTTCGGCGAGACGTCGGAGCTCACGGGCGCCGAGCACCTGGCCGCCGCGCGCGCCGCGACGCCCGAAGTGCGCGAGAAGTTCATGAAGACCTGGCAGGCCTACCAGGACGAAGTCATCGAGGCGCACAAGACCTCCGACCTGTCCGACAGCCAGCCGACCAAGGGCAACATCATCGGCGGCCTGACCACGATCGAGGAAAAGGCACTGGGCAACCTCGAGAAGATCGGCAAGAAGATTTCCTACATCGACGTGCTCGAGCCGGCCGAGGCGCCGGCCCGCGGCCCGGGCCTGTACTTCATGGACACCTCCTCCGCCGCCGCCGAGTGCTGCACGCTGCAGGCCGCCGCCGGCTACGTGGTGCACATCTTCCCCACCGGCCAGGGCAACGTGATCGGCAACCCGATCATGCCGGTCATCAAGGTCACGGGTAACCCGCGCACGGTCCGGCTGATGTCCGAACACGTCGACGTGGACGTCTCCGGCGTGGTCCGCCGCGAGATAACCATCGATCAGGCGGGCGATTCCCTGATCGACATGATCGTGCAGACGGCGAACGGCCGTCTCACGGCGGCCGAGGCGCTCGGTCACCGCGAGTTCGTGATGACCAAGCTCTACCGCAGCGCGTGAGCGCCGCGACAGCGCCGATGAACGACAGCGTCAAGCTCAGCCTCGCCGAGGCCGAAGACCTCGCCAGGGCGGCACTCGAGGCCAGCGGCGCCGTCAACGGCGCCGCGCGCGCAACGGCCCGGGCGCTGGTCGCGGCCGAGGCCGACGGCCAGGCCGGCCACGGCCTGTCGCGGGTCGCGTCGTACGCGCTCCACGCCAGGACCGGCAAGGTCGACGGCCGCGCGTCGCCACGCGTCGCGCGCACCGGCCTCGCGTCGCTGCGCGTGGACGCGTGCCACGGCTTTGCCTATCCCGCGATCGACGTGGCGTTCGCCGGGCTCGTGCCGCTGGCCCGGGAGGCCGGCATCGCGATCGCCGTGCTGCACCGCTCCCATCACTTCGGCCAGGCCGGCGCCCATGCGGAGCGTCTCGCCGACCATGGCCTCATCGGCATCGTGCTCGGCAATTCGCCGAAGGCGATGGCGTTCTGGGGCGGCCGCAAGCCCATGCTGGGCACCAACCCGCTCGCTTTTGCAGCCCCGCTGCCAGGCACGCAGCCGCCGCTGGTGATCGACCTCGCGCTGTCGGTGGCCGCGCGCGGCAAGATCGTCGCGGCCCAGAAGGCCGGCAAGTCCATCCCTGCGAACTGGGCCGTCGATGCCGACGGCAACCCGACCACCGATCCGACGGCCGCCCTCGCCGGCACGCTGTCGCCCATCGGCGGCGCCAAGGGCGGCGCGCTGGCGCTGATGATCGAGATCCTCGCCGCGGGACTCAGCGGATCGTCGTTCGGCTGGGAAGCGAGTTCCTTCTTCGACGATCGCGGTGGACCGCCGGACATGGGCCAGGTTTTCATCGCGCTCGAACCCGACAAGCTGTCCGGCGGCGCCTTCCTGCCGCGCATGCAGGTCCTGCTCGACGCCATCGCGGCCGAACCTGGCGTGCGACTGCCGGGCATGCGCCGACTCGCGGCGCGCGAACTGGCTGCGCGGGAAGGCCTGTCCGTGCCGCGCGCCCTTCACCAGGAAATCCTGGCGCTGCTGCCGAAGGCTTGATATCCCCGCGCTGCGCGCCCGCCACGTCAATCGAGGAGTTCCCGTGCCCCAGGTCGTCATCACCGAATTCATGGACGAGTCGGCCATCAAGGATCACCTCGGCGCGTTCGACGTCCTGTACGACCCGAAGCTCGTCGACGCACCCGATGCCCTGCTCGAGGCCGCACGGGACGCCCGAGCGTTGATCGTCCGCAACCGCACGCAGGTGCGCGGCGCGCTGCTCGCCGCCGCCTCGAAGCTGGAGGCGGTCGGCCGCCTGGGCGTCGGCCTCGACAACATCGACGTTGACGCCTGCGCCGCGCGCGGCATTGCGGTGTTTCCCGCCAACGGCGCCAACGACCTGTCGGTCGCCGAGTACGTCATCACCGCCGCGATGGTGCTGCTGCGCGGCGCGTGGTTCGCCACGGAAGCGGTGGCCGCGGGGCAATGGCCGCGCCAGCGCCTGATGGGCCGCGAGATGTCGGGCAAGACGCTCGGCCTGGTCGGCTATGGCGCGATCGCCCGCGCCACCGCCGCGAGGGCGCGGGCACTGGGCATGAAGATCGCCGCCTACGACCCCTACCTGGCGCCGGATCACGCCGAGTGGCAGAACGCCTGCCGCATGAGCCTCGACGAACTGCTCACGCACAGCGACGTGGTGAGCCTGCACGTGCCCCTGACGCCGGAAACGCAGAACCTCATCGGTGCGCGCGCGCTCGGCCTCATGAAGCGCGATGCGATCCTGGTCAATGCGGCCCGCGGCGGCGTGGTCGATGAAGCCGCGCTGGTCGAAGCGCTGCGCGCCAGCCGCCTCGGCGGCGCGGCGCTGGACGTGTTCGCCCGCGAGCCGGTCGATGCCGAGGCCGGCAAGCTGTTCGCGGGTGTGCCCAACCTCCTGCTCACGCCGCACATCGCGGGCGTCAGCGTCGAGTCCAACGTCCGGGTCAGCGACGTCACCGCACGCGCGGTCGCGGGCTGCCTGGCGCGATGACCGACTCCCTGGCGGCGAAGGCCTGGGCCCGGGCGCCTGGCCTTGCGCTCGTCCTGGCCATCGCAGGCCTGGCGTTCGGCCTGCGGAAGCTCCTGCCGTCGATCACGCTGAGCCCCCTGATGCTGGCCATCATCCTGGGCGCGCTGTACCGCAACCTGTTCGGCACGCCGGCCTGGGCCGCGGCGGGCATCGCCGCGTCGCTGCGACGACCGTTGCGCACCGGCATCGCGCTGCTGGGACTGCAGCTGACGCTGGGCCAGATCCTCGCGATCGGGCCGGCGGGCGCCGGCGTGCTGGTCGCCTGCGTGGCGCTGACCTTCGGCTTCACCGTCCTCGCCGGGCGGGCCCTTCGCGTCGAGTCCGGCCTGGCGACCCTGATCGCAGCCGGCACGTCCATCTGTGGCGCCTCGGCGATCGTCGCGGCCAACTCGGTCGTCCGCGACCGCGGCGAGAGCGTCGCCTACGCGCTCGGGGTTGTGACCCTGTACGGCACCGTGGTGATGCTGGGTTTTCCCGTGCTGGGAGTGCTGCTGGACCTCGGCGACCCGGCCTACGGGCTGTGGATCGGCGCCTCGGTGCACGAGGTCGCGCAGGTCGTGGCCGCAGCCTTCGCGCACGGCGAGACCGCCGGGCACATCGGCACCGTGAGCAAGCTGTCGCGCGTGTTGATGCTCGCGCCGATGATCCTGCTGCTGGGCTTTGCGGCGGCGCGGCGCGCCGGCGGCACCGGCCGCGCCGAGGTTCCCGTGCCGTGGTTCGCGTTCGGCTTCCTGGCGATGGTCCTGGTCGCCAGCACTGGCTGGCTCCCGGCGAACGTGCTCGCCGGCTTCGCAGTGCTCACGCAGGTGTTGCTTGCCTCCGCGCTCGCCGCGGTGGGCCTCGAGACCGACCTGCGGCAGATCCGCGCGCAGGGCTGGCGGCCGCTCGCGCTCGGCGGGCTCGCGACGCTGTTCATCGGCGGGCTCGCGCTGGGCCTCGTGCTGCTCCTGTACGGATAGGCTGCAATGGGCTCAGCAATGGCGACCGTCGATTCCGATCTCAGCTGCGATGTCCTGGTCGTCGGCGGCGGCGTCAACGGTACCGGCATCGCGCGCGATGCCGCCGGCCGCGGGCTCTCGGTCGTGCTGTGCGAGCAGGACGACCTCGCCAGCCACACGTCCTCGAACAGCACCAAGCTGGTCCACGGCGGCCTGCGCTACCTCGAGCACTACGAATTCCGACTGGTGCGCAGCGCCCTGGGCGAGCGCGAGCTGCTGCTCGACGCCGCGCCGCACATCATGTGGCCTCTGCGTTTCGTGATGCCGCATGCGCCGCACCTGCGCCCCATGTGGCTGCTGCGCGCCGGGCTTTTCCTCTACGACAACCTCGCGCGCCGCCGCCGGCTGGCAGGCTCGTCGGCGATCGACTTCCGCAACCATCCCGCGGGCCGGCCGCTGCGCGACACGTTCCGCCGCGGCTTCGTGTACTCCGATGGCTGGGTCGACGATGCGCGGCTGGTCACGCTATGCGCAGTCGACGCGGCCGAGCGCGGCGCGACGGTGCTGACGCGCACGCGTTGCCAGAGCCTGGCGGCCGTCGACGGCCGCTGGCAGGCCACGCTGGTCGACCGGGCCGGTCGGAAGACCCGGGTCATGGCGCGCGCCGTAGTCAACGCGGCCGGCCCCTGGGCCGCCTCGTTCGCGGGCAGCATCGCTCCGGGACCGGCGCGTCACCGGATGCGGCTCGTGAAGGGCAGCCACGTCGTCGTGCCGCGGATCTTCGACCATCCGTTTGCCTACATCTTCCAGAACGAGGACCGGCGCATCATCTTCGCGATCCCGTACGAGGGCGACTTCACGCTGATCGGCACTACCGACGTCGACTACGACGCGGAGCCGTCGGCGGTGTCGATCCAGCCGGCCGAGATCGACTACCTGTGCGCCAACGCGAGCCGCTACTTCAAGCGACCGGTGCGCGCGAAGGACGTGGTCTGGACCTATGCCGGCGTGCGGCCCCTGCTGGACGACGAATCGAGCGACGCGTCGGAAGTGACCCGCGACTACGTGCTGGAGCTGGAAAACGGCCAGTCGCCGCCGCTGCTATCGGTGTTCGGCGGCAAGATCACCACCTTCCGCAAGCTCGCCGAAGAGGCCGTCAACCGGCTGGCGCCCCTGCTGGGAAGCAACGCGCCGCCCTGGACCGTACACACCGTGCTGCCGGGCGGCGACCTCCCGGGACGCGACTACGACACGTTCGTGAAGCAACTGGCCGCAAGCCACGCGTGGCTGCCCGAAGGACTGCGGCGCCGCTACGCCCGCGCCTACGGCACGCGCATCGACATGCTGCTGGGCACGGCGACGAGCCTGGCCGAACTCGGCGAGGAAGTGCTGCCCGGCCTGCACGTCGCCGAGATCCGCTACCTTCAGGACCGCGAGTGGGCGATGACCGCCCACGATATCCTCTGGCGGCGCAGCAAGCTCGGCCTGCACGTGCCGGCCGGGAGCGAGGCGCGACTGGACGACTGGCTGCGCGCCCACCGGACCAAGGAGGACTGACATGACGCGACTGGTGCTGGCCCTGGACCAGGGGACGACGAGCTCGCGGTCGATCCTGTTCGACCACGCCGGCAACATCGTCGCGGTGGCGCAGCGCGAGTTCGAGCAGCACTTCCCGCGACCGGGCTGGGTCGAACACGATCCCGACGACATCTGGGCCTCGCAGGCCGCGACGATGGCCGAGGTCATGGCCCGCGCGAACGTCTCGGCGCGCGAGATTTCGGCGATCGGCATCACCAACCAGCGCGAGACCACGGTGCTGTGGGACCGCGCCACCGGCCGGCCCGTTGCTCGCGCCATCGTCTGGCAGGATCGCCGCACCGCGGAAGCCTGCGACCGCCTGCGCGCCGCCGGTCACGAACCCGAGGTGATGCGTCGCACGGGGCTGGTGCTCGACCCCTATTTCTCGGGCACCAAGCTCGCCTGGCTGCTCGACAACGTGCCCGGCGCACGCGCCCGCGCGGAACTCGGCGAACTGGCGTTCGGAACCGTCGACAGCTGGCTGGCGTTCAAGCTCTCGGATCACCGGCTGCACGTGACTGACGCGACCAACGCCAGCCGCACGATGCTGTGCAACCTAGAGACCGGCGACTGGGACCCGGTCATGCTCGAGATGCTAGACATTCCGCGCGCCTGCCTGCCCGAGATCCTGCCCTCGTCGATTCCCGCCGGCACGATCGCGCGCGGCGAACCACTGACGGTCGACCTGGGCGGCTACCAGGTTCCGCTGGGCGGCATCGCCGGTGACCAGCAGGCCGCGCTGTTCGGCCAGGCCTGCTTCAAGCCCGGCATGGCCAAGAATACCTACGGCACTGGTTGCTTCCTGCTCATGAACAGCGGCCGGACGCCGGTGGTCTCGGAGAACCGCCTGCTGACCACCATCGGCTGGCGCACCGACGCGCTGAGCTACGCGCTCGAGGGCAGCGTGTTCGTCGGCGGCGCCGTGGTGCAGTGGCTGCGCGACGGCCTGGGCTTCTTCGAGCGCTCGGAACAGGTCGAGGAGCTGGCCGCGAGCGTCGCCGACGCCGGCGGCGTGCACGTCGTCCCCGCCTTCACCGGCCTCGGCAGCCCGCACTGGGATCCCTATGCGCGCGGCGCGATCGTCGGGCTCACGCGCGGCAGCACGCGCGCACACATCGCGCGCGCGGCGCTCGAGTCGATCGCCTTCCAGAGCGCGGAGCTGCTGGGCGCGATGCAGCGCGACGCGGGCCAGCCGCTCACCGAACTGCGCGTCGACGGCGGCGCGACCGCCAACGACCTGTTGATGCAGTTCCAGGCGGACCTGCTGGGCGTACCCGTGGTGCGTCCGCGCGTGCGCGAGACCACCGCGCTCGGCGCGGCCTACCTCGCGGGCCTCGCTACCGGCTACTGGGGATCGACCGAGGACGTGGCGGGCAACTGGCAGGTCGAGCGCGTCTTCGAGCCCGGCATGGGCCGCGACGAGGCTACCGCCCGGATGGCGTCATGGGCACGCGCAGTCGATCGCTCGCGCGGATGGGCCCAGGACTGACGACAGCGTAAGCACCGGGGCAAAGCCGCCGCCGGGCGTGCGGAAGTTCGTGGTCTGCCCGCGATACAGCCGCGCGGCGCGCAGCCAGGTCTCGCCGCCGTGGCAGAAGTTGCGGACGTCGACACGCAGGTCGGTCTCCTGGCCCTCCACAATCACGCGCCGCATGGACGTGGGCGCGACGGCCTGGGCGACGTAGGGCTGCGACAGGATGTGCGCGAAGGTCGCGCGCGTGAGCTTGTCGCCGCGATAGGCAGCCTTGCCGGCATAACCGTCCAAGGGCTTGAAGAACAGTTCCTTGCGACGCTTCCACAGCTCGTCCGCGGCGGCCGGATCCACGACCTCGGTGGGCGGGATCGTGCGCCGAAGCTGCGCCCTTGCGGCATCGTCGAGACCCGCCTCCTGCAGCAGACCGTCGTCGCACAGCCACGCCAGCAGCCGCTTGTCGGCCAGGCGCGCGTGCGCCGCGGGGTGTGGCGTCACGACGGCGATGCCGGCTTCATATGCGCGCCGCAGCGCATCGTGCCGCGCTTCCGCGAGGTAGAAATCCGTGAGCCTGTTGTAGACCAGGTCGATGCGCTCGCCATCGGCGACCAGGGCACCGTCGCGCAGCTCGAGCGACGCGGCGTCGACGATGACCGCGCGCCAGCCGGCGCGCTCGAACAACTGCTGGAACAGCAGGAACTCCGGATAGAGGTACTGGCCCGGCGGGTCATCGTCGACGATGGCGATCGTGCGAAGCGGAACGTCGCCGCGCTCGCTGGCCCACTCCGCGCGGAACAGGTCCGCCACGCGCGAGGCCAGCCCGTCCAGTTCCAGCCCTCGGGTCGCCTGCTCCAGGAACGGCGCCGCTACCTCGTCGCAACAGGCGGTGACCGCGCGGGCCAGTTCAAGGTTGACGAGCAGCCCCCCCGGGTTGGTGTTGATCTCGATCAGCTGGGGGTCAGGGCCGCCGAGGTGGAAGTCCAGGCCGAGAACGCCGCCGGTCGACGAGCGGGCTGGCCGCGCGATCGCCGGCGCATGACGTTCGACGAGACGGGCGAAGGCGGGACTGGCCAGCGCCTGGTGCACCAGGGCGACGGTGCGATCCATGGCCAGGGCGTCCTGCGGATCGACGAACACGACGTTGCCGGCCGCCAGGCCGGGCCGTGCATCGAACAGCACGGGACGGTCGAGCCAGAGACACTGGCACGCGGCATTGAGCCCCGGCGCCAGGCGCTCAGGGTCCGCGCCCGTCCAAGCGCCGGCCATCCCGACGCAACCGGCCGGCCAGTCGCCGCTCAACGGCGGGAGATGACGAAGTTGCCGAAAGCGACGCCGAGGTCCCAGCCACGACCGGTGCCGCTCAGCGCGAGACTGACCTCGCCCTTCGTGACTACCTGCGCCTGGCTGGACTTGACCGCGCCGGCGTGCGCCTCGGCAGAGGCATAGCTGCCCAGCAACTCGTTGATGCTGGCAACGCCGGAGAACTCGCCATGGCCATTATCGATGCTCGACTTGCCGGCAGTGAGCCCGCCGCCCGTCGACTTGATCTTGACGGCCATGCTCTGGCCGTTGGAGCAGTGGATCGTGCCCGTGCCTTTCATCTCCTTGTAGAAGATGGACCAGCCGGACATCGTGAACTTGAGTTCGCACTTGACGTTGGCTTCGGCGAGCGCCGGTGCGGTGGTGGCCGTAAGCACGCCAGCGACGATCAGGGAAAGCAGGATGCGCATAGAAAATCTCCTCTGAGGAGCCTGCTGCGACAGTACGCCCACCAGGGGTTCGATGCTGCCGCGAGCCGGGAGTTCCACAAGCCTACAGGTTCGGTCCGAGCCAGCGCTCGGCAACCGCGACATCGAGGCCTTTGCGGCGGGCGTAGTCCTCGAGCTGGTCCCTGCCGATCTTGCCGACCTGGAAATAGCGCGCGGACGGGTGGCTGAAATACCAGCCGCTGACCGCCGCGGTCGGCAGCATCGCAAAGCTTTCGGTCAGGTGAATGCCGGCGCTGCGTTCGACGTCGAGCAGACGCCACAGCGTGCCCTTCTCGGTGTGGTCCGGGCAGGCCGGATAGCCGGGCGCCGGCCGGATGCCGCGATAGTCCTCACGGATCAGGGCCGCGTTGTCGGCCTGCTCGTCCGGCGCATAGCCCCAGAACTCGCGCCGCACGCGCGCATGCAGGTACTCGGCAAAGGCCTCGGCCAGGCGATCCGCCAGCGCCTTGAGGATGATCGCAGAGTAGTCGTCGTGGGCAGCCTCGAAGCGGGCGACGTGGGCATCGATGCCGATGCCGGCCGTGACGGCGAAACCACCGACCCAGTCGGCAAGGCCCGTGTCCTTCGGCGCGACGAAGTCCGCGAGGCACTCGTGCGCGTGGCCCTCCGGCTTCTGGCGCTGCTGGCGCAGGTGGTGCAGGGTCGCGAGTGGCTGTGCGCGTGAATCGTCGACGTAGAGTTCGATATCGTCGCCCACCGCGTTGGCCGGCCAGAAGCCCACCACGCCGCGCGCCGACAGCCAGCCCTCCTCGAGGATCCTGGCGAGCATCTTCTGCGCGTCGTCCCACAGGTGGGACGCGGCCTCGCCGACCACGGGGTCGGTCAGGATGTCCGGGAACTTGCCGGCAAATTCCCAGGCGTTGAAGAACGGCATCCAGTCGATGTAGGGAACGAGGTCGGCGAGCCTGACATCGTCGATCACGCGCAGCCCGGTGAAGTTGGGCTTCGGCGGCGCATAGGCGGGCCAGTCGATGCGACTGGCGTTGCGGCGCGCGTCCGCGAGCGCTACCGACGGGCCCTTGGCCCCCTTGCCGGCGTGCTGCTCGCGCCGGCGCGCATGTTCCTCGACGAGATTCGCGGCGAAGGTTTCGCGTTCCGCGCCGACCAGGTTCTGGCACACGCCGACGGCCCGCGAGGCGTCCTTGACGTAGACCACGGGCGCGGCGGAGTACTTCGGCTCGATCTTGACCGAAGTGTGCGCCGGCGAGGTGGTCGCGCCGCCGATCAGCAGCGGCAGCGCGAAGCCCTGGCGCTGCATCTCGGCCGCCACGTGCACCATCTCGTCGAGCGACGGCGTGATCAGGCCGGACAGCCCGATCATGCTCGCGCCGCACTCGCGCGCGGCGGTCAGGATCTTCTCGGCCGGCACCATCACGCCGAGGTCGACCACTTCGAAGTTGTTGCACTGGAGCACGACGCCGACGATGTTCTTGCCGATGTCGTGCACGTCGCCCTTGACGGTGGCGAGCACGATGCGGCCGTTGGACTTGCGCACGCCGGCGTTCTCGCGCTCGATGTGCGGCACCAGCCAGGCGACCGCCTTCTTCATGACGCGCGCCGACTTGACGACCTGCGGCAGGAACATCTTTCCCGCGCCGAACAGGTCACCGACGACGTTCATGCCGTCCATGAGCGGGCCTTCGATCACGTCGAGCGGGCGCACGGCGCGCAGCCTGGCCTCCTCGACATCGACCTCGACGAACTCGTCGAGGCCCTTGATCAGGGCGTGCTCGAGGCGCTTCTCGACGGGCCAGCGCCGCCACTCGAGGTCCTCGACCTTCTTCGCGCCGCCCTCGCCCTTGAACCGGCCGGCGATCTCGAGCAGGCGCTCGGTCGCGTCCGGTCGGCGGTTCAGGACCACGTCCTCGCAGCGCTCGCGAAGCTCGGGCTGGATGTCCTCGTAGATCGCCAGCTGGCCGGCGTTGACGATGCCCATGTCTAGCCCGGCGCGGATCGCGTGGTACAGGAACACGCTGTGCATGGCCTCGCGCACCGCGTCGTTGCCGCGGAACGAGAACGACACGTTGCTGACGCCGCCGGAGGTCAGCGCGTGCGGACAGGCCGCCTTGATGCCGCGCACGCCCTCGATGAAGTCGACGCCGTAGTTGTTGTGCTCCTCGATGCCGGTGGCGATCGCGAAGATGTTCGGGTCGAAGATGATGTCCTCGGCCGGGAAGCCCACGCGCTGCGTCAGCAGCCCGTAGGCGCGGCGGCAGATCGACACCTTGCGCTCGATCGTGTCGGCCTGGCCCTGCTCGTCGAAGGCCATGACCACGACTGCCGCGCCGTACAGCCGGACCTTGCGTGCCTGCGCCAGGAAGGATTCCTCGCCCTCCTTGAGGCTGATGGAATTGACGATGCCCTTGCCCTGCAGGCACTTGAGCCCGGCCTCGATCACGGTCCACTTCGAGGAGTCGATCATCACGGGCACGCGCGAGATGTCGGGCTCGGCCGCGACGAGGTCCAGGAAGCGGACCATCGCCGCCTCCGAGTCGAGCATGCCCTCGTCCATGTTGACGTCGATGACCTGCGCGCCGCTGACCACCTGCTGGCGCGCGACGTCCAGCGCCGCCGAATAGTCGCCGGCCTCGATGAGCTTGCGGAACTTCGCCGAGCCCGTGACGTTCGTGCGCTCGCCGACGTTGACGAACAGCGTCTCGGGCCCGATGTTGAGCGGCTCCAGGCCGGACAGGCGGCAGCGGACCGGCACCTCGGGCACGCGCCGCGGCGTGACGCCCGCGACCGCCTGCGCCATGTGGGCGATGTGGTCGGGCGAGGTGCCGCAGCAGCCGCCGATGATGTTGACGAAGCCGCTGACGGCGAAGTCCTTGATGAGCGCGGCGGTTTCGTCCGGCGTCTCGTCGTACTGGCCGAAGGCGTTGG
>JADZCS010000244.1 GCA_020851435.1 Gammaproteobacteria bacterium | reverse complement strand
TCGCCTAACTTGCGCCTTTGGCGGCGAGCAGGGCCTGGAATTCCTGCTGTTCGTCCGGGCTCAGCTTGCGGTCCCGGGACAGGGCGATCAGCTCGTCCAGGCGGCGGCCGGGACCGGCCTCGGCGACCATCTTGGCGATGGCCTTGGCGAGGTCCTTGCCGGCGGCAGCGGCGTCGATCAGGCCGCCTTCCGCGGCGAGTTCGCTGAGACGTGTCCATTCCGGCCGGTCGCGCCAGCGCTCGATGAGCTGCATGGTCCGCATGTCCTTGTGACTGCGGGCGATCTCGATCAGTTCGACCAGCACCTCGATGCCGCGGATATCGACCTTGCGCAGGGCGTTGACGTCGGTAACGGCCAGCGCCGCGGGCGGGTGGTGCAGCACGAGCTTGATGGCCTGGGTCAGCAGGGGCTGGCGGCCCTCGCTGCGCGGCTGGCGATTGCGGCCCAGGGCGCCCCTCGGCGCATCCCCGGCGACTTCGTCGAGCTTCAGCAGCGCCGTGAGCCGGCCGGCCGGCATGCGCACCTCCTGCGCCAGCCGGTCGAGCAGCAGCTCGCGGTACACGCCCTCGGGCACGCGCGCGACCAGCGGCCGCGCCACCTCGGCCAGCCGGGCCCGCCCGTCGACGCTCTCGATGTCGACCTGGGCGGCCAGCTGCCGCACGACGAATTCGGACAGCGGCATCGCGCCGGCGACGCGAAGCTCGAAGGCTTCCTTGCCTTCCTCGGCGACCAGCGTGTCGGGGTCGTGGCCCTCGGGCAGGAACAGGAAGCGCAGCTGCCGGCCCTCGCGCGCATGCGGCAGGGCGTTCTCGAGCGCGCGCCAGGCCGCCGTGCGTCCCGCGCGGTCGCCGTCGAAGCAGAACACCACCTCGCTGGTCAGACGGAACAGCCGGTTGAGGTGTTCGGGCGTGGTCGCGGTGCCCAGCGTGGCCACCCCGTAGAGGATGCCGGCCTGGGCAAGCCGCACCACGTCGACGTAGCCCTCGACGACCAGCAGCCGGTCCAGCTGGCGCAGCGACTGCCGCGCCTCGTAGAGGCCGTAGAGCTCCCGGCCCTTGTGGAACAGCGGCGTCTCGGGCGAGTTCAGGTACTTGGGCTCGCCCTGGTCGATGACGCGCCCGCCGAAGGCGATCACGCGCCCGCGCGCGTCGCGGATCGGGAACATGATGCGGTCGCGGAAGCGGTCGTAATAGCCGCCGGCGCGGTCGCCGCTGCGCTCGATGATGAGCCCGACCTGCGCGAGCTGCTTGACCGCGTCGTCGTTGCCGCCGAAGCGCTTGAGCACGGCATCCCAGGCGTTGGGTGCGTAGCCCACGGCGAACTTGTGGATGGAGTCGCTCGTGAGCCCGCGATTTTCGAGATACTCGCGCGCCTTCGGCGTCTCGCGCAGGCAGTCGCGGAAGAACTGCGCGACGGCGCCCATGAGTTCGTAGGCTTCCTCGCCGGTCTTCTCGCGCGGGCCGCGGCCGTCGTCCTCGCGCGGCACGGTGAGGCCCAGCCGCGAGGCCAGTTCCTCGACCGCGTCGGGGAACGCGAGCCGGTCGTGCTCGATCATGAAGCCCAGCGCCGTGCCGTGCGCGCCGCAGCCGAAGCAGTGGTAGAACTGCTTGTCGGGGCTCACCCAGAACGACGGCGTCTTCTCGTTGTGGAACGGGCAGCAGGCCTTCCACTCCCGGCCGGCCTTCTTGAGCTGCACGCGGCTGCCCACGATCTCGACGATGTCGGATCGCGCGAGCAGCTCGTCGATGAAGGATTGTGGGATACGGCCGGCCATCAGACCGCCAAGGATACCGGATGGGCGGGCCGGCGAGGCCTTCCAGGGGCCTCAGCGGGCCGAAGGCCGCCAGCGCTTCAGCAGCAGGGTGTTGCCGACCACGCTGACGCTCGAGAACGCCATCGCCGCGCCGGCGATCACCGGGTTCAGCAGCCCGGCTGCCGCCAGCGGGATCCCGACGAGGTTGTAGATGAACGCCCAGAACAGGTTCTCGCGGATCTTGCGCCAGGTGCGCCGCGAGACGTCGAGCGCATCGGCCACCAGGCGCGGGTCGGGGCGCATCAGGGTGATACCCGCCGCGTGCATGGCGATTTCCGTGCCCGAGCCCATCGCGATGCCGACGTCCGCGGCCGCGAGTGCCGGCGCGTCGTTGATGCCGTCGCCGACCATGGCGACGGTCACTCCCGTCGCGCGGATCTCGCCGATCACGCGGGCCTTGTCGCCCGGCAGTACCGGGGCGTGCACCTCGTCGATGCCCGCCTCGAGCGCGATGGCCTGCGCCGCGCCGGCGCCGTCACCCGAGATCATCACGGTGCGCACGCCCAGCGCGCGCAGTGTGGCGATGGCCGCCGTCGACTGTGGCCGCAGCTCGTCGCGGAACGCGAGCAGCCCCAGCAGGCGGCCGTCGTGCGCGAGCCAGGAGACGGTATGCCCGGTTGCCGCGAGTCCGGCTGCCCTGTCGGCCAGCGCAGCGGGATCGACGCCGCGCCCGGCCAGCAGCCTCTCGGTGCCGATCAGCACGGCGGTGCCGTCGACGCTAGCCTCGAGCCCCAGCCCCGGTATCGCGCGCGTATCGGCGGCAGCGGAGCCCGGGATTCCCGTGCCTCGTGTCGAGGCTGCTTCCAGCACGGCGCGCGCCAGCGGGTGTTCGCTGCCGCGCTCCAGCGCGGCCGCCAGCGCGAGGACCCGGTCCTCGCTCACTCCGGGTGCGGGCACGATCGTCACCAGCCTGGGCCTGCCCTCGGTCAGCGTGCCGGTCTTGTCGAAGGCCACGACGCGCACCGCGTGCGCTATTTCGAGCGCTTCCGCGTCCTTGATCAGGATGCCGTGCTGCGCGGCCACGCCCGTGCCGGCCATGATCGCCGTGGGCGTCGCCAGCCCGAGCGCGCAGGGACAGGCGATGACCAGCACCGCGACCGCGTTGATGACGGCGGCACTCCAGTCGCCGCCGAGGAATCCCCAGCCCAGCAGCGTCACCAGCGCGATCACCAGCACCACCGGCACGAAGACCGCAGCCACGCGATCGACCAGCCGCTGGATCGGCGCCTTGCCGGCCTGGGCGGACTCGACGAGGCGGATGATCCTCGCGAGCGCCGTCTCCGCGCCGACCGCGAGCGTCCGCACGAGGATGCGGCCCTCGCCGTTGACCGCCCCACCGGTGACGCGGCCGCCAGGCTCGCGCATCACCGGCAGGCTTTCGCCGGTGATCAGCGACTCGTCGACGTGCGTGCGTCCCTCGAGGACCTCGCCGTCCACGGGAATTCGCTCGCCGGGCAGCACGACGACCAGGTCGCCGACCCTGACGTTCGCGATCGGCTGTTCGCGCTCGACGCCGTCCACCACTACGCGCGCCACGTCCGGGCGCAGCGCGGCGAGCAGCCGGATCGCCTCGGTCGTCTGGCGCTTGGCGCGGGCCTCCAGCCACTTGCCCAGCAGGACCAGCGTGATCACCACCGCCGAGGCCTCGAAGTACAGGTGCGGCATCGAGCCGGCCGGGGCGGCGAGCCACTGCTGCACGCTGAGCCCGTAGCCGGCACTGGTGCCGAGCGCCACGAGCAGGTCCATGTTGCCGCTGCGCGCGCGCAGGGCGTTCCAGCCGGCGCGGTAGAAGCGCGCGCCGAGCACGAACTGCACGGGAGTCGCAAGCGCGAACTGCAGCCAGGGCGGCAGCATCCAGTGGGCACCGGCGAGGCCCGCGAGCATCGGTACCACGAGCGGCAGCGACAGCGCCGCGGCGGCGAGCACGGCGCGGAGCTCGCGCGATGCCCGCTCCGCGTGATCGTCGACGGCTGGCGTCTCCGAGGTGATCACCTGCGCCGTGTAGCCTGCGTCGACCACGGCCGCGGCGAGGGTCGCCGAGTCGGTGCTCGCGGCGTGGGCGACGGTGGCGCGCTCCGTGGCGAGGTTGACGCTGGCGGCATGCACGCCGGGAATCGCGGCCAGCGCCCGCTCGACGCGACCCGCGCAGGCGGCGCAGGTCATCTCGCCGATCGCGAGTTCGGTGCTCAGGTCCCCGGCGGCGACGCTGGGATCAGTCGGCATTGCTGGCATATGTTGCTGGGGGCCTGGGAGAGGGGCGGCCATGGAAAACGCCCGTCATTGGCACTAGCCTTGGCACGGTGAATCATCCGCCCGCTACCCAGCCGCGGCAACTGTCGCCGGATTCAGGAGAGGATCATGGAATTCAAGGTAGATGGAATGACCTGCGGGCACTGCGTGAAGGCGGTCACCAAGGCCGTGCAGGCCGTGAGTCCCGGCGCCCACGTCGAGGTGCACCTGTCCGAGAAGCAGGTCGTCGTGACCGGCGCCGTCGAGCGCGAGAAGGTTGCCGCCGCGATCGAGGCGGCGGGCTACAAGCTGCTTTAGCCGCGCAGACTGCCGATCAACTCGAGCGTCTCGCTGCGGCCGGCGCGCGTGTGGACCAGCAGCACCAGCACATCGCCGGGCCTGGCCCAGTCCAGCGCCAGTCGTACTGCCGCGATCTCGCCGGGTGCGCCGGCGATGGCCTGTCCGGCCACGCCCGCGTCGATGAGCGCAGCGCGCAGCAGCGCGGTCACCTCGCCCTCGGCGCGGCCGCGCAGGTAATCCGCGAGTTCCTTGAGCACCACGAGGTCCGGCCTGAATTCCGCGGCGACCGTCGCCAGCCCGCGCAGGTCGTCGTCGCGGCGATTGCCGGCCTGGCCGAGCAGCAGTCCCAGTCGGCCGCCGGCGCGCAACTGCTGCGCTACCGTCAGCACGCCGCGCAGTGCCGCAGGATTGTGGGCGAAGTCGACGAGCAGCTTGATGCCGCCGACCTCGTAGCGCATGAGTCGGCCGGGATTGTCGGCAGGATCAGCGCCGAAGCGCGCGAACACGGTGGCAATGACGTCGGGCGACACGCCCAGCGCGCGCGCAGCCAGCGCGGCGGCCGCGAGGTTGGCGACGTTGTGCAGCGAGGCGCCCTGCTGGGCGATCGGCATGTCGGCGACGGCGCCGAGGTCGAAGGCCTCGCCTTCGCCACACAGGATCAGTTTCCCGTCGGCCACGCCCGCAGTTGCGCCGCCACGTTCGCGATGCGCCAGGAGCAATGGGTGCGAGTGCTCGAGCGCGAACCAGCCGAGCCGGCTGCCCACCGCGGGCGCCTTGCGCGCCAGCAGCGCGTCGTCCGCATTGACGACGAGCAGGCCGCCTCGTCGCACGGCGCGGCCGACCGTCAGCTTCACGTCCGCGAGCGACTCAAGGTCGTGGATGCCGTATTCGCCGAAGTGGTCCACGCTCAGGTTCGACACCACTGCCGCGTCGGCCAGCGGAATCGCCAGGCCGCGCCTGAGGATGCCGCCGCGCGCCGTCTCGAGGACCGCGGCCTCGACGCGGGTATGGCGCAGGACCGTCCGCGCGCCGGCCGGGCCCGAGTAGTCGCCGACCTCCAGCGTCTCGTCGTCGACGAACACGCCATCGGTCGAACAGAGGCCGGTGTGCCAGCCCTGCGCGCGCGTGCAGGCCGCGATCAGCCGGACGATCGTGGTCTTGCCGTTCGAGCCCGTCACCAGCGCTACGGGAATGGCCTTCAGCGCGCGCCAGGCGACCTCGTCGGTTTCGGGGAGTTCGGTCAGCGGCCAGCTGCAGCCTTCGGCGCCGAGACCCAGCGTCAACTGCTCGTCGTCGAGCAGCCAGGGTAGTGCGCGCTTCACCGACTCGCCCAGCAGCGCGGTCAGCGCAGGCTTGCGCTCGGCCCCGGACAGCTGCGACAGACGGACCAGTGCCGCGCCCTCGTCGAGCACCGGCGGCAGGAACAGGTTCTCGGGCTGCGTGTCGCGCCAGGCCGATTCCAGCAGCGGCCAGCGCTCCGGCTCGCGTGTGTGCACGGCCGAGCAGAGGGCCCACTCGTTGACCTCGGTGGCGGTGAACAGTTCGTCGACCGGCGCGGCCAGCGCCAGCGAGGCGCCGCCGGCGTGGGTCCGCGCGACGACCGGCAACGCCGGCCAGCCGAGGTGCAGCCGGGCGCGCTCGACGCGCGCGCGCCAGTCGTCGAGCAGCGCCTCGTCGACCGCGACGCCGACGGTCTCGAGCACCGCGCCGGGTGCCGGGAAGAACAGGTTGCTGCCGGTCAGGCGACGCGAGTCGTCGAAGGGCAGTGCGGCCTGCGCGCTCAGTCCTCACCCTCCGGCGCGAAGCGGATTCCGCGTTCGTCGCGGATCAGGCCCTCGAGGCTGGGCATCGCCTGGGCCTCCACGGGCTGCTCGACGAGCAGCGAAGCGGCGGCTTCGCGCGGCGCGCGAGCCGGCGCGGACGCCGACGCCGATCCCGCCGGGCGGAACTTGGTGATCTGCTTCCAGGACCGTATGAGCGCGTCGGCGAACACGAGCAGCAGGTCGCCGGGCTGCCCCATGGCGAGCGCGGCGTCGATCGCCTCCTGCTCGTCTGGGATGATCGAGATCGCGGACTCCGGCACGCCGCGCGCGCGCAGCTCGTCGGCCTGCAGGCGCGGCACCTCGTCCGGTGCCCGGTCGCGCAGGTTGTCGTCGCGCCGGCAGATGTAGTGGTCGAAGCGGCCGGCCACCGCCGCCGCGATCGCGCGCAGGTCCTCGTCGCGCCGGTCGCCCGGGCCCGCCAGCACGACGATGCGTCGGCCGGCGACGTCGAGGCGCCCGGCGAGGTCCGCCATCACGCCGACCGCGTGGGCATTGTGGCCGTAGTCGAACAGCACCTTGAACGGGTGCTCGTCGAACACGTTCATGCGGCCCGGCGCCTGGAAGAACGTCGAGTCGAAGGTGCGCAGTCCCTGGCGGATCGCGTCGAGCTTGATGCCCAGCGAGAACGCCATCGCGGCCGCGAACATGGCGTTCTGCACGTTGTGCATCGCGCGGCCCTCGAGCGTGGCCGGGATCAGGTGCGTCCAGACCAGCGGGATGTGGCCGCCGCGGTCGTAGAGCGTGATCATGTGGCCGTTGACGCCCGCCTCGAGCGCGCAGGCGCGGCCGCCGGCGCGGATGTGCTCGCGCACCAGCGCGTGCTGCGGGTTCAGGGTGACGTAGCAGATGTGCTTCGCGTCGGTGTGCGCCGACATGCGGAACACCAGCGGGTCGTCCGCGTTGAGCACGGCGCAGTCGGTGGCCACCTCGGCGACCGTGCGCTTCACCTCGGCGAGCTGCTCGAGGGTGTCGATGCCCTTGAGGCCGAGGTGGTCGGCCTGCACGTTGAGCACCGCGCCGACGTTGACCTCGGGCACGCCCATGCCTGCGCGCAGCAGGCCGCCGCGCGCGGTCTCGAGCACGGCGATGTCGATCTGCGGGTCCGCCAGCACCATGCGCGCGGAGACCGGGCCGGTCATGTCGCCGGACACCGTGCGCTGGCCGTCGATGTACACGCCGTCCGTGGTCGTGAGGCCCGGCGTGTAGCCGGCCATCTTGGTGATGTGCGCGAGCATGCGCGCGGTCGTGGTCTTGCCGTTGGTGCCGGTGACCGCCGCGATCGGCACGCGCGCGGGCGAGCCGGGCGGGAACAGCATGTCGATCACCGGGCCCGCGACGTCGCGCGGCGTGCCCTCGCTGGGCGCCACGTGCATGCGGAAGCCCGGCGCGGCGTTGACCTCGCAGATGCCGCCGCCGATCTTGCGGTACGACTGCGAGATGTCCTTCGACAGGAAGTCGACGCCGCCGACGTCGAGGCCTATCGCGCGCACGGCGCGCACGGCCATGTCGCGGTTGTCGGGGTCGATGATGTCGGTGACGTCGGTCGCGGTGCCGCCGGTGGAGAGGTTGGCGGTCGAACGCAGGTACACGACCTGGCCCGCAGCCGGCACCGACTCGGCCGTGAGGCCGGCGCGCGCCAGCATCGACTCCGCCTGCGCGTCGAGCTCGAGCCGCGTGAGCACCTTCTCGTGGCCCACGCCGCGGCGCGGGTCCTGGTTCACGATCTCGACCAGCGCGGCGACGGTGTGCATGCCGTCGCCGACGACGTTGCCCGGCGTGCGGCGCGTGGCGGCGACGAGCTCGCCGTTCACCACCAGCAGGCGGTGATCGTCGCCCTCGAGGAAGGTCTCGACGATCACCGAGCGCGCGTGCTCGCGCGCGGCCGCGTAGCCCTTCGCGACTTCCTCGTCGCTGGTCAGCCGGATCGAGATGCCGCGGCCGTGGTTGCCGTTGTAGGGCTTGGTCACCACCGGATAGCCGATGCGGCGAGCGGCGCGCAGCGCCTGCCCTTCGCTCTGCACCAGTTCCTGGCGCGGAACGGGCAGGCCCAGCGTGGCCAGGATCTTGTTGGTCTCTTCCTTGTCGCTCGCGAGTTCCACCGCGATGTGCGGCGTGCGCCCGGTCACCGTCGCCTGGATGCGCTGCTGGTAGCGGCCGTGGCCCAGCTGCACCAGCGACTGGTCGTTGAGCCGCAGCCAGGGAATGTTGCGGCCCTCCGCTGCATGCACCAGCGAGGCCGTCGACGGGCCCAGCGCGCGGCGCTGGGCGTAACGGATGTATTCGTCGCGCGCCTCGGGCCAGCTCCAGTCGGCGGGCACCGAGTCGGCGGGCCGGAGGGCCTCTGGCAGCAGCGAGCACAGCAGCTTGAGCGCGAGTTCGCCGGCCGCAACGCCCTGCTCGCGCTCCGCGTATTCGTAGACGACCGTGTACGTGCCGGCGCGGCCCGCGCTGCGGGTCTTGCCGAAGGTTACGTCCTCGCCGGCGACGTTCTGCACCTCCAGCGCGACGTGCTCCAGCACGTGACCCAGCCAGGTGCCCTCGTCCTCGCGCATGCGCCGGAAAAAGCCGCCCGGTTCCCCGTAGGAGCAGCCGTGCTCGCCAAGCCCCGGCAGGGCCTCGGCCAGTGCATCGACGTAGTCCTGGCCCAGGCGCGCCGTCGGCCAGGCCTCGAGTTCACCGAGGTCGAGTTCCAGCTTGATGACGGGAAAGCGTGCGTAGTGCGACGGACCTACGTAGACCGAGCGATCGAGAATGCGCATGGACCGGCCGCCCTCCGATGGCGTTTGACGCCGCCGATCATGTCACAGCGTCCGGGCCGCGGTCATTCCTTGCGGCTGGGCAGGGTGCCGGGGGAGGCCTGGCGGGTGTGCAGGTTGAAGGTCGCGCCGGCCACCAGGATGTGGACCTGCAGGCCGAGCATGCAGACGGGCTGGCCTTCGCTGACGATGTCCATCGAGGAATAGGTCACGTTCGAGGCGTCGACGATGGTGACGCCGCCGCTGCCCTCGACCTCGACGGTCTCGTCGGGACCGATGAAGGCGGCCGTGTCCTCGTCGAGGCCGATGCCGATCGCGAAGGGGTTGTAGGCGAGCGCCGTCAGCAGGCGGCCGAGCCGGTCGCGCTGCCGGAAGTGCTGGTCGATGATGAAGCGGTTGGTGAGGCCCAGCCCGGGCGCGAGCCGCACGCTGCCGGAGATCACCGACGAGCCTTCGTCGCCGAAGGCGATCATGTGCTCGGACAGGATGCCGGCGCCGGCGCTGGTGCCGCCGACGCTCACGCCGTGCGCGTTGCGCATGCGGACCAGCTTGGCGACGGGTGTGCCGCCGAGCAGGGTCGTGAGACGCAGCTGGTTGCCGCCGGTGAAGAAGATGCCGCTGGCTTCCGAGAGCCGCGCCAGCCGGCCGGCCTCGTGGCAGTCGCGGCGGGTGTCGAAGTCCATGACCTCGACGCGCGCGGCGCCGATGTCGCGGAACAGGCGCTCGTAGCGGGGCCCGGTCTCGTGGAGTCGGCTGGCGGTGGGAATGACGACGATGTCGGCAGCGGCGCCGCCCGAAACACGGACGAAACGCTCGAGGATGTGCCGGTCGTTTTCCTTGTTCTCAGCGCCGCCGATCGGGATGATCCAGCCGCGCGTCTCGCCCTCGGGAACCTTGCTGGGCATTCAGGCGCGCAATCAGCCGCCCAGGGCGGCTTTGATGCGGCCGGAGAGGGCGCCCATGTCGGTGCGACCCTGCACCTTCGGCTTGAGGTCCGCCATCACCTTGCCCATGTCCTTCATCGAGGCGGCGCCGGTGGCGGCGACGGCCTGCTGGATGAGCTGGGCGAGTTCGGCTTCAGAGAGCTGGGCCGGCAGGTAATGGGAGAGCCAGCCGATTTCGCGGGCGTTCTGCGCGACGAGGTCGGCGCGACCGCCGGCCTCGAACTGCGCCATCGCGTCCTTGGACTGCTTGAGCATCTTCTCGATGACAGCCAGCACCTGCGTGTCGTCGAGAGCGATGCGCTCGTCGACTTCACGCTGCTTGATGCCGGCCTGAATCATGCGAATGAGCCCGAGGCGATCTTTCTCGCCCGAGCGCATCGCATTCTTCATGTCGTCGGTGATGCGATCCTTGAGGGACATCGCAACGCCCGGTTGCGTCAGCGCGCTGCTGCGCCGCGCGAGTTGTCGCGCGACAGGCGCTTGAGGTGCCGCTTCACGGCGGCGGCCTTCTTGCGCTTACGCTCCTGGGTCGGCTTCTCGTAGAATTCACGGCGACGAAGCTCGGTCAGCACGCCGGCCTTCTCACAGGCGCGCTTGAAACGACGCAACGCGGCGTCGAAATACTCATTCTCGCGAATACGGACGCTAGGCATTCGAACCTCGACAGATGCCAACACCCCCGGGGACCCCCAGGGGAAGGGCGGGAATTCTAAGGATGTCACCCCGGAAAATCAAAGCGGCTTGTAACATCAGGCCCGCGACCGCCCTGGCGGCGGTCGCCGGGGCGTACCAGCCCGCCTGGCGGGGTAACGGAGCATCATGCGCGTAATCGGGGTCGAAAGCTCGTGCGACGAGACGGCAGTTGCGCTGATCTGCAGCGAACGGGGCCTATTGTCGCACCGGATCCACAGCCAGATCGAGCTGCACCAGGAATGGGGCGGCGTCGTGCCAGAACTCGCGTCCCGTGACCACATCCGGCGCGTCCTGCCCATGCTCGCGGAGGTGCTGGGCGAGGCTGGGCTCCAGCAGGCCGATATCGACGGAGTGGCATATACGGCCGGTCCCGGACTCATAGGAGCGCTGCTGGTGGGGGCCTGCATAGGCCGGAGCCTCGCTTTTGCCTGGGGAGTGCCGGCGGTCGGCATCCACCACCTCGAGGGCCACCTGCTCGCGCCGCTGCTGGAGGCCGAGGGCCCGGCCTTTCCGTTCCTGGCGCTGCTCGTTTCCGGCGGGCACACGATGCTCGTCCAGGTGCACGGCCTGGGTGAATACCAGATCCTCGGCGAGTCGCTGGACGACGCCGCCGGCGAGGCCTTCGACAAGACCGCCAAGATGATGGGACTGGGCTATCCGGGCGGTCCCGCGCTGGCGCGCCTCGCGGCAAGCGGTCGCGCCGGCCGCTTCCGCCTGCCGCGTCCCATGCTCGACCGACCCGGTTTCGACTTCAGTTTCTCCGGCCTCAAGACCGCCGCAGTGCTCGCGTTGCGCGAGGCCGGCGACGATCCCGCGGCGCGCGCCGGGCTGGCCGCCGACTTCGAGGCGGCGATCGTCGACACCCTGATCACCAAGACGCTGCGCGCGCTCGACCACTGCGGCCTCGACACGCTGGTGGTCGCCGGCGGCGTGGGCGCCAACCGCCGGCTGCGCGAGATGCTGAAGGCCGCGGCGGCGGCGCGCGGCGCACGCGTGTACTATCCGCGGCCCGAGTTCTGCACGGACAATGCGGCGATGATCGCGCTGGCCGGGCTCAAGCGGCTCGAGCGCGGCGAACGCGCCGGCCAAGCCATCCACGCGCGCGCGCGCTGGCCCCTCGATGAATTGCGGCCGCCGCCGCACTGACGGACAACGAGTCATCCATGGACAAGATCTTCCTGCGCGAACTCAGCTGTGAAGCCGTGATCGGCATCTTCGACTGGGAGCGCCAGGTCAAGCAGTCGATCATGATCGACCTCGAGATGTCGGCCGACATCCGCCGCGCCGCGCGCACCGATCACATCGACGACACGCTCAACTACAAGGGTGTGGCCAAGCGCATCCTGGCGTTTGTCGAAGCCAGCCAGTTCCAGCTCGTCGAGACGCTCGCCGAGCGCATCGCCGGCCTCGTGATCACGGAATTCGGCGTGGAGTGGGTCAAGGTCACGGTGCACAAGCCGAGCGCGATCCGCCACTCCAAGGACGTCGGCATCATCATCGAGCGCACCCGCGCGGACTTCGTCGATGCCTGATGTCTACGTCGC
>JADZCS010000243.1 GCA_020851435.1 Gammaproteobacteria bacterium | reverse complement strand
CGGCAAGACCTTCACGCCGCCGCGGCGTACCACGCTGGGCGCGCACGGCGCTTGCCAGAAGTCGATGCTTTATTCGAAGAACCGCATCCTCTACCCGATGAAGCGCGTCGACTTCGACCCGAACGGCGAGCGCAACCCGCAGAACCGTGGCAAGTCGGAGTTCGTGCGCATCAGCTGGGACGAGGCGCTCGACATCGTCTCCAGCGAGATCAAGCGCGCCAAGCTCTCGGGCCCGGGCGCCGTCGGCGTTCTGAACGGCTCGCACCACCAGTGGGGCAACCTCGGCCACTACCTGAGCGCGTTCAACCGCTTCTGGAACCTGGTCGGCGTCACCAAGTGCGCGCACAGCCCGGACAGCTGGGAAGGCTGGTTCTGGGGCGCGATGCACCACTGGGGCAACAGCATGCGACTCGGCTGCCCCGAGTTCTACGGCACCGTGGAGGACTGCCTGAAGGAAGCGGAGATGATCGTGTTCTGGTCGAGCGACCCGGACACCACCTACGGCTTCGAGGGGATGCAGCGCCGCGAGTGGGCGAAGCAGCTCGGAATCAAGATGGTGCACATCGACCCGCACCTGAACCACACGGCCGCGCACCTCGGCGGCAAGTGGATTGCGCCCAAGCCGAGCAGCGACCCGGCGCTCGCCATGGCGCTGTGCCACGTGTGGATCACCGAGGACCTGTACGACAAGGAATTCGTCGCCAAGCGCACCACCGGCTTCGATGAATGGAAGGCCTACGTGCTCGGCGAGACCGACGGCATCGCGAAGACGCCGGAGTGGCAGGAGGCCGAGACCGGGGTGCCCGCGCGCGACGTGCGCGCGCTGGCGCGCGAGTGGGGCACGAAGAAGACCTACCTCGGCGCCGGCAGCTGGGGCGTCGGCGTCGGCGGCGCCTGCCGCGGACCGACAGGCATGCAGTGGGCGCGGATGATGACCATCCTGGGCGCCATGCAGGGTGTCGGCCGGACGGGCTACAACTACGGCAACCTGCAGTTCGGCACGCCGCTCGACTTCAACTTCTACTTCCCCGGCTACGGCGAGGGCAGCTTCTCGGGCGACCTGGTGTACAGCGCCAACGCCGCGAACAACTACCAGCGCATGCCGCACATCATCACGATGAACACCGTGCGCCAGAGCATCCCGCGCATGTGGTTCCCGGAGGCGATCACCCAGGGCAAGGCGATGGGCTGGGTGAACGACGTGTCGACGGTTCAGGGGCAGTTCTTCCCCTTCAGCTATCCATCGCCGGGCCACGTCCGCGTGGAGATGCTCTACAAGTACGGCAGCCAGCTGTTCGGCACGATGGTCGGCGGCAACCGCTGGGCCCGCGCCTACCAGCACGACAGCCTGAAGTTCATCGTCAACCAGTCGGTGTGGTGGGAGGGCGAGACGCCGTTCGCCGACATCATCCTGCCGGCGTGCACGGTGTTCGAGAAGTGGGACATCGGCGAGTGGTACAACGTGGGTGCCGGATACGTGCACCACATGTACTCGATGAACAACCACCGCGTGATCTCGATCCAGCACAAGTGCATGGAGCCGCGGGGCGAGTCCAAGTCCGACTACGACATCTTCACCGCCGTGGCGGAGCGGCTGGGCCTCGGCTCGGTGTACACCGAAGGCGGCACGACCGAGCTCGACTGGTGCAAGCGCGTGTTCGACTCCTCGGACCTGCCGGATCACATCTCCTGGCGGCAGTTCCTCAAGAAGGGCTACTTCGTGGTGCCCCCGGAGCCGGTGGGGTCGCGTGCCCCGGTGGCGCAGCGCTGGTTCCATGAGGGCCGCAAGAAGGACACGCCGGAGCCCTACCCGCTGCCTGCGGACTACGTCGGCAATTACCTCGAGGGCCTGCAGACGCCGTCGGGCAAGTTCGAGTTCGTCGCCTCGACGCTCAAGCGCATCGACGACCCGGACCGCCCGCCGCTCAACAAGTACATGCCGAGCTGGGAAGACCCGTCGCGGAATCCCGAGCTGGCTGGCTTCCCGCTGCAACTGCAGATCCCGCACACGCGCTATCCGTTCCACGTCATGGGCGACGATGCGGGCAGCAGCATCAACGACATCCGCGAGCACCGCGTGCTCAAGGACGGCCACTACTACCTCGTGGCGCGCATGAGCCGCAAGGACGCGGACGCACGCGGGATCAAGAACGAGGACCTCGTCAGGCTGTTCAACCTGCGCGGCTCGGTCGTTTGCGCAGCGCAGATCACTGACCGCCTGCAGCCCGGCGTGGTCAGCGCGTCGTGCAGTTCCGCCCAGTACCGGCCGGCCGGCGAACCCGGCCGCTCCACCGACCTGGGCGGCTGCGTCAACATGCTGAGCACCCACGACCCGATCAGCAGGAAGGCGCACGGCATCAAGCCCAACGCAATCCTCATTCAGGTCGAGAAGTGGACAGGCGTGGATACCTGGAAGCCGGTGGAGGCAGCGTAATGGCCAAGAAATGGAACCTCATCGTCGACGTCGAGCGCTGCGACAACTGCCGCGTCTGCTTCCTGGCGGTGAAGGACGAGTACATCGGCAACGACTTCCCGGGCGTGTCCGCGGCGCAGCCGCCGCAGGGCCATAACTGGCTCGACATCAAGCGCGAGGAGCGTGGCAGCTACCCGATCGTCGAGGCGCGCTTCTACCCGGTGATGTGCAACCACTGCGACGCTGCGCCGTGCATGGATGTGGCCCAGGGCGCGATCACCAAGCGGCCGGACGGCATCGTGATCATCGATCCCGAGCTGGCCAGGGGCAGGAAGGAGATCGTCGACGCCTGCCCTTACGGCGCCATCTGCTGGAACGAGGAATTGCAGCTGCCGCAGGCGTGGCCATTCGACGCGCAGCTGCTCGATGCCGGCTGGACCAGGACGCGTGGCGAACAGGCCTGCCCGGCGCAGGTATTCCGCACGATCAAGGTCGAGGATGCGGAGATGCAGCGCATCAAGGCCGCGGAGGGACTCGAGGTCCTGCAGCCAGAGCTCGGCACGAAGCCGCGGGTGTACTACAAGAACCTGCACCTGATCACCACGTGCTTCGTCGGGGGCACGGTGGTCAAGCGGGTTGGCGGCGTCGAGGAATGCGCCGGCGATGTCGAGGTCGTGCTCAAGCAGGGCGGCCGCGAGGTCGGCCGGGCGAAGACCGACTTCTTCGGCGAGTTCAAGATCGACAAGCTCGAGCCCAACAGCGGCAGCTACCAGATCGAGGCCGCAGCGCCCGCAGGACGCGCCACGCTGCAGTTCGACCTGGCCGCCGACAGCCGCTACCTCGGCGTCATTACGCTCGCCGCGTAGGCGGGCTTGGTGCCGATCAACGGCACCGGGCCCGGTGGCCTTAGAATAACAATCTCTGCCAGTGCCCCTGCGGCCACGGAAACGTGGCGCAGGTAGCCCGGCATCCGTCTCGAGAGGGTGAGAACGATGAAGCTGACCGTACTGCTCTGGGGCATCCCGCAGGCGATGCGCGCTGCCGCGAAGCTCTATCCCGAGTACGCAAAGCGCCTGAAGGAGCGCAACCTGGTTGCGCAGTTCCGGCTGCGGGACAAGCCTGCGGGCCGGTGGATCAGGCTGCAGGACGGCAAGATCAGCACCGGCAAGGGCCTTCACGAGAAGCCGGACGTCACGCTGTTCTTCAAGAACGCAGCAATCGCCGAGAGCTTCCTGACGCCGCCGTTCGACATGCTCGAGCGCATCGACGCGGCCAAGAACTTCAAGATCGGCCTCGAGGGCCCCGAGGCCCTCGCGGTCTGGTTCATGCAGACGCTCGCGCGCCTCGAGACGGTGACCTGGAAGTCCGGCACCGACATGGGCAATGGCGTCACGCGCTACACCAACGGCACCAACAGCGGCCCGATCTTCGTCTATGTCAAGGACGGCAAGGTCCTCCGCACCACGCCGATCGACTTCGACGAGACCGACGCGCAGCCCTGGACGCTGACCGCGCGCGGCAAGACCTTCACGCCCTCGCGCCGTACCACGACCGCCTCGCACGCGGTATGCCTCAAGTCGATGGTGTACTCGAAGAACCGCATCCTTCATCCGATGAAGCGCGTCGACTTCGACCCTGACGGCGAGCGCAACATCCAGAACCGCGGCAAGTCGGAGTTCGTTCCCATCAGCTGGGACGAGGCCACGGACATCATCGTCAAGGAGATCACGCGCGCCAAGGCCGTCGGTCCCGGCGCGGTCTGCGTCGCCAACGGCTCGCACCACCAGTGGGGCAACCTCGGCCACTACCTGAGCGGCTTCAACCGCTTCTGGAACCTGATCGGCGTCACCAAGCTCGTGCACACGCCCGACAGCTGGGAAGGCTGGTTCTGGGGCGCGATGCACCACTGGGGCAACAGCCTGCGGCTCGGTTGCCCCGAGTTCTACGGCACCGTGGAAGACTGCCTGAAGGAAGCGGAGATGATCGTGTTCTGGTCGAGCGACCCGGACGCCACCTACGGCTTCGACGGCACCGAGCGGCGCGAGTGGGCCAAGCAGCTCGGGATCAAGATGGTCCACATCGACCCGTACCTCAACCATACGGCCGCGCACCTGGGCGGCAAGTGGATATCGCCGAAGCCGGGCACCGATCCTGCAATGGCGCAGGCGCTCTGCCACGTCTGGATCACCGAGAACCTCTACGACCGGAAGTTCGTCGAGGAACGCTGCACCGGCTTCGACGAGTGGAAGGCCTACATCCTCGGCGAGACGGACGGCGTCGCAAAGACCCCCGAGTGGCAGGAGCAGGAGACCGGCGTGCCCGCGCGCGACGTGCGCGCGCTGGCGCGCGATTGGGGCACGAAGAAGACCTATCTGGGCGCAGGCGGCTGGGGCGTCGGCCTCGGCGGCGCGGGCAGGAGCCCGATGGGCATCCAGTGGGCGCGGATGATGACCATCCTCGGCGCCATGCAGGGCTACGGCCGTCCCGGTTCCAACTTCGGCAACCTGCAGTTCGGGACACCGCTCGACTTCAACTTCTACTTCCCCGGCTACGGCGAGGGCAGCTTCTCGGGCGAGATGATGGCGAGCGCGAACACCGCCAACAACTACCAGCGCATGCCGCACATCCTGACGATGAGCTCGGTGCGCCAGGCGATCCCGCGCATGTGGTTCCCCGAGGCGATCACCCAGGGCAAGGCCATGGGCTATCTCACCGACGTCGCGTCGGTGCAGGGCCAGTTCTTCCCCTTCGGGTATCCGTCGCCCGGCCACGTGCGCGTCGAGATGCTCTACAAGTACGGCAGTTCCTCGCTCGGCTCGCAGGTCGATTCCAACCGCTGGATCAAGGCCTACCAGCACGAGAGCCTGAAGTTCGTCGTCAACCAGTCGGTCTGGTGGGAAGGCGAGACGCCGTTCGCCGACGTGATCCTGCCCGCCTGCACGGTATTCGAGCGCTGGGACATCGGCGAGTGGTACAACGTAGGCGCCGGCTACGTGCACCACATGTACTCGATGAACAACCATCGGGTGATCGCGATGCAGCACAAGGCGATCGAGCCGCTCGGCGAGTCGAAGAGCGACTACGACATCTTCACCCTGATCATGGAGAAGATGGGCATGGGATCGCTCTACACCGAGGGCGGCACCACCGAGCTCGACTGGTGCAAGCGCGTGTTCGACTCGTCGGACATCTCGAAGCAGATCAGCTGGCGCGAGTTCCTGAAGAAGGGCTACTACGTCGTGCCCGCGGAGGCCGAGGCGGCGCGCGCCCCGACGGCCGGCCGCTGGTTCTACGAGGGGCGCAAGAAGGACACGCCCGAGCCCTATCCCCTGCCCTCCGAATACGTCAACGGCTATGGCGGCGGGCTGCAGACGCCGTCGGGCAAGTTCGAGTTCGTCGCCTCGACGCTCAAGCGCATCGACGACCCGGACCGACCGCCGCTCAACCAGTACATGCCGCTCTACGACGACCCGAAGCGGGATCCGGCGACGGCGGGGTTCCCGCTGCAGCTGCTGACGCCGCACTCGCGCTATCCCTTCCACCTGATGGGCGACGACGAAGGCAGCAGCCTGCGCGACATCCGCGAGCACCGCGTGCTGCACTCCGACGGGCACTACTACCTGACTGCGCGCCTGAGCCGCGAGGACGCCGAGGCGCGAGGCATCAAGGACGACGACCTGATCCGGCTCTGGAACCACCGCGGCTCGGTGGTGTGCGCCGCGCAGGTCACGGACCGGCTGCGCCCAGGCGTCATCTCGGCGCCGACCGCGTCCGCCGAGTACCGCCCGGCAGGCGAGCCCGGCAAGTCCACCGACCTGGGCGGTTGCGTGAACCTTCTGAACCCGAGCAAGGCGATCGCCAAAAAGACCCACGGCATCCGGCCCAACACGACGCTGATCCAGGTCGAGAAATGGACCGGTGTCGACACCTGGCGCCCGGCGGAGACTGCGTGATGGCCAAGAAGTGGAACCTGCTCGTCGACGTCGAGCGCTGCACCAACTGCCGCGTCTGCTTCATCGCCGTCAAGGACGAGCACAACGGCAACGACTTTCCCGGCTATGCCGCACCGCAGCCGCCGCAGGGCCACAAGTGGCTCGACATCCAGCGCAAGGAGCGCGGCAGCTACCCGATCGTCGAGGCGCGCTTCTACCCGGTCATGTGCAACCACTGCGACGACGCGCCGTGCATGAAGGCGGCGCGCGACGGCGCCGTGAAGAAGCGCGACGACGGCATCGTGATCATCGATCCGGTGAAGGCCAGGGGCCAGAAGCAGATCGTCGACGCCTGCCCTTATGGCGCCGTCTCCTGGAACGAGGCGCTGCAGCTGCCGCAGATCTGGATCTTCGACGCGCACCTGCTCGACTCGGGCTGGACCAAAACGCGCGCCGAGCAGTGCTGCCCGACCGACGTCTACCGTACCATCAAGGTCGAGGACGCGGAGATGCAGCGCATCAAGGCCGCGGAAGGACTCGAGGTCCTGCAGCCCGAGCTCGGCACGAAGCCGCGGGTGTACTACAAGAACCTGCACCTCATCACCAAGTGCTTCGTCGGGGGCACGCTGGTCAAGCGGGTTGGCGGCGTCGAGGAATGCGCCGGCGACGTCGAGGTCGTGCTCAAGCAGGGTGGCCGCGAGGTCGGTCGCGCGAACACCGACACCTACGGCGAGTTCAAGATCGACAAGCTCGAACCCGACAGCGGTGGCTATACGCTGGAAGCAGCAGGGCCGTCCGGGCGGTGCTCGCTGGACTTCGAACTGGGTGGCGAAAGCCGTTATCTCGGCGTGCTGGCTCTCGCGGGGGATCCGTATGGCAGGTGAAAAGATCGTCGTCGTGGGCGGCGGAATCGGCGGACTGACGGCGGCCGCGGCGCTGGCCCAGGCTGGCTTTGCGGTGACGCTGCTCGAGGCCACCGCTGCTTTCGGCGAAGTCGGCGCCGGGGTCACGCTGGCGCCCAATGCCATGAAAGGCCTCGCCCACATCGGCATCGCCGACGCCGTCGCGGCTGCCGGCGTGGAACCTCCGCGCCAGCGCATCCAGCACTGGCAGGACGGGCGCACGCTGCTGCAGTTCGAGCGCGGCGATTCCCGCGAGCGCTACGGCGCGCCCTATGTCTACATCCATCGTGCCGATCTCCACGCCATCCTCGTGGAGGCGGCACGGCTGGCAGGCGTGGAACTGCTGACGGGATCGACCGTGGCGAGCGTGCACGCCGAAGGCGTGAAGACGCAGGACGGTCGCAGCGTGCCGGGCAGCATCGTGGTGGGGGCCGACGGGCTGAAGTCGGTCGTCCGCAAGCTGTTCGACCCGCAGCCCGCCTACTTCACCGGCCACGTGGCGTGGCGCATGCTGGCGCCCGCCGAGGGGCCGCTCGCCGATCTCGCGCAGTGGCCCGGCATGCACATCGGTCCCGGCCGCATGGTGGTCCGCTATCCGCTGCGCGGGAGCAGGATCCTCAACATGGTGTTCTTCGCCCGGCAGGGCGGCTGGAACGAGGAAGGCTGGGCCATTCCGGGCAGTGCCGAGGAACTCGTTGCCACCTACGACGGCTGGTGCGACGAGGTCCAGGCCATGGTCGCGGCCGCAAGTCGCGGCCCGCTGTTCAAGTGGGCGCTGAATGCCCGGACACCGCTTTCGGACTGGCTGATCGACGACCGCATCACCCTGCTCGGAGATGCCGCGCACGCCATGACGCCCTTCCTCGGCCAGGGCGCGGCCTGCGCCATCGAGGATGCCATCGTGCTGGCCCGTGCCATGGGCGCGGCAGGTTCGACGGCAGAAGGCCTGCGCCGCTACGTCGCCGCGCGGCGCGACCGGGCGAACTTCATCCAGCTCGAATCGAACGAGAACGCCGACCGCCTGCAGGGCGACGACAGCAGCCTCTTCGGCCTGGGCAACCTGCGAAATGAAGAGACCCTCGGGCTGTTCGCCTACGACTGCCGCACGACACCCGTCTGACACGCTCAGGAACACTCCATGACCAGGGAAATCACGCCGTTCGACGGCCACGCCATCTCGGAGCGGACGACTGACTTCCTCGCGCAGAGGCATCGACTGCTGATCGGCGGCGAATGGGTCGACGGCGACGCCGGCGAGACCGCCGTCACGCGCGATCCCGCGACCGGCCTGCCGCTCGCGAATTTCGCCATCGGTGGAGAGGCGGAAATCGATCGCGCCGTGGCCGCCGCCCGGCGTGCCTTCGAGGGCCCGTGGTCGCGCATGCCGGCTGCCGACCGTACCCGCCTGATCATGCGGCTGGCGCGGCTGATCGAGGCGAATGCCGATCTGTTCGCGGAACTGGAAGTCATCGACAACGGCATGCCGTCCTGGATTTCGCGGCTGACGATCGACAACTGCGTCGAAATGTACGAGTACTACGCAGGCGCCGTGCTGCGCATCGAGGGCACGACCACGGCGCCGCCGCGGCACGTCTCGGCGTTCTCCGAGGCGCTCACCTACACGTTGCGCGAACCCGTCGGCGTGGTCGGCCAGATCGTTCCCTGGAACGTGCCGATTTCCACGGCCACACTGAAGCTTGCTCCGGCCCTTGCGGCGGGCTGCACCGTCGTCGTCAAGCCATCCGAGGAAACGCCGCTGTCGATGCTGCTGCTGGGACAACTGATTCTCGAGGCAGGCTTCCCGGCCGGCGTCGTCAACATCGTCAACGGCTATGGCGCCACGGCGGGCGCCGCGCTGTCAGCGCATGCCGACGTCGACAAGGTCTCCTTCACGGGCTCGACCACCACTGGCCGCCGCATCGTCCAGGCCGCGCTGGGAAACCTCAAGAAGATCTCGCTGGAGCTGGGCGGCAAGTCGCCGGTAGTCGTGCTGCCGGATGCGGACCTCAGCATCGCCGTGCCCGGCGTCGCCATGGCGACGTTCTTCCTCCAGGGCCAGAACTGCATGGCCGGCACCCGGGTGTTCGTCCACGACAACATCCACGACGAGTTCGTGGAAGGCCTGGTGGCATTCTCGCAATCGATGAAGCTCGGCCACGGCCTCGACCCGACGACGCAGCTCGGCCCGATGATCTCTGAGGCTCACGGCGCGAAGGTGATGGCTTACATCGCCAGCGGCATCGACGAGGGCGCGCAACTCGTGACGGGCGGCAGGCGTCTCGACCGGCCGGGCTGTTTCATCGAGCCGACGATCTTCGCCGACACGGCGCCGTCGATGAAGATCGTGCGCGAGGAGATTTTCGGTCCCGTGATGGCGGTGCAACGCTTCGACGGCGACGACCTCGATGCGATCGCGCGCCTGGCCAACGACACGGTCTACGGCCTGTCGGGCAGCGTCTGGACGAGATCGCTGTCGGCCGCCCATCGCCTGGTCGCGCGCATCCGCGCCGGGCACGTGTCGATCAACTGCCACGGTGCCGTCGGCACCAATATCCCGTTCGGCGGCTATCGGCAGTCGGGCTGGGGACGGGAATTCGGCAAGGAAGGCCTCGACGCCTATCTGGAGACCAAGGCCGTCACGACGCG
>JADZCS010000242.1 GCA_020851435.1 Gammaproteobacteria bacterium | reverse complement strand
CGATGAGCGACATCGCCACCGCCGCCTCGTCCGGGACGTTGCGGATGACGGCCGGGATGTCGGCGCGGCCGGCCAGCTGCGCGGCCCGCCAGCGGCGCTCGCCGGCGATGATCTCGTAGCGCTGGGATTCGCCGGCGGCGGGCGTGCCGACCGGGCGCACCACGATGGGCTGGACGACACCCTGGGCCTTGATCGAGTCGGCGAGCTCGGCGAGGGACTCCGGGCGCATGTCCAGGCGCGGCTGGTACTTGCCGCGCTGGAGCAGGTCGAGCGGGAGGTTGGCGAGCTCGCCGTCGGGGGCTGCGGCACGCGCGGGCGCAGCCGGCTGCTCAGGCGTCGCCGCCGCTGGTCGCGCAGAAGACTGGCCGAGCAGTGCCTCGAGCCCGCGACCCAGACCGCGCTTCTTTTCGACCATGCGACACCCAACCCGAAAGGGTGAGCAGTTTAGCCGCCCCTGAACTGAAAAATCACGGATTTGCGCGCGCGCCACTCGCTGCGCCGCGTCAAGCGCAGCCGGATTTCGAGCGGAATCGATGCGACGTGCCGCCGCGCTCAGGCGCCTGACGCTGCGGCCTCTTCCTCGCGCCGGATCATTTCGCCGGCGAGCGCGAGGTAGGCGAGCGCGCCGCGGGAGTCCTTGTCGTGCAGCAGCGCCGGCAGACCGAAGCTCGGCGCCTCCGCGAGGCGCACGTTGCGCGGGATCACGGTGCGGAACATGCGCTCGCCGAAATGGGCGATGAGCTGCGCCGAGACGTCGCTGGCGAGGTTGTTGCGGGGGTCGTACATGGTGCGCAGCACGCCTTCGATGCCGAGGCGGGGATTCCAGCCGCGCACCTGCTCGACCGTGTCGAGCAGGCCGGACAGGCCTTCCAGCGCGTAGTACTCGCACTGCATCGGGATCAGCACGGTGTCGGCGGCCGTGAGGGCGTTGAGCGTCAGGATGTTGAGCGCCGGCGGGCAGTCGATCAGGACCACCTGGTAATTGCCGCGCACGGGCGTCAGCGCGCGCTCGAGCACGTGCTCGCGGCCGGCCGGACTGTTGAGCAGGCCGACTTCCGCGGCCGTGGTGTCCTGGTTGCCGGGCAGCAGGTCGAAACCCAGCGCGTCGAGCCTCTGGATCGCCTGCGCGGCGGTGCATTCGCCCAGAAGCACGTCGCAGATGGAATGCTCGAGCGAGCGCTTGTCGACGCCACAGCCCATGGTGGCGTTGCCCTGCGGGTCCAGGTCGACCAGCAGCACGCTGCGGCGCGTCGCCGCGAGCGAAGCGGCCAGGTTGACGGCCGTGGTGGTCTTGCCCACCCCGCCCTTCTGGTTGGTGACAGCGATCACGCGGTTCATGAGGGGGCGCAGAGTGCAGCAAGCCGGCAGGCGCGTCCAGTCGGAGTGGTAACAATCGTGCCAGGCACGATTGTTACCAGCTCAGCGGCGTGGCGCGCGTGCAAACTCGACCACGCAGCGTTCGGCGTCCAGGCCCGGCACCTCCAGGTGGTGCACGGCCAGCACCTTCCAGCCCGGCGGCAGCGATTCCAGCTCGGCGTCCGGCGAACGGCCCTTCATCGCCAGCAGGCGGCCGTCGTGCCCCGCCAGGTGGCCGGCCACGCGGATGAAGTCGCTCGCCTTGCCGAGCGCGCGCGAGACCACGGTGTCGAAGGGCTTCGGCGACTGCCAGGCCTCGGCGCGGGCGTTCACCGCCGTGACGTTGTGCAGGCCGAGCCGCGCCGCCGCATGCTCGACGAACTTCACCTTCTTGCCGGTCGAGTCGATCAGCGCGAACTCGCGGTCCGGGTTGACCACCGCCAGCGGCAGCCCCGGAAAGCCCGCCCCCGTGCCCACGTCGGCGACCCGGCGGCCGTGCAGGAAGGGCTGGATAGCCAGCGAATCGAGCAGGTGCTTGCGCACGATCTCCGGCGGCTCGGTGATGGCCGTCAGGTTGAACCGTCCGTTCCATTCGATCAGCTCGGCGACGAGCGTGATGAGCTTGTCGGCCTGGGCGTCCGTGAGCGGCACGCCCATCGCGCGCGCGCCGAGCTTCAGGATCTGGTCGAGGTCTGCGGTAGCCATGCGGCCATGATATCGCGGTCCGCGCGAGACTCAGGACTCCCTGAGCACCGGATCGCCGGGCGACTTGTATGTCAGCTCCGTAAACCCGCCGGCCAGCAGGCCCCGGCTGCGCAGCAGCCGGAAGACCTCCGAGGGGGGCCAGCCGGCCCCCCCCGCCATCGGCAAGCCCAGGTCGCGCAGCCAGGCCAGGTGCAGGGCCAGCCCGGCATCGTCCGCATACGGCAGCTCGAACGCGGCGGCCGTCGACAGCCGCGCCCCGTGCCCCAGCAGTGCCCGGATCGTCCCGGGATCCCGTGCCTCGACGGCCACCACGTCGTCGAGAATCGACAGTACACAGTCCATTGCATCACTCCGGATCAGAAGCCAGTCGGGACAGGATCGATCTCGATTTCGGGTCCGCCACCCGGGAGTCCGCGACCACGGCCGAGGAACTGGGCGTTCCCCTCCAGCGGTGCGCGCGGCGAGCGCGAGCCCAGGTCGCCGATCTTGGTGATTTTGAACCCATTCTTCAACGACTGCGGATTGAGTCCCAGCGCTTTCTCGAGCCGGGCAGCCTCATCGTACGTCACGCGCCCGAAGCCTGGCTTGCTCCCCACGGTGTAGAACTGCCCCGCCCGGAACCGACCGATCACCGAACGGATCGCCTCCCGGTCGGTCACCGCGGTGCGGGACGCGCCGATCGTCTGGTATTTCGAGAACCAACCCGTCGGCGAGACGTTGTAGCCGACGTTCGACTTGAGCATCGCCGCCTGCCGCTCGGCGACCGTCAGCCCGCGGCCCTCGAGGCCGAGCAGGCGCAGCGTCCCCTTGCGCAAGGCGATCAGGCTGATGGCCGGGGCCATGTCGGAACCGAACTGGCCCTCGGGCGAGTCCGGCGTGCCGGCAACGTAGGTCTCCAGGACGTCGGCCAGGCCGTCGGCCTCGGCAAGGCGCAGCGCGTCCATCCAGAGCCTGTTGACCATGCCGACCGCGAAATCGCGAATGGGCTGGGCAGAGGCGCCCGGATCCCGTGCAAAAGGCTGTGCAGCTGCCTGGGCGCGCGCTTCGGCCACCCAGCGCTGCTCCCAGGCCACGTCGTTGGCGACGCACTGGGCGATGCAGCGCTGGGTGAGGCCGCCGCCGAAGTTGAAGCCGAACATCGGCAGGATGGTCTGCGCGCCGTTACTGCCGAAATAAAGGTCCACGGGGCTGTCGTGGCCAGGCGGCACGTAGGCCTGGAACCCGGTCGGGTCGGTGTAGCTCAGCGGATTGTTGAACACGTAGGCGTAGCGGTTGAGGCTCTGCCCGTCCCACGGCGCCTGCACAACGGGATCCGCCGACAGGAAGCGGCCGACGACCGGGTCGTAGACGCGCCCGCCCATGTGCACGAGGCCCAGGTTGTCGAGGTGCTCGTGGCCGGTGTAGCCGTCGCGCGTGCTCGCGGCGATCGCGGCCCAGTCCGCCTGGCTCGGGACGCCCTTCATGCCGGCGCCGCGGCGGCGGCCGAAGGCATCGAAGCCCTGCTCGACGCGCAACACGGCGCCGGCGGCGTCCAGGACCAGCTGCGTGCTGCCGAGATGGTCCTGCGTGAAGTAGAGCGTCTCGGCCGTGCCGTCGCCCGCGCGACGGTAGATCGCGGCGGTTCCCGTGGGCGCGACGACGTAGTGCTTCCACTCCGTGACGCCGTTGCGAACCACCTTCTCCAGCAGCCCGCCGATGTAGTGGGTCTGCTCGGTCACGCCGCCCGCGGTCGACACCTGGCGATGGCGCTCGCGACCGGCGTCGTAGAGGAACTGGCTGGACGACCCGCCGGCGCCCGCGATCGACGTCGGCAGGCCGTAGCTGGCCCAGCTGATCGCCGATCCGTTGCGCGAGCTCATCTGGCCGCGCGCGTCGTAGGCGAAGACGCTCGCCCCGGCCGACGTGACGGCGTGCCGCCGCGTCGGGTGGTAGCTGTAGCTGCCGACGTCGGACTTGTGGGTGATGTTGCCGGTGACGTCGTAGGCAACGCTGAGCGTGGACACGCCGTTGAGCGAAACCGTCGCGAGCCTTCCCAGGGCGTCGTAGCCGAACGATTCGCTGAGCCCGCGCAGGCGGTCGTGGCGCGTCACCAGGTTGCCAGTGGCATCCCAGTCCCAGCCGAGGTCGGCGAGCGGGGCCGGCGGCGGCGCCCCCGGCGACGCATTCGCCCCGGGCAGCTCCACGCGACGGGCGACGAGCCGGCCGTCGAGCGCGCCGAAACCGCTCTGGACGAGAACGCCGTTGCCGAGCAGTTCGGAGGTGATGCGCCCGGCGGCATCGGCGCCGACACGCTGCCAGGGCACCGTGGCGGGATTGTTCGCGTCGCGCAGCGCGACGAGTTCACCACGCGCGTATTCGTGCCGCAGCACCAGGCGCCGGCCGGGTGCCGTCTCCGGATAGGCGAGCGTGTCCAGCCTCCCCTCGGCGTTGTAGGTGTAGTCGTAGCGATACGCTGCATCGCTGGTGATCGAACGCTGCGCGAGCCGCCCGAGGGCATCGTAGGCGTAGGCCTCGGCATGGCCAGGGCCGGACATCGCGACGAGCTGGCCGACGTTGTGCAGCGTGGCCGAGTTGCCGAAGGTCCAGATGCTGGCACCCTCGGGCTCGCTGCGTCCGGTCATGCGGCCCAGCGCGTCGTAGGTGTAGGTCGAGGTCCACTCAGTCGAAGGCGTGCCCGGGGCGCGCACGGCGGTGACCTCGCCGAGCGCGTTGTTGCGATAGGTCCAGGCGCCGGTGTCCATGTCGGCATGGCGTTGCTTCATGCCGCGCACGTTGTAGCCGATGTCTGTGGTCACGCTGCCCGCCGCATCGATGACCCGCAGGAGCTGCCCGAAGGCATCGTGCTCGTAGCGCGTGACGCCGCCGCCCGCATCGACGGCGCGAACGATGCCGCCCCAGGGCGTCGTGTAGTGGCTGCTGGAAGCGCCGCGCGGATCCGTGGTGGTCACCTCGAAGCCGCTGTGCTGCCAGGCCGTCACCGCGTCGCTGCGACCTGACGCGTCCGCGCGCGTCACAGCGCTGTGGCGACTGCGCTCGTCCCAGCTGTGCAGCAGGTAGCCCGGCGCCTGCTCGCCGGCATAGGCGGGAAGATCCTCGCGCAGCAGGCGGCCGCGCAGGTCGAAGCGGCGCAGCGCGCTGGCCTGCCGCCCGTCCGCGGCGGGCCAGCGGCCGCCCATCACGCGGCCGTGGTGATCGAGCAGCTGCTCGTCCGTGCGCACCGCGAGCCCGGCTGTGTCGAGCTCGGTGACCGACAGCCGGTAGCGCACGGTCGCGTCGCCGCACTCGCCGTTCGTACAGGAATAGCGATCGATGCGCGCGCGCGTGCCGTCGGCGCGGCTCTCCTGGGTGGCGCGGCCGAAGGAATCGTAGGTCCAGGACGTGGCCAGGCCATTGGCATCGGTGGCGACAGCAGGCACGCCGAGGTCGCTGCGCCAGGACCAGGCCTCGACCTGGCCCAGCGCATTGGTCAGCGACTCGGGGAACTGGCCGCGCGTGCCGAAGCTCGCGGCAGTCGTGCGCGCCGGCACGCCGGCGCCGGTCACGGTCTGGCGCGAGAGGTTGCCGAAGGCGTCGTAGGCAAGCGAGTGCCTGAGCTGCCATTCCGCATCACCCGGCTCCAGGGTGACTTCCGTCGGCCGGCAGTACTGGCCGTCCCACGTGGCAGCCGCGCGGCGCGTGGCGGTGTTTCCACCCGGGAGCGTGTGGGACTGGCTCAACTGCGTGGCCAGCGGCCGTCCGAGGCACCAGTTGCCGATGTCGTTGAGCACGCTCGAGTGGACCAGGCGCTGCGTCCGGGTCGCGCCCGGATCGGCAGAGCTCGCGGTCGCCTTCGAGGTCGTCGTGAGGTCGGTCACCAGTCCGGAGGCCGGATCGAT
>JADZCS010000241.1 GCA_020851435.1 Gammaproteobacteria bacterium | reverse complement strand
GGAATCTTCCACTCGCCGCTGGCGAGCTTCGGCACGATCTCGCGCATCTCGGCGAACTTCGTCTTGGCCTGCCAGAAGTACTGCACGAAGCCGCTCACGCTGATGCTCTTGCCGATGACCATCGGGATCGCCACTTCCGGCGCGGGGCCGGCCATGGCGCCCAGGTAGATCACGTTGCCGCAGGGCGCGAGCGCCTGGTAGTTCTTGGGCGCGTCCGGGCCCTGGTTGCCGTCGATGATCAGGTCGACGCCGCGGCCGCCGGTGATCTCCTTGACGCGCGCGACCCAGTCCTCGTTGCGGTAGTCGATGAGGTGGTCGGCGCCGAACTGCTTCGCGTAGGCCACCTTGTCGGCGCCGCCGACGAGGCCGATCACCTTGGCGCCGGCCGACTTGGCGATCTGCGTGGTCAGGGCGCCCACGGCGCCGGCCGCCGAGTGCAGCAGCACCCAGTCGCCGGCCTGCACGCGGCCCGCCGAGTGGATCAGGTGCCAGGAGGTCGGCGCGCAGGTCGAGAACGTCGCGCCCACCAGCCAGTTGAAGGCGTCGGGGATGTGCACCAGCCTGGCCGCCGTCGCGACGGCGTAGTCGGCGTTGCCGCCCCACTCGCCGGCCGAGGCCACGCGCTTGCCGACCAGCGCGGGGTCGACGCCCTCGCCCACCGCTTCCACCCGGCCGCAGTCCTCGTAGCCCGGCACGAAGGGGACGCCCGGGTGGCTCCACTTGATGCGGTCCGCGCGCGCGTGGGTGTCCAGCGGGTTCAGGGCCGAATAGGCCACCTTGATCAGCGCCTGGCCCGGGCCCGGCGTGGGCACCGGCCGCTCGACCAGCTTCAGGGACTCGGGGGGGCCGGCCTGTTCGGCCAGGATCGCTCGCATCATTGCCATGGTTTCTTTGCCTCGCGTGAGATCAGAACTTGAATCCGACGCTGGCCGTATACGTGAGGGGGTCCGCCGGGTACAGCACAGTCGTCAGCCCGCCAATGTACAGGCCCGCGCCCAGGTAGTGTTCGTCCCCCAGGTTCTTGCCCGCGATCGAGGCGGTCCAGCGCTCGTCCTCCGAGGTCCACACCAGCGAGGCGTTGACCAGGGTCACGGGCGGCGTGGCGATGATCGGCGTGTTCGCGACGTTGTTTTCCATGCGCGTGCGGTGGCTCAGGTCGCCGTTGAGGCGCAGCAGGCCCGGGATCGGCAGCGGCAGGTCCCAGGAGAAGCCGAACGCGTACGACTGCTCGGGTGCGCCCTTGAGGTCCAGGTACGAGACGTCGGTGAGCACGCCGCCCACCCGGTCGAAGAACTCGTCGTACTGGGCGTCCAGGTAGCCGTAGGTGCCGTACACGCGCAGGCCTTCCACCACGATCGCCGTGAGCTCGAGTTCCACGCCCTTGGTGGTCGCGGCCGCGGCGTTGAAGCGGCGGCTCACGTTGGTCGCCGGGTCGAAGGCCGACAGCTGCAGGTCCGTGTAGTCGTTGTGGAAGAGGGTCAGGTTGGTGCGCAGGCGGCCGTCCAGGAACTCCGCCTTGACGCCGCCCTCGAGGGTCTCGACGTCTTCCTGGTCATAGGGCGTGAGGGCCGTGATGGCCGTGGTGCTGCGGTTGAAGCCGCCTGCCTTGTAGCCCTTCGACCAGGACGCGAAGAAGAACAGGTCGTCGGTGGCCTTGTAGTCCACGGCCAGGCGCGGCGTGAACGCGGTCCACTCCTTGTCCACCTCGAACAGGCGGTTGAGCGTGGGATAGCGGTCCGAGAAGTCCTTGTCGTCCCAGGTGTAGCGGCCGCCGGCGGTCAGCGTCAGCGCGTCGGTCACCGCGAACGAGACCTGGCCGAACAGCGCGTAGCTCTCGGTGTCCTGGGTGGTGATGCCGCGCGTGGCCGTGATCGCCGCGTTCGGGTTGGTGCGGCTGCTGCTGTAGTTGATCGACTCGTAGAGGTTGTCTTCGGTGAACCAGTAGGCGCCCAGGATGGCCTTGGTGCGGCCCCAGTCGGCCTGCAGCGTGAACTCCTGGCTCAGCTGGTCCTGCTCGGCGTCGAAGAAGAAGTGCAGGATCGTGCGCGCCTCGGCGTCGTTGTCGAGGGTGCCGGTGTTCTGCAGGTCGCGCCAGGCGGTGATGGAGGTCAGCGTGTAGGCGCCGCCGAACTCCCAGGTGGCCGTCAGCGCCACGCCGCGCGTGCGCAGGTAGCCGGACGGGTCCGCGTTGGCGGCCGTCACGAACAGGTCGGCCGGATAGCCGCTGAAGGCGCTGGTGCCCACGCCGCTGTCGCCCGAGTCCTCGGTCCAGTCCCCGGCCAGCTTGAACTCCAGCGTGTCGGTGGGGCTCCAGACCAGCTTGCCGCGCGCCGACTCCACTTCCCTGGCGTTCACGTCCTTGCCCAGGGTGGTGTTCTTCGAGGTGCCGTCGCGCTGGTTGCCCAGCAGGCTCAGCGAGCCCTTGAGCGTGTCGCCGAGCGGACCGCCGATCGTGGCGCGCACCTGGCGGCGGTCGTAGTTGCCGGCGGTGAAGTCCACGGACCCGGCCATCGCCTCGCCCGGGTCCTTCGTGATGATGCGGATCGCGCCGCCCGAGGTGTTGCGGCCGTACAGCGTGCCCTGCGGCCCGCGCAGCACTTCCACGCGCTCGATGTCCGAGAGGTCGAACAGCGCGCCCAGCGTGCGCGGGTAGTAGACGCCGTCGATGTACAGGCCGATGGCGCTGTCGGTGGTGGGCGTGGACTGGTCCTCGCCCACGCCGCGCAGGAACACGCGCGCCGCGTTGGACAGGCCGGTCACCGGCTCGATGCGCAGGTTGGGCACCTGCACGGCGATGTCGATGACGTTGCCGATCTGCCGGTCCGCGAGCGCCTCGGCGGTGATGGCCGTGACCGACACCGGCGTGGTCTGCAGCGATTCCGCACGCCGCTGGGCGGTGACGATCACCTCCTCCAGCGAGGTGGACTCCTGTGCCGACACGACCATCGGCGCCGCGGCGATCACTGCGGAAATGGCATACCTGAGGCTACGGCTCGACATGGGGGTTCCCTCCGACAAGAGTGATGTGTTCTGAAAATCTTTCGACCGCGGTCTGGCGCAGCTGGTCCATGAGGGCCAGCGTGGCGCGGCCCAGCACGGCGTCCTTGCGATGGAACAGCGCGTAGGTGACGTCGTAGGTCAGGTCCGGGATCACGCGCTCGACGATCGTGCCGTTGGCGAGTTCGCGCTCGAAGAACAGGCGGTTGGCGATGACCAGGCAGCCCTCGTCCAGCACCAGCCCGCGCGTGACCAGGAAGTTGTCGCAGTCGATCATGTTCGGCACGGCCAGGCCCTGCCGCTCGAAGGCGCCCATGACCGTGCGTTCGGTCAGGTCGTGGCGCCACACTCCCACGAAGGTGCTGTCCACGAGGTCGGCAATGCCCAGCTTGCGGCGGCGGGCCAGCGGATGCGTGGCGGCCATCAGCACGTTGCTGCTCATGCGGAACAGCGGCCTGCGCTCGAGGTCGGCCAGGTCGGCGTTGCGCAGGTCGCCCATGGCGACGAAGTCCAGTTCGCCCTGGCTCACCAGCTGCAGCATGCTGTC
>JADZCS010000240.1 GCA_020851435.1 Gammaproteobacteria bacterium | reverse complement strand
CGAACGGGCGCGGCACGAAGGTGCAGACGACGAAGCGGTCGGCGACGAAGGTCGTGTGCGCCGACGGCGGCAGGTGATAGCGGTGGCTCATGAGCGGCCTGATGTCGCGCACGTTGATGCGGCAGGCCGCCAGGTCGCCGTGCCAGCCCACCGCGTCGAGCGGGTTGAACGGATAGCTGGCGACCGAGACCTCGTTGCGGCGCTTGATGCGCACCTGCCAGGGCGTCTCGCCCTGCTGCGCGAGGAAGGCCTCGTCGATCGCCGGCACGTCGAGCATCGCCGGGTCGAAGATCGCCTGCCCGCCGACCAGGCCCTTCTCGGGCAGCATGTAGGTCGAGTTGGTGGCCTCGATCAGCAGCGCCGCCACGGGCTCGTCGCACTCGAGCCGCCACATCGTGCCGCGCGGCAGCACGAGGTAATCGCCGGCCTCGAAGGCCAGGTGGCCGAAGTCGCAGTACAGGTGGCCACGGCCCTGGTGCACGAAGATCAGTTCGTCGCCGTCGGCGTTGCGCACCAGGTGATCCATGGCTCCCGACGTGCGCCAGAAGCGCAGGCGGACCTTGGCGTTGTGCAGCACCAGCGCGGCGTCCCAGGGACAGGCCGGCGCGCCCGGCAGCTTGCCCAGGTCGAAGGCCTGGGGACGCAGCGGGCCCGTGAAGTCCGTCCAGCCGGTGGGCGGGTGGCGGTGGTGGAAGAACGCGGCCGGGCCGAAGAAGCCCTCCTTGCCCATCTCGCGTTCATAGGTGCCCGGCGGCAGGTCGGCATGCGCCTGGCGCGAAGCCGTGCCCGCGACCCGCGGAAAGGAAATGTAGCGCTTCATCGCCGGTCCCTGCTGTAACGCTGCCTGCGGTCACTTTAGTTTCATTTGAAACTATCGGCAAGGCTGGGCGTGACGTGACCTGCCGGGGCAAGTGGGCGCAGGCCGTTGGGGGCGGGGCGGGATGTGTTTCCCGGGATCGTCGCGGGCCAGGGATGGCCCGCGCGAAGCACACAGGGATGTGCTCTTCGCGGTCCCGGGAAACACATCCCGACCTGACGCCAACGGCCGGTGGGTTAACTCACCGCTCGACGATCGCCGTCACGCCCATGCCCCCGGCGGTACAGATCGAAATGAGACCGCGGCCGGAGCCTTTCTCGGCGAGCGCCTTGGCGAGCGTCGCTACGATGCGCGCGCCGGTCGCGGCGAAGGGGTGGCCAATGGCGAGCGAGCCGCCCTTGACGTTGAGCTTCGCGCGGTCGATCGCGCCCAGCGGCGTGCCGAGGCCGAGCTTGTCGCGGCAGAACTGCGGCGATTCCCAGGCCTTGAGGGTGCACAGCACCTGCGCGGCGAAGGCCTCGTGCAGCTCGTAGAAGTCGAAGTCCTGCAGGCCCAGCTGCGCGTCGGCGAGCATGCGGGGCACGGCGTAGGCGGGCGCCATCAGCAGGCCTTCCTGGCTGACGAAGTCGACGGCCGCGACCTTTCCGTAGCTGAGCCAGGCCATCACGGGCAGGTTGCGGGCGCGGGCCCAGTCCTCGCTCGCGAGCAGCACGGCCGAGGCGCCGTCGGTCATGGGCGTCGAGTTGCCGGCCGTGAGCGTGCCGTCGGCGGCAAAGGCTGGCTTCAGCTTGGCGAGGCGCTCGAGCGAGGTGTCCTTTCGCATGTTGTTGTCGGCGCTCAGGCCCTCGAAGGGCGCGACGAGGTCGCCGTAGAACCCGGCATCGAAGGCCGCTGCCGCGCGCTTGTGGCTCTCGAGCGCGAGCGCGTCCTGCTCGCTGCGCGTGATGCCCCAGTCGCGGGCCATCTGCTCGCAGCTCTGGCCCATCGACAGTCCCGTGCGTGGCTCGATGACGCCGGGCAGCTCGGGCTTGAAGTGGCGCGGGCGCAGGCCCAGCCAGGGTCGGATGCGTTCGCCGAGGTTGCGGCCGCGGAAGCTGCTGAGCAGCAGCTTGCGGTACGCGGGCGGGTAGACGATCGGCGCGTCGCTGACGGTGTCGACGCCGGCCGCGATGCCCGAGTCGATCTGCCCGAGCGCGATCTTGTTGCCGATCAGGATGGCGGCCTCGAGGCTGGTGCCGCAGGCGCGCTGCAGGTCGAAGCCCGGCGTCTCGGCCGACAGGCCGGAGCCCAGCACGCATTCGCGCACGAGGTTCCACTGGCTGGAGTGCTTCATGACCGCGCCGGCGGCGACGTCGCCGAGGCGCTGGCCCGCCAGGCCGTACTTCTCCACCAGGCCGCGCAGTGTGGCCGTGAGCATTTCCTGGTTGCCGACGCCGGCATAGGCGCCGTGGGCCCGCGCGAAGGGGATGCGGCTGCCGCCGATGATCGCGACGCGCCTCGTGTGTTTGCCGACCAGCATGATCGATTCTCCTGAGGCTTTGTTCGTTGCCCTAGAATGCCAGTCCGCCACCGCACCCGCCACACGGCACATCCCGATGTCCGAGCCACACACGGAGCCCATGGCCCGCGACCGCATCGCGGCCGATATCCGCGCCATCGCGCGGCTCGGCGGGCCCCTGCTCGTCAACAACCTGGTCATCGCCGGCATGGCCCTGACCAATACGGTGATGGCGGGGCGGCTGGGCCGCGATCCGCTGGCCGGCGTGGCGGTGGGCTCGAGCTACTACCAGATGTTCTGGCTGCTCGGCCTGGGCGTGCTGATGGCGCTCTCGCCGCTGGTCGCCCACGCCTACGGCGCGGGCCGCGACGCGGAGGTGGGTCATCGCTTCCGCCAGGGGCTGTGGCTGTCGCAACTGCTGGCTGTGCCGCTGCTTGCGGGCTTGCTGTGCGTGGGACCCGTGCTCGCCTGGTTCGGGACCGATCCTGCCGCCACCAGGCACGCCACCGGTTACGTGGGTGCGATGTGCTTCGGCCTGCCCGCGATGCTGGGGTTTCTCGCGCATCGCTACACCACCGAGGGCATCGGCTGGACGCGGCCGATCATGTGGACGGCGCTGGTGGGGCTCATCGTCAACGTCGGCGGCAACTTCATCTTCACCTTCGGCAACCTGGGCGCGCCGCGACTCGGCGCGACGGGCTGCGGCGTGGCCACCGCCTGTGCGCACTGGGCGATGCTCATCACCATCCACGTGTACCAGCGCTGGCATCGCGTCTACCGGCGCTTCGGCCTGTTCGGCCGCTTCGAGTGGCCCGAGGGCGCAGCGCTCAGGAGCATCCTCGCGCTGGGCCTGCCGATCTGCGGCAGCGTGATCTCCGAGGGCGCGCTGTTCGCCGTCGCCGGCCTGCTCATGGGCACGCTGGGCGCGGCGACCGTCGCGGCGCACCAGGTGGCGCTCAGCTATGGCTCGCTGATGTTCATGATCCCGCTGTCGCTGCACTCGGCCACGACCATCCACGTCGGGCACAGGGTCGGTGCAGGCAGCGCGCGCGCGGGCCGCCGCGCGGGCTGGGTGGGTATCGGCATGTGCGCCACGATCATGGCCGGGTCCTCGCTCGTGATCCTGGGCGCCAACGAATGGATCGCCGCGGCCTATACGCCCGATGTGACGGTAAGGAGCATGGCAGCGGCGTTGCTCGTCTACGTCGCGATCTTCCAGGTGCCGGACGGACTGCAGGTGGGCGCCGCCGGCGCGCTGCGCGGCTTCAAGGACGCGCACGTTCCCATGCTAATGAACTTCGCGGCGTACTGGCTGCTGGGATTCCCCGTGGCCTGGTGGCTGGGCATTCACGAGGGATGGGGGCCGCAGGGCATCTGGCTGGGCCTGATCCTGGGCCTCGTCGCATGCGCCGCTCTGCTCAACGCAAGATACGCCCGCGTGTCGGCCCGTGCCGTTGCCGCGCCGCTATGATGACGGCATTCGCCGAGGAGTTTCGATGACCAGCCTGCGCCCGTTTTCCGTCGCCCTCGCGGCGGCGCTGCTCACGACGGCCTGTGCCGGCACGCCCGTGACCACCGTGGCATCCGTAACGCAGCCGGCCGTGTCCGTGCCCGCGAAAGCCGAGACGGTCGGGGAACTCGTCGAAGCCTATTTCGACGAGGCGCTCGCGCTCAATCCCACCACTGCGACCTTCATCGGCGATCACCGCTACGACGACCGCCTGGAGAACACGGCGAGCGCCGCGTACGACGCAGCCACGCTCGACCTGGACCGCCGCTATCTCGCGCGGGCGCGCGCGATCGACCCAGCGCCGCTGGCCGGCCAGGATCGCCTGACCTGGGACATCTTCGTGCGCGAGCGCGAGCGCGCGATCGCCGCCGCGGCCTTTCCGCGTCGGCTGCTCGGCTTCAGCCAGATGGGCGGTGCCTACGAGTCGCTCGCCCTGCTGGGTTCCGGCGCCGGTCCCCAGCCCTTCGAAACCGTGGCCGACTACGAGCGCTGGCTCGAGCGCGCGCGGCAGTTCCCGGCCTGGGTCGACTCGGTCAAGGACGCCATGCGCGAAGGCGCCGCGCACGGCGTCACGCAACCGCGCGTGGTCATGCAGAAGACGCTTCCGCAGATCGCGGCGCTGGCCGAACCCGACCTCGCGAAGAACATCTTCATGCAGCCCGTGCGCTCCTTCCCCGACGGGATCGCCGCCGAGGATCGCAAGCGCCTGACCGCCGGGTTCGAGACCCTGGTGCGCGACATGCTCGTGCCCTCGCTGTCCGGCCTGCACGACTTCGTGCGCGACGAGTACCTGCCGAAGGCACGCGAGACGGTGGGCTGGTCGGCGCTGCCCGACGGCAAGGCGTGGTACGCCTTCATGGTCGAGGAGATGACGACCACGCGCCTGAGCCCCGATGAGATTCACGCGCTCGGCCTCGCCGAGGTGGCGCGCATCCGTGGCGAGATGGAAGCCGTGATGCGCGAGGTGGGCTTCAAGGGCGACCTCACGGCCTTCTTCAAGCACGTGCAGGAAGACCCCAAGTTCTACTACCAGCGCCCCGAGGACCTGCTCGCCGGCTATCGCGAGCTCAAGGCGCGCATCGACGCGCGGCTGCCGACGATGTTCGCCGACTTCCCGAAGGCCGATTACGAGGTGCGCGCGGTCGAGCCGTTCCGCGCGGCCTCCGCGGCGGGCGCCTCGTACCAGGGGCCGTCGCAGGACGGCAAGCGCCCGGGCATCTTCTACGTCAACACCTTCAACCTGAAGGCGCAGCCGAAGTTCGGCATGGAGACGCTGTCGCTGCACGAGGCGTCGCCCGGCCACCACTTCCAGGTGTCCATCCAGCAGGAACTCACCGACCTGCCGCGCGTGCGCCGCTTCAACTTCTACGTCGCCTACGTCGAGGGCTGGGCGCTGTACGCCGAGTCGATCGGCAGGGAACTCGGCATGTTCACCGACCCGATGCAGTACTACGGGCGTCTTTCGGACGAAATGCTGCGTGCGATCCGCCTGGTCACCGACACCGGGCTGCACGCCAAGGGCTGGACGCGCGAGCAGGCGATCCAGTACTTCACGGACAACAGCTCGATGGCCGAGAGCGACGTGGTCGCGGAAGTCGAGCGTTACATCGTGTGGCCGGGCCAGGCGCTCGGCTACAAGGTCGGCCAGCTGCGCATCAGCGCCATGCGCCGCAAGGCCGAGCAGGCGCTCGGCCCGCGCTTCGACGTGAAGGCCTTCCACTCGCAGGTGCTGCGCGACGGCGCGCTGCCGATGGACGTGCTCGAGGCGAAGATCGACCGGTGGATCGATAGCCAGCGCGTCGCCCCGAAGAACTAGGCGGTGCCACGCTTGGGGGCTTCGATCCGGGGCCGGCTTTCGGGACCGCGAGAGCACGTCCGTGTGGGCTTCGCGCGGGCCATCCCTGGCCCGCGACGATCCCGAAAGCCGGCCCCGGACCGAATCCCCCGACCAACCTGCCTAATTTGAAGGGCGACACGCCGCCTCGTCAGCGGCTATTTCGCTAGACGAAGCCACCCGGCGACGAACTCACGCTGTCGTCCGCTGGGCAGGCGCTGCTCGGTTGATCTGGCGACGCTGCGTCGAGTTTGCTGCGGGCGCGGCGTTGGCGGGGCTCGTGCTGCGGCCGGTCTTTGGGATCGTGCGGGCCAGGGATGGCCCGCCCGAAGCCTACAGGGATGTATTCACGGCGGTCCAAAAGACCGGCCGCAGTACGAGGCACGCAATCGCGGCACTCGACTGATCAGAGTTCGAGCAGATAGTGCCGGTCACACGAGAAGTGCCCGGTACTGCCCAGCGGCCCGCACAGCGCCTTGAAGCCGAGCTTCTCGTACAGCTTCATCGCGTCGTCCATGCCGGTCAGGGTCTCGAGGTAGCAGCGCCTGAAGTGCAGGGCGCGCGCGGTGCCGAGGCACAGCCGCAGCATCTGCT
>JADZCS010000239.1 GCA_020851435.1 Gammaproteobacteria bacterium | reverse complement strand
GCCGAGGGCACGCTCGGCGTGATCACCGCCGCCACGCTGAAGCTGTTCCCGCGGCCACGCACGCTGGAGACCAGCTTCTGCGCGCTGCGCGACCCCGAGGCCGCGATCGAGCTGCTGGCGCGGCTGCGCGAGGCGACGGGCGACGCCGTGACCACATTCGAGCTGATCCCCCGCCTCGCTCTGGATCTCGTGCTCAGGCACATCCCGGGCTGCAGCGACCCGCTGGGCGAGCGCCATGCCTGGTACGCGCTCGTCGAACTCTCGACGGCGCGCCACGACCCGGCGCTGCGCGCCCTGCTCGAACAGGTGCTGGGCGACGCGCACGCCGCCGGCCTGGTGCCTGATGCGGCGTTCGCCGAGAGCGGCCCGCAGCGCGACATGTTCTGGCGCATCCGCGAGCGGATTCCCGAGTCCCAGAACCTCGAGGGGCCCAGCCTCAAGCACGACGTCTCGGTGCCCGTGAGCAGGTTGCCCCAGTTCCTGCGCGAGGCGACCGCACTGGTCGCTTCCATCGCACCGGGCGTACGCATCGTGTCCTACGGTCACGCCGGCGACGGCAACCTGCACTTCAATGCCAGCCCTCCGGAAGGCGGGGACCTCACCGAATTCCGCAGCCACGAGGCGGCACTCAAGCGCGCGGTCCACGACCTCGCGGCGAAGCTCGCCGGCTCGTTCAGCGCCGAGCACGGCATCGGCCGGCTAAAGGTCGGCGAGCTCGAGCGCTACGAGGACCCTCACGCCCTGGAGGTCATGCGCGCCATCAAGGGCGCACTCGACCCCAGGGGCATCATGAATCCGGGCAAGCTGCTAAGGTGACGCGCATGAAAGATTCCACCGGCTGTGTCGGCGGCCTCCACGAAGCCTGTGTCGGCGTCCCGGATCTCGCGACCGCGATCGCCTACTACGAGCGCTTCGGTTGCCGCGTCGGCGCCATCGGCGAACTCGATGCCGCCGCGGCGAAGGCCCTCTACGGCCACGACTCGGCGTTGCGCAGCGTGCGGCTCGCGCACCAGGACTCGGACCACGGCCTGGTCCGCCTCATGCAGTGGCAACAGCCGCGCAACGCGGGCCTCGGCGTCGGCCCGAACCTGCGCTGCATCGGCAGCCGCTGGGGCGTTCGCCTCACGCGCAGCATCATGAGCATCGCCAACCATGCGCAGCGCGCGGCCGAGCTGGGCCAGCCCATCCACGTGATCGAGCCGATCATGGCCGTGATCGGCGAGGTCTCGGGCGAGCGCGCGGCGCAGCCCTTCATCGACGAGTTCGTCGGCGTGCGCGAGATGGTCGTGCTGCAGCCGCACTACCGGCAGGTGTTCTTCGAGCGCTTCGGCTACGAGAGCCCGCTGTACGGCAAGGTGAACCCGCACTGCACGTTCCAGGCCAGTCAGCACACGCACTTCGGCATGATGATCGCCACCGACGACCACCAGGTCCTGCGCTTCTACGACGAAGTGCTGGGCCTGTGCCGCTGGTTCGACGCCGAGCGCCCCTACGGCCAGGCCACGGGCTCGCGGCAGATCTTCGGGCTCGAGCGCGACGAGACCCACTGGATGGTGGACTTCGACGATGCGCGTTCCGGCCAGTCGCTGGCCGACCGGCGCTCGGGAAAACTCAAGGTCGTGCGCTTCGGCAGCGCGAGCAGGATCGACGACCGCAGCGAGCAGTCGCGACCCGGCAGCCTCGGCTACAGCCACTACACCTGGCGCTGCCACGGCATCGACACGCTCTGGAAGCGGGTCGCCGCGGCCGGCGCCACGCAGGTCACGGACGTGCTGCCCGACGAGTTCGGCACGCGCGCGTTCTCGTTCCATGCGCCCGACGGTTATTCCTGGACACTGATCTCGGCCGACTGACGACAAGAAGACACTAAATAAATCGAGGGGGTTGCTGACATGAGCGAGCCAGCGGCGACGATGGATGCCGGCAAGGGCGACCTGCCACGCCGGCTGGGATTCGCGACCGCGACCGCGGCCGTCATGGGTGCCATCATCGGCAGCGGCATCTTCCGCGTGCCAGCCGAGATCGGGGCGCTGGTCGGCTCGCCCTCCGCGATGATCCTGGTGTGGGTGCTCGGGGGACTGGCCACGCTGTGCGTGGCGCTGTCGATGGCCGAACTCGCCGCCATGTTCCCGCGCGCCGGTGGCAGCTACGTGTTCATCCGCGAGGCCTGGGGCCCGGGTGCGGCGTTCGTGTTCGGCTGGACCTACCTGCTCATCAACCCCGCCGGCTGGGCCGGCATCTCGATGGTGTTCGCAGAATACGCGGGCAAGCTGATCGGCCTCGAGCCGCAGAACGTCCGCTGGCTCGCCGTCGCTGCCATCGTGGTGGTCATGGCGGCCAACTACCGCTCGGTGTGGCTGGGCGCGGCGCTGCAGAACATCGCGACGTTCGCGAAGGTCACGGCGATCGTCGCGCTGGCGCTGTTCCTGTTCATCCTGGGCGAGCCTGCGGTCGACGTGGTCGTCGCCGGCGCGGCCGCGCCGCAGTCGCTGACGCTGCCCGGCCTGCTCACGGCGCTGGTCGCCGTGCTGTGGGCCTACGACGGTTCGGTGCAGGCCTGCTCGATGTCCGGCGAGATCCGCGACCCGCAGCGCAACGTGCCGCGCGCGCTGATCGTCGGCGTCGGCGCGGTCATGACCATCTACGTGCTCGTGAACCTGGCCTACCTGTACGTGCTGCCCTTCGTGACGATCGTCGCCTCACCGCTGGTCGCCGCGGCCGCTGCGGAGAAGGTGTTCGGCGATGCCGGCTCCGCGCTGATCACGGCCCTCGTGATGGTCTCCACCTTCGGCACGCTGGCGGTGGTGGTCATGGCCGACCCGCGCGTGTTCTTCGCGATGTCGCGAGACCGCAACTTCTTCGAGCCGATCGGCAAGGTGCACGCGCGCTTCCAGACGCCGCACATCGCGATCCTCATGCACGGCGCGCTCGCGATCGCCTACGTGTCGATCCGCAGCTTCGAGGAACTCGCGGCGATCTTCATCCTGGGCGTGATGCCCTTGTACGCGCTGGCCGTGGCCGGCGTGCTGCGCCTGCGCGTCACGCGGCCCGAGCTACCGCGCCCCTACTGCACCTTCGGCTACCCGTACGTGCCAATCGTGTTCGTCGCCGCGGTCGCGCTGATCCTGGGTAATTCGCTGATCGAGACACCGGGCATCACCGGCATCAACCTGCTGATCACGCTGTCGGGAGTGCCCGTCTACTTCGCGTGGCGCGCATTCAGCAGGCGCGCCTGAGCCCTGCCCTTGTCGGCACGACCCACGCGCACGCTGCCCCTGCCGGTCGCGACGGAGCGACTGTGGCTGCGTGAATTCGTGGCGGACGACCTGCCGGCCATGCTGGCCTACGGCAGCAATCCGAAGGTCAACCGCTACATGCTGTTCGCGCCAGACGAAGAGGAGAATGCCCGCAAGCACCTGGCGGCCGTGCTGCGGCAGCAGGGCCATGCCCGGCGCAAGTCGTGGGAACTCGCCGCCGCACGCCAGCAGGATGGCCAGGTCGTCGGCGCCTGCGACCTCAACCTCACGCCCGAGGGCGAGGGCGACCTCGGCTACGTGCTCGCCGAGGAACACTGGGGCCAGGGCTACGGCACCGAGATCCTGCGCTCGCTGGTCCGGGCCTGCTTCGGCGAACTGCAACTGCCGCGCGTGGTCGCGACCATCGACGTGCGCAACAAGCGCTCGATCCGCGTCGCGGAAAAGGCCGGCCTGCGCTGGGAAGGCACGCTGCGCCGCCACGTCGAG
>JADZCS010000238.1 GCA_020851435.1 Gammaproteobacteria bacterium | reverse complement strand
GGGCGCCTGGGGCGTGGCGCGCGAGCGCTCGACCGGCAAGGACACGATCTCGGGGCACTGGGAAATGGCGGGCCAGCCCGTGCTGTTCGAGTGGGGTTACTTCCGGCATCGCGAGGATTCCATGCCGGGCGAGCTGCTCGATGAGCTGGCGCGGCGCACAGGCGTGCCCGGGTTCCTCGGCAACTGCCATGCCTCCGGCACCCAGATCATCGAGGACCAGGGTGAGCGCCACCTGCGCACGCTCAAGCCGATCGTCTACACCTCGGCCGACTCCGTCATGCAGATCTGCGCGCACGAGGAGAAGTTCGGCCTCGAGCGCCTTTATCACGTGTGCGAAGTGGCGCGCGAACTCGTCGACCAGTATCACATCGGCCGCGTCATCGCGCGGCCCTTCGTCGGCAGCTCCACGGCCGATTTCCGGCGCACGCCGCATCGCCGTGACTACGCCGTGCCGCCACCGCCGGGCACGCTGCTCGACGCTGTCATCGATGGCGGCGGCGAGGTCATCGGCGTCGGCAAGGTGCCCGACATCTTCGCCCATCGCGGCATCAGCCGCGGGGTCAAGGCTTCGGGCATCGAGTCGCTGCTGCGCGCGACGGGCGAAGCCCTCGCGGGCGGCGGCGATCGCAGCCTCGTGTTCACCAACCTCGTCGATTTCGACCAGGAATACGGCCACCGCCGCGACGTCGCGGGCTACGCCGCTGCGCTGGAGGCCTTCGACGCCCTGCTGCCTGGTTTTCTTGCGGCACTGGCGCCCGGTGACCTCGTCGTGTTCACGGCCGACCACGGCAACGACCCCACCTGGCGTGGCACCGACCACACGCGCGAACTGGTGCCGGTGCTCGCGACGGGGCCGGCGGTCGAAGCGACCCCGATCGGCGTCCGTGCATCGTTCGCGGACATCGGCCAGTCGATCGCCGGCTGGCTGGGTGTGGCGAAGCTCGACAACGGCACGGCATTCCTGCCGCACAGGGACATCACAGCATGAGCACACCGCACAACGCCGCGAAACCGGGTGACTTTGCCGAGACCGTGCTGTTCCCTGGCGACCCGCTGCGCGCGCGGCACATCGCCACGACCCTGCTCAGCGACGCCGTGCAGGTCAACGCCGTGCGCAACATGCTCGCCTACACCGGCACCTGGCGCGGGCAGCGGATATCGGTGATGGGCTCGGGAATGGGCATTCCCTCCTGCTCGCTGTATGCCACCGAGCTGATTCGCGACTACGGCGTGAAGCGCATCGTGCGCGTCGGCACCTGCGGCGCCGTCGCGGATGCGCTGGCGCTGGGCGACATCGTGCTCGGGCAGGGCGCGTGCACGGATTCTACGGTCAACCGGGTCCGCTTCGGCGGCTACGATTACGCGCCCATCGCGAGCTGGCAGCTGCTGGTCACGGTCGCCGCGCGCGTCGCGGCCGTCGCCGCCGAGACCGGCCGCAGCCCCGGGATGCACGTCGGCAACGTGTTCTCCAGCGATTTCTTCGATCACCCGGATGCAGGCCTGGCCGGCCTGCTGCGCCGCCACGGCGTGCTCGCCATCGACATGGAGTCCGCGGGACTCTATGCCGTAGCGGCGACGCTGGGCGCGGAGGCGCTGTCGGTGATGGCGGTCAGCGACCACATCCTGCGCAACGAGCACATGAGCCCGGCGCAGCGCGAGACGGGACTCGACGAGATGGTCGGCCTGGTGCTCGACGCGTTGACGGGGCGCTGACTGCTCAGTGAGTGCGGTTGCCCGAGCCCGAATCCGGCTCCGGGTGCCAGAAATCGCGCAGGTCGAACACCGCGGCCGGGATGTCCTCGTAGGCCGCCTCGCGCTCGGTCGGGCGAGCCTGTTCGTCGGCTGCGGCCAGCACGGGCGCCAGCAGCTGCGCGAGGTCCTCGTCGTCCAGCAACGGACGCCAGGCCTGCTCGCGCATGGCGATGCCCTCGAGGAAGCCGCCGGCCCACTCGAAGCCAGTGGATTCCTCGAAGCGGCCCTCGGGCGTCAGGTAGATGACGGGCGCGAAGTCGTCGCGCTCGCCGAGGCTGGCGACGACGTCGGTCGCGAGGCGGTTCATCAGGTACTGGATGCGGTCCTCGTGGTCGTCCGAGGTGAAGCGTGGTTCGCCCTCGTCGCCCCAGACCCGCGGCACCCATTCCGCAGCCGGAACCTCGGCAGGGCCGACCGCAATCGCCGTGAGCAGGCCGTGCAGGCCCTCCAGGCTCAGGGAGCGTGAGGGTACGAGCTCGGAGTCGAGGTAGGCCTCGAGTTCGTCGAGTTCGGCTTCGGACATCGGGTTCTGGGTCATATCACGTCGGGCGCCGTCGCCCCTCCTGCTGGCGGCACAGGATACCCCAGTCGGGCAGTCGACAGTGCGCTTGACGCAGCCGGCGCCGCGGGCGGAGGGTAACCGGCGAGGAGAACGCGATGAACATCGGGGCTGATACCGGCGCCGTCCCGCCGCCGCCATCGCCGGCGCTCGAGGAGTCCTACCGGCTGGCACGCTACCGCGTGATGCCGGCCGGGCTGGCCGCGTTCGAGCTCAGGATCGGCGAACCAAGCCCTGCCTGCGATGCCTGGCTCGAGGCGCTGGGCGCCAGCACCGCCACGGTCGTCACGGCCTGGAATCCGCTCAGCATGCCTTGTGACGATGCCGGGAACCGGCGGGCCCAGGATCGGCTCGAGGCGCGCCTGCGGGCACTTGGCAGGGTGTTCGCGCCCGCGACGAACACCGATCCCCACGGCCACTGGCCTGAGGAGCCCTCGTTCGTCGCGCTGGACCTGGAGCCCGTCGAGCTGGCCAGCCTGCTCAGGGAGTTCGCCCAGTATGCGGCGGTCGTGCTGCCCCGCGGAAATACGGCGCAGCTGGCCTGGCACCCGGAGCTCGGCCGGGAATATTGACAGCAGGCTGTCAATTTGACAGGCTGCGTCTCCAAATCGACGGGACCCGCCGCCATGCTGCACGTCTCCAGCGCCACCGACGACGCCTTCCAGGACGCGCTGCTCGCGCTGTTCCAGATGCATGGTGAGGTGATCCGGACGGGCGACGTGATGGCCGCGAGCTTCGGCCTCACGGGCGCGCGCTGGCACGTGCTGCGCGCCGCGGCCCGGCAGCCGATGACGGTATCGCAGGCGGCGCGCCGGCTGGGGCTCAAGCGGCAGAGTGTGCAGCGCACGGTCGACCAGCTCGTCGCCGAAGGTATGGCCGAGCTGCGGCAAAACCGCGATCACCAGCGCGCGCCGCTGGTGGTGCTGTCCGCGAAGGGCGAGGCAGTCCTCGCGAAGCTCGAGGAAAGGCGTCACGACTGGGTCGCGCGCGTGCTGCGCGGGTTCCCGCGCGAGCGCCTGGCCGAGCTGGTGCAGACGCTCAACGAGCTGGCCGGTCGCCTGGGCAAGGCCACCACCCACTACACCGAGGACGCAACTTGACGACGTACGTACTGCTGAAGTGGGCCCACATCATCGCCATGGTCTACTGGCTGGGCGGCGAGTGGGGCGTGTTCCAGACGGC
>JADZCS010000237.1 GCA_020851435.1 Gammaproteobacteria bacterium | reverse complement strand
CGTCGGGCTGCAGCTCGCGCAGCAGCTGGCTCGCCTCGCCGGGGCCGCCGGCCTCGCCACACACCTCGAGATCCGGTTCCTGCTCGATCATCCTGCGCAGGCCCTGCCTGACGATCGGATGGTCGTCCACGATCAGCACGCGGCGCCTGCGCGCGTCGGCCACGGTCCTGGTCATGGCTTGCCTCCCCCGAGCCGCTCCGAAGGACACGCGACGCGCACCACCGTGCCCCCGGCCGGACCGCTCTCGATGCGCATCTCGGCGTTGATCAGGTCGGCCCGGTAGCGGGCGATCCTGAGGCCCAGGCCGGCGTCGTGCTCCGGTTCCACGCTCAGCCCGCATCCGTCGTCGGCCACCTCGAGTTCCACATCCGCTGCCCGCCGCGTGAGGCGCACCGTGATGTTGCGCGCGCCGGCATGCCTTACGGCGTTGGTCACCGCTTCCTGGGCGATGCGGTACAGCTGTATCTCCGCGTGGCTGCCGAGCTGGAAGCGCGGGCCGGCTGAAATCTCCACGCTGGTCGGCACGCCATAGAGTTCGCGCATGCGCGCACCGAGCGCGCGCAGCGCGTCACCGAGCCCGCCCCGCTGCACGGCGAGCGGCGACAGGCCCGCTGCGATCGCGCGCGTGTTGCGGATCGACTTGCCCACCAGGCCGGCGATCGCCTCAGCCTCGGGCGCCAGTGCGGGGTACTCGCGCGCCAGCCGCGTCGACAGACCCTGCAGCAGCAGCGAGATGCCGGTGAGTTCCTGGCCCAGGCCGTCGTGCAGGTCGTGACCGATGCGCTCCTGCTCGCGGTTCGCGATCGCAGTGACCTCGCGTTCCAGCAGCTTGCGCTCGGTGATGTCCTGAATCGTTCCCAGCACGAAGACGCCCTTGCCGGAAGCATCGCGTCCCACCCGCCCCAGCTGGCGGATCCAGCGTTCCTCGCCGTTCGCGAGGATGCGGTGTTCGATGGCGAACGGCGGCGCACCGGGTTCCAGCGACGCAAACCACACACGCCGCAGGCGCTCGAGGTCGTCCGGATGGACCGTCTGCAGCAACTGCGTGGGCGTCGGGGGTGTGCCAACCGGCAGGCCCAGGATCTTGTAGGTCTCTGCCGACCAGAAGAGATGGTTGTCGGCCAGGCGCTGGCTCCAGCTGCCGAGCTGCGCAACCTCCTGGGCCTGCTGCAGCAGGTCGGTGGTCTCCTGCAGGCGGCGCGAGCCCTCGGCGGCTTCCAGCTGGGTACGGCGCAGTTCCGTGACGTCTACGGTGCAGCCGACCACGCGGATGGGCTGGCCCGCAGCGTCCCGCTGCACGGCCGAGCGGTTCCAGACGTGCACATAGGCGCCCGAGCGGTGCCGTACCCGGTATTCCGCCTCGAAGATGTGGCCCTCGGAAATCGCCCTCGACAGCGCGCCGGCGATGCGCGGCCGGTCCTCAGGATGCACGAGCGCATTCCAGGACTCGAAATCAGCGCCGATCTCGCCCTCGGCATAACCCAGCTGGCGGGACACGCCGGCAGAGCACATGACCTTGCCGGTGGCGAGATCACAGTCATAGACGACCCCGGACATGACGTCGGTGGCGAGCCGGTAGCGGGCCTCGCTCTGCTGCAGCGCTTCGACGGCTTCACGCTCCTGCGTGATGTCGATGCCACAGCCGATGACGCGATCGAAGCGCCCCGTTGCCGGGTTCACGAAGGCCTGCGCCAGCGTCCGCAACCGGCGCCAGCCCCGCGTCGTCATGAAGCGCAATTCGCCGTCGACCGAGCCGCCCCGGCGCAGGACCTCGCGCTGGTGCTCCGCCTCGAACAGGTCGTCCGGGTGGACGCGACCGATCCAGCCGCCGGTCGCCTCGAACTCCTGGGCATCGACCCCGAAGGTCTGCCGGAACCCGGGGTTGCCCCACAGGACGAGCCAGGACCCACCGTCCCCCAGGCGCGATTCGCAGACGAAGCCCGGCAGCATGTCCACGACGGCGAGGCAGTAGTCGTACTCCGGGTGCGGGACTGGCTCGAGGGCGGCGTTCATCGACCCTGGCCGTCCTGGTCCGCTGCCCAGCGCACCGCATAGCGCACGAGGTCGCGGGCGCTGGTGAGGCCCAGCTTTTCCCGGACGTTCCGGCGGTGTGAATCGACGGTCTTGGGGCTCATGTCCAGCGCCCGGGCGATCTCCTGGGTGCCGAGACCCTTCGCCACGAGCCGGATGACGTCACGCTCGCGGACAGTCAGCTGGGCCAGCGGACTGGCCAGCGACGCCCGGCCGGACCGGACGCGGGAGATCAGGCGCGCCGAGACGGCCTCGCTGACGTGGACGTCCCCCGCGGCGACCCGCCGCAGGGCACGCAGGAATTCACCGGGCGCTTCCTGCTTCATGACGTAACCGCTGACGCCCAGCGCCAGCAGGCGCTCCGCGTAGAGCATCTCGTCGTGCATGGACAGGACCAGGATCCGGGCTTGCGGGTGATTCCGGCGCAGGTCGGCGATCAGCGCGATGGCTTCCTCGCCGTCGAGGGTGAGGTCGAGCACGACCACCTGCGGGTGCAGCCGGGCGACTGCCTCCAGCGCCGCCGGGGCGTCCCCGGCCTCGCCGACCACGAGGAAGTCCGGCTGGCCGGCCAGCAGGAAGTTCAGACCCTCGCGCACGACCGGGTGATCGTCGACGAGCAGCAGGGTTGTCCGGTGAGTCATTTAATACCGGCTTGTGGGTTGCCGAAGTGTCCAAGAGTCGGACTCGCTAAGCAATACCGGGACATCGCCGCGAAATGCCCGGCAAGGGCACGCAGGGTGGTTGTGGGAGACGTATTTCTACGTGTTGTTCGCGCTGCGCCCATCGGGTACTTAGTGACGCTGAAACCGGTATGTCTAGCGGTGACTGGAGCCATGTCATAGGCCCGGGGCCGCACAGGGAGTCGTGCCATGAGGCGCTTGATGAGTTCGTTGGTGGGAATCGAGGGTTCAGGCCTGCGCGGGCTCGTGGCCCTGGCGGCTGCGTTCGGACTGGCGGCTGCCCTCATGGCACCCCAGGTCCTTGCCCAGGACGAGGCCGCGACGGCAGAAAAGCCCGCCCTCAAGGAAAAGTGCCTCGGTTGCCACGACGACCCGGAAGACCCGGTCAAGACCGACGACGGCAGGCTGCTGGTCGTGGTGGGAGCGGACTTCGACCGCTCGGCCCACAAGCGGCTCGACTGCGCCGAGTGTCACACCGAAGCCCTGACGGTCAAGCATCCCCGCAACAACTTCGGCGCCGTCAACCCGATCGTCTGCCAGGACTGCCACGAAGACGAGTTCGCCACGATCGCGACCAGCATCCACGGCCACCGCGCCGGCGGCGATGCCGCCATCAAGGACTGCAAGGGCTGCCATGGCAGCCTGCACACCGTCTACAAGGGCGGCGACCCTGAGTCCCCGCTGTCGCCCGCGAACCAGGTCCAGACTTGCGGCAAGTGCCACAAGGACATGATGAAGGGCTACCTGACCAGCGAGCACGCGCACGCGCTGCTCGCGTCGGGCCTCGTGGGCGCGCCCGGCTGCTCGGGCTGCCACGGCACGCACGACATCCACTCCAAGGACGCCACGAACGCCACCACGCACCCGACCAAGGTCCCCGAGACCTGCGGCAAGTGCCACGCGGGCGTGCTGCGCCAGTGGGACGACAGCGCGCACGGCATGCTCTGGAAGGACGGCAAGAAGGGCCCGGTCTGCACGACCTGCCACAACTCGCACACCATCCAGCGCGCCGACGGGCCGGCGATGAAGAACAGCTTCTCGACCGAGTGCGGCGACTGCCACAAGGAGGTCTACACGACCTTCAAGGACAGTTTCCACGGCAAGGCGACGGGCGTCGGCAACAAGGCGGCCGCAAGCTGCT
>JADZCS010000236.1 GCA_020851435.1 Gammaproteobacteria bacterium | reverse complement strand
TCGCTGTCGAAATGGCCGATGTTGCAGACGATCGCCTGGTGGCGCATGCGGCGCATGTGGTCGTGCGTGATCACCGACTTGTTGCCGGTCGCGGTCACGAAGATGTCGGCCTTGTCGCAGGCCTCTTCCATGGTCGTGACGCGGTAGCCGTCCATCGCCGCCTGCAGCGCGCAGATCGGGTCGATCTCTGTCACCCAGACCTGCGCGGACAGCGCCTTGAGCGCCTGCGCCGAGCCCTTGCCCACGTCGCCGTAGCCGCAGACCAGGGCGATCTTGCCGGCGACCATGACGTCCGTGGCGCGCTTGATGGCGTCCACCAGCGACTCGCGGCAGCCGTAGAGGTTGTCGAACTTGGACTTGGTGACCGAGTCGTTGACGTTGATGGCCGGGAACGGCAGCTTGTTTTCGCGGGCGAGGCGATAGAGGCGCTTGACGCCGGTGGTCGTCTCCTCGGTGACGCCGCGGATGTTGACCAGGCGCTGCGAGTACCAGTTGGGGCTGGTCGCGAGACGGGCGCGAATGGAGGCGTAGAGCGCGACTTCTTCCTCGTTGGTCGGCTTGGCGATCACCGAGGGATCGCGCTCCGCGTCGCTGCCGAGCATGAGCAGCAACGTGGCGTCGCCGCCGTCGTCGAGGATCATGTTGGCGTTCTGGCCCTGCGGCCACTCGAAGATCCTGTGGGTGAACTCCCAGTATTCCTCGAGCGTCTCGCCCTTGTGCGCGAACACCGGGATGCCGGCCGCGGCGATCGCGGAGGCGGCGTGGTCCTGCGTCGAGTAGATGTTGCACGACGCCCAGCGGATGTCGGCGCCCAGCACCTTGAGGGTGTCGATCAGCATCGCGGTCTGGATGGTCATGTGCAGCGAGCCGGCGATGCGCGCGCCCTTCAGCGGCTGCTCGTTGCGGTATTCCTCGCGGATGGCCATGAGACCCGGCATCTCGGTCTCGGCGATGGCCATTTCCTTGCGGCCGAAGGCCGCGAGGGAAAGATCGGCTACAGCAAAATCACGAAAGTCATTGGACACTACAGCGTTCAAAGGCGGTCTCCCATGAGACGAGCGCAGTTGTGTGGTGTCGGCCGGCCCCGAGCCTGGCAGGAGGCGGGCAGAACCGCCTGCCTCCTGTTGCAACGCTCCTCGGGCTCCGGTGCCTGTCCGCCGGGCGGCGGATCAGGCGCTGGAACTGCACCAGTGCCAGGCACTGGTGCAGGGATTCAAAGCTTGGCGGCCTTGCGCAGCTGTTCCGCGCGATCGGTCTTCTCCCACGAGAAGGCCGTGGCGGTCTCGCTCTTCTGCACGCGCTTGCCGCCCTCGAGGTCTTCCCACTTGTAGGTGAGATCGTAGGGCTTGCGGCCGAAGTGGCCGTAGGCGGCGGTGGGCGCGTAGATGGGGTGCACGAGGTCGAGCATCTTAACGATGCCGTAAGGGCGCAGGTCGAAGTGGTCGCGCACGAGCTTCTCGATGGTCTCGTCCGACACCTTGCCGGTGCCGAAGGTGGTCACCGAGATCGAGGTCGGCTCGGCGACGCCGATCGCGTACGACACCTGGATCTCGCAGCGGTCGGCGAGGCCGGCCGCGACGATGTTCTTGGCGACGTAGCGCGCCGCGTAGGCGGCGGAACGGTCGACCTTGGACGGGTCCTTGCCGGAGAACGCGCCACCGCCGTGACGGGCCATGCCGCCGTAGCTGTCGACGATGATCTTGCGGCCCGTGAGGCCGCAGTCGCCCACCGGGCCGCCGATCACGAACTGGCCGGTCGGGTTGATGTGGATCTTCTTGCGCGGCAGCGCGTCGAGCCACTTCTTCGGCAGGACCGGCTTGAGGACGTATTCGTAGACGCCGTCGAAGATGTCCTTGTGCTTCACGCCCGGGTCGTGCTGCGTGGAGAGCACGACGGCGTCGAGGCCGACGATGCGGTCGTCGACGTAACGCAGCGTGACCTGGCTCTTGGCATCCGGCCGCAGCCACGGCAGCGGGGAGTCCTTGCGCTTGCGGACCTTGGCCTGCTGCTCGACCAGGCGGTGCGAGTAGTAGATCGGCGCGGGCATGTACTCGGGCGCCTCGTTGCAGGCGTAGCCGAACATCAGGCCCTGGTCGCCGGCGCCCTGGTTCTCGGGGTCCTTGCGGTCCACGCCCATGGCGATGTCGCCGGACTGCTTGCCGATGACGTTGAGCACGCCGCAGGTGTGGCCGTCGAAGCCGACGTTGGAGGAGGTGTAGCCGATGCGCACGATCACGTCGCGCACCAGCTGCTCGAGGTCGATCCAGGCGTTGGTCGTGATCTCGCCGGCAACGATGGCCACGCCGGTCTTGACCATGGTCTCGCAGGCGACGCGCGAGCGCTTGTCGCGCGCGACCAGGGCGTCGAGGACGGCGTCGGAAATCTGGTCGGCGACCTTGTCCGGGTGGCCTTCCGACACGGATTCCGAGGTAAACAGGTAACTACCGGCCATTGCTGCTCCAGTCCTGCGGGTGACAATCGGTAATTATAGCGGCTCCGCCGTTTGCCGGCAGGGCCTTTGCGGGGCTGCGCAATTGCCCGGGTACCCCCCGATCGGGGACAATGGGCGGCTTCCATACAGGGGATCCCGATGCCCAGCCGCCGCGACTTCGCCAATGCCATCCGTTTCCTCAGCATGGATGCTGTCCAGAAGGCCAATTCCGGCCATCCGGGCGCGCCCATGGGCATGGCCGACATCGCCGAGGTGCTCTGGCGCGACGTCCTCAAGCACAGCCCGGCCAATCCCGAGTGGGCCGACCGCGACCGCTTCGTGCTGTCGAACGGCCATGCATCGATGCTGCTGTACTCGCTGCTGCACCTGACGGGCTACCCGCTGAGCCTCGACGAGATCCGCAACTTCCGCCAGTTCGGCTCGCGGACGGCCGGCCATCCGGAGCGCGAGCACGAGCTCGGCATCGAGACCACCACCGGTCCCCTGGGCCAGGGCCTCGCGAACGCCGTCGGCATGGCGCTGGCCGAGAAGCTGCTGGCCGCCGAGTTCAATCGTCCTGGTCACGAGATCGTCGGTCACCACACCTGGGTGTTCCTGGGCGACGGCTGCCTCATGGAGGGCATCTCCCACGAGGCCTGCTCGCTGGCCGGCACGCTCGGGCTCGGCAAGCTCATCTGCTTCTACGACGACAACGGCATCTCGATCGACGGCGAGGTCCACGGCTGGTTCGCGGACGACACGCCGAAGCGCTTCGAGGCCTACGGCTGGCAGGTGCTTCGCAACGTCGACGGCCACGACCCCGAGGCCATCAAGCGTGCGATCCGCAAGGCCCAGCGCGAGACCGGCAAGCCCAGCCTGATCTGCTGCAAGACGAAGATCGGCTTCGGCGCCCCGAACAAGCAGGGTACCGAGGCCACGCACGGTGCGCCGCTCGGCGCCGACGAGATCACGGCCGCGCGCGCGCACCTCGGCTGGCCGCATGCGCCCTTCGAGATTTCCGATGAGCTGCGCGCCGGCTGGGACGCCACCGCCAAGGGCAAGCGCGTCGAGAATCGCTGGAAGCGCGAGTTCAAGGCCTATGCCGCGGAGCACCCGGAACTCGCGGCCGAGTTCAAGCGCCGCATGCACGGGCGCCTTCCCGCCGATTTCGCGGCGCGCGCGATGGCCGATGCCCAGGCCGCCCAGGCTGCCGGCGGCAACCTCGCCACGCGCCAGAGCTCGCAGGCGGTCATCAACGCCTTCGGGCCGCTGCTGCCGGAACTGCTGGGCGGATCTGCCGACCTGACCGGCTCGAACCTCACCCAGATCAAGGGCACGCGCTCGTTCACGCGCGACGATCCCACCGGCCATTACCTGCACTATGGCGTGCGCGAGTTCGGCATGGCCGCGATCATGAACGGCATCGCCCTGCACGGTGGTTACATCCCCTTCGGCGGCACGTTCCTGGTGTTTTCCGACTACTCCCGCAACGCGCTGCGCATGGCCGCGCTCATGCGCCTGCGCGCCATCCACGTGCTGACCCACGACTCGATCGGCCTCGGCGAGGACGGCCCGACCCACCAGCCGGTGGAGCACGTCGCGTCGCTGCGCCTGATCCCGAACATGACGGTCTGGCGTCCCTGCGACACGGCCGAGACCTACGTGGCCTGGGCGTCGGCGATCGAGCGCGAGACCGGTCCCACCGCGCTCGTGCTGACGCGCCAGGGGCTGCCGCACCAGCCGCGCACCAGCATGCAGGTCGAGGCCATCCGCCGCGGCGGCTACGTGCTCGCCGACTGCGAGGGCGTTCCGGACTGCATCCTGATCGCCAGCGGCTCCGAGGTCGCGCTGGCCGGCGAGGCGGCTCGGCTGCTCACGGCGGAGGGCCGCAAGGTCCGGGTCGTGTCGATGCCCTGCACCAGCGCCTTCGAGCAGCAGGACGCGGGTTACCGCGAGCGGGTGCTGCCGCGCGAGGTCACTGCGCGCGTGGCCGTCGAGGCCGGCGTGGGCGACGGCTGGTGGCGCTACGTCGGCGAGGGTGGCGCGGTGGTCGGCATGAGCAGCTTCGGCGCCTCGGCGCCCGCCAAGGAGCTGTTCCGCCACTTCGGCTTCACGCCCGAGGCCGTGGCGGCCGCGGCGCGCGGGGTCATCGCACGTTGACGCATCTCCGTCACGCAAGTGGCGCAGAATTCCGGATTCGAAATGACGCAAGCAAGGGGTTCATGACATGACGATCAAGGTTGGCATCAACGGTTTCGGCCGCATCGGGCGCATGGTTTTCCGCGCGGCCTGCAAGCATTTCCCTGACGTCGAGATCGTCGGTGTCAACGACCTGCTCGAGCCCGAATACCTCGCCTACATGCTCAAGTACGATTCGGTTCACGGGCGCTTCGCGGGCACGATCGCGGTCGAGGGCAACACCCTGATCGTCGACGGCCGCCGCATCCGCCTTACCGCCGTCAAGGATCCCACGGAACTCAAGTGGGGCGAGGTCGGCGCCGACATCGTCATCGAGTCCACCGGCCTGTTCCTGACGGCCGAGAGCGCGGGCAAGCACCTCGCGGCGGGCGCGAAAAAGGTCATCATGTCCGCGCCGTCCAAGGACGAGACGCCGATGTTCGTCTACGGCGTCAACCACCAGTCCTACGCCGGCCAGGCGATCATCTCCAACGCCTCCTGCACGACCAACTGCCTCGCGCCCGTCGCCAAGGTGCTCAACGACACCTGGGGCATCAAGCGCGGCCTCATGACCACCGTGCACGCGGCGACGGCCACGCAGAAGACCGTCGACGGCCCCTCGAACAAGGACTGGCGCGGCGGCCGCGGCATCCTCGAGAACATCATCCCCTCGTCCACCGGCGCGGCCAAGGCCGTCGGCAAGGTCATCCCGGAGCTCAACAAGAAGCTGACCGGCATGTCCTTCCGCGTGCCCACGTCCGACGTCTCGGTCGTCGACCTCACCGTCGAACTCGTCAAGCCGGCGACCTACCCCGAAATCTGCGCGGCCATGAAGGCGGCCTCGCAGGGCGCCATGAAGGGCGTGCTCGGCTACACCGAGGAGAAGGTCGTGGCGACCGACTTCCGCGGCGAGTCCTGCACCTCGGTGTTCGATGCCGAGGCCGGCATCGCGCTCGACGACACCTTCGTCAAGGTCGTCAGCTGGTACGACAACGAGTGGGGCTATTCGTGCAAGGTCCTCGAGATGGCCCGCGTCATCGCCGGCTGAGCCGGGAGGCTTGTCATGAAAGTTTTCCGGATGATGGATCTCGATCTCGCCGGCAAGCGCGTGCTCATCCGCGAGGATCTCAACGTCCCGGTCAAGGACGGCAAGGTCACGAGCGACGCGCGCATCCGCGCGAGCCTGCCGACGATCCGCGCGGCCATGGCCGCGGACGCCCGCGTGATCCTCATGTCGCACCTCGGCCGTCCCGAGGAGGGGAAGTTCGACCCTGAGCTGTCCCTGGCGCCGGTCGCCGCACGGCTGTCGGAGCTGCTCGGCCGCAAGGTCGCGCTGGTACCGGACTGGTCGGGCGGCGTCGAGGTCGCGCCCGGCGAGGCCGTGCTGCTCGAGAACGTGCGCTTCAACAAGGGTGAGAAGAAGGATAGCGAGGACCTCTCGCGGCGCCTCGCGGCGCTGTGCGACATCTACGTCATGGACGCCTTCGGCACGGCGCACCGCGCCGAGGCCTCGACCCACGGCGTCGCGCGCTTCGCGCCCATAGCTTGCGCCGGCCCGCTGCTCGTCAACGAGCTGGTCGCGCTGGAAACCGCGCTCGAGAAGCCGCGCCGGCCGCTGGTCGCGATCGTGGGCGGCTCCAAGGTCTCCACCAAGCTCACGGTCCTCGAAACCCTGCTCGGCAAGGTGGACCAGCTGATCGTGGGCGGCGGCATCGCCAACACCTTCATTGCCGCGATGGGCATGCCCGTCGGCAAGTCGCTGCACGAGCCCGACATGGTGGACATCGCGCGCAGGCTCATGGAGCAGTCGCGAGCCCGCGGCGTCGAGATTCCGGTGCCCACCGACGTGGTGGTGGCGAAGGAGTTCTCGAACAAGGCGGAGGCCGACGTCAAGCCGGTCGCAGCCGTGACCGCCGACGACATGATCCTCGACATCGGCCCCGACACGGCCGAACGCCTGGCCGCGATCGTGGCGGGCGCCGGCACCGTGATCTGGAACGGCCCGGTCGGCGTCTTCGAATTCGACCAGTTCGGCGAAGGCACGCGTATGCTGGCCAACGCGATCGCGCGCTCAGGCGCGTTTTCGCTGGCTGGCGGTGGCGACACCCTGGCCGCCATCGAAAAGTACGGCGTGGAAGAAGGCATCTCCTACATCTCCACCGGCGGCGGCGCCTTCCTCGAGTTCGTCGAGGGCAAGGTCCTGCCTGCGGTGGCGATGCTGGAGTCGCGCCGGGAAGTCTGACGCGAGCCGGGGGGCTGGCTCGCCTGGAAGGGGGATTCGATGTCCAGGCGTACCAAGATCGTCGCGACCCTGGGTCCGGCGACGGATGACGTTGCCACGCTGACCGAGATGATCCGCGCCGGGGTCGACCTGGTCCGCGTGAACTTCTCGCACGGCGCGTTCGCCGACCATGCCGCCCGCGTCGGCCGCGTGCGCGAGGCCGCTGCGCTCGCCGGCCGCTACGTGGGCGTGCTCGGCGACCTGCGCGGACCCAAGATCCGCATCGAGCGCTTTGCCGCCGGCAGCGCGATGCTGAGGGACGGCGACGAGTTCACGCTCGACACCGCCCACGATCCCGCGGCGGGCACCGACAGCATCGTCGGCGTGACGTACGCCGAGCTGCCGCGCGACGTCAACCCGGGCGACACGCTGCTGCTCAACGACGGGCTGATCTCGTTGCTGGTCACGGCGGTCGAGGGTACGCGCGTCGTCACCTGCGTCACGGCGGGCGGCGAGCTCGGCAACCAGAAGGGCCTCAACAAGCAGGGCGGCGGCCTGTCCGCGGCGGCCCTCACCGACAAGGACCGCGCCGACATCCGCATGGCGGCGGAGCTCGGCGTCGACTATCTCGCGGTCTCGTTCGTGCGCAACGCGGCCGACGTCGAGGAGGCGCGCGCGCTGGCGCGCGCGGCTGGCAGCGAGGCGCTGATCTGCTCCAAGATCGAGCGCGGCGAGGCCATCGGCCACCTCGAGGACATCATCTCGGCCAGCGACGCCGTGATGGTGGCGCGCGGCGACCTCGGCGTCGAGGTCGGCTATGCCGAGCTGACCGGCCTGCAGAAACGCATCATCCGGCTGGCGCGCGAGCGCAATCGCGTGGTCATCACCGCGACGCAGATGATGGAGTCGATGATCCACAGCCCGGCGCCGACGCGCGCCGAGGTCTCCGACGTCTCGAACGCGGTGATGGACGACACCGATGCGGTGATGCTGTCGGCGGAAACCGCCGTCGGCAGGTACCCGGTCAAGGTCGTGCAGGCCATGGCGCAGGTGATCGTGGGCGCCGAGAAATGGCACTACACGCAGAGCCGCGAGCGGCACCGGATCGACGGCCACTTCTCGGCGACCGACGAGGCGATCGCGATGGCGGTCATGTACACCGCCAACCACCTCACGGTGAAGGCAATCGTGGCATTGACCGAGTCCGGCTCGACGACGCTGTGGATGTCGCGCATCCGCTCGGATATCCCGATCTACGCCTTCACGCGCAACGAACCGACCCGGCGTCGCGTCACGCTGTACCGGGGCGTTTACCCGGTCGCCTTCGACGTCACGCACACGCAGCCGGAGATCCTCTACCCGTCGATCTTCCAGCTCGTGATCCAGCTCGGCCTGGCGGCGCCCGGCGACCTCATCATCGTGACCAAGGGCGAGTACACCGGCGTGTCCGGCGGCACAAACTCGATGAAGATCCTCGAGGTGCGCGTCTGAAGCACTCCATGCGCAGGAAGGTCCTCCTGTCGCTGGGTGTCGTCGCGGCGCTGGTCGCGCTCGCGCTCCTCGCGCTGTGGCTCGCGATCAGGGCCAGCCTCGCCGGCCTGGAAGGCACCGAGACGGTGCCGGGCCTGTCGGCTGCGGTGACCGTGGAGCGGGACGCGCTGGGCGTGCCCGTGATCCGCGGCCAGACGCGGCTCGACGTCGCGCGTGCGACGGGCTACGTGCACGCGCAGGAGCGGTTCTTCCAGATGGACCTGATGCGGCGCGCTTCCGCGGGCGAGCTCGCGGCCCTGGTGGGGCCGGCAGTGCTCGAGCCGGATCGTCGCGCGCGACGCCACCGTTTCCGCGACGTTGCGCGCCGGGTGCTGGCTGCGGCAAGGCCCGACGAGCGCGCACTGCTGGATGCCTACGCCGACGGCGTCAACGCAGGCCTCGCGGCGCTGGGCGCGCGGCCCTTCGAATACCTGCTGCTGCGCCAGGCGCCGAGGGCGTGGCAGGCCGAGGACTCGGTGCTGACGCTGCTGGCCATGTGGATGGACCTGCAGGGCGGCGGCCTGCGCGAGGAACAGCAGCTCGACCTGCTGCAGGCCTCGCTGCCGGCGTCGGTCAGCGCCTTCATCATTTCGCGGGACCCGGCCTACGATGCCGCGCTCGACGACAGCGTGAGCGTGGCCGCGGCGCTGCCGACGGCGTCCGAGTACGACCTGCGACGGCTCGACCCAGCGCTGTTCGAGGCCCGCCCGACGCCGGCGCCGGCCCGCAGCGCATCGCTTGCGCCGCCCTGGCTCGTCGACGAACTGCTCGCCGACCCCGCGGAGATGCCGGGCAGCAACAACTGGGCGCTGGCCGGCACGCACACCGCCAACGGCTCGGCGCTGGTGGCCAACGACATGCACCTCGGCCTGTCGGTGCCCAACACCTGGTTCCGCGCGCGGCTGGTCGTCGCCGGCGCCCGCATCGACGTGACAGGCGTCACGCTGCCGGGCGTGCCGGGCGTGATCGCCGGCAGCAACGGCCACATCGCCTGGGGATTCACCAACAGTTACGGCGACTACCAGGACCTCGTCGTGCTCGAGCCGGCGGACGCGAAGGACAGCTATCGCACGCCGCAGGGCCCGCGCACGATCGAGCGCGTCGCCGAGACCATCGAGGTCGCCGGCGGCAAGCCCGAGCAGCTGGTCGTGGAGCAGACGATCTGGGGTCCCGTGGTCGGCGAGGACGCGCGCGGCCGCAAGCTGGCGCTCGCCTGGACGGCGCACCGGCCCGAGGCCATCAACCTGCATTCACTGGAACTCGAGTCCGCGCAGGACGTGGCGGGCGCGCTGCGCATCGCCGCGGTCGCGGGCATTCCCGCGCAGAATCTCGTGGTCGGCGATCGCGCGGGCGACATCGCCTGGACGGTGATCGGCCAGCTGCCGCTGCGTTCCGCGTATGACGCGCGCCTGCCCTCGTCCTGGTCCGCTCCCGGCAGCGGCTGGGCGGGCTGGGTCACGCCCGCGCAGCACCCGGGCCTGCTGAATCCGGCGGGCGGCCGGGCGTGGACCGCCAACGCCCGCGCGGTCGGCGGCGAAATGCTCGCGCTGATCGGCGACGGCGGCTACGACTATGGCGCGCGTTCGCGCCAGATCCGCGACCGCCTCGCGACGCTGCAGGGCGTCGGCCCGCGCGACTTCCTCGCGCTGCACCTCGATGATCGCGCGCTGTACATCACGGGCTGGCGCGACCGCATGCTGGCGGTGCTGGACGATGCGGCGGTCGCGGGCAATTCGCGCCGCGGCGAGGCGCGCGAGCTGCTGCGTGGCTGGAGCGCGCATGCCGCGGTCGACGACGCGGGCTTCCTGCTCGCACAGCGCTTCCACGACGCCGTCACCGATCGCGCCTTCGACATGCTGACCGCCGAGGTGCGCGCGCGCTGGCCGGACTTCCGCTGGCGCAAGCCAGCGCCGTTCGCCTTCGCCGCCGCCAGGCTCGTCGATGAGCGGCCCCTGCACCTGCTGGACCCGCGCTACGCCGACTGGCGCGACTGGCTGCTGGCTGCCGCCGACGCGGCGATCGCGACGGCCGGCGAGGGCTGCGCGACGCTGGCCGACTGCACCTGGGGCCGCGCCAACACGACCCGCATCCAGCATCCGCTGTCGCGGGCGGTGCCGGCGCTGGGCGGCTGGCTCGACATGCCCGCGCACGCCTTGCCGGGCTCGACGCGCACGCCGCGCGTGCAGGGGCCGAGCTTCGGCGCCTCGGAACGCTTCGCGGTGTCGCCCGGTCACGAGACCGAGGGCTACTTCCACATGCCCGGCGGGCAGAGCGGCCATCCGCTGTCGCCGTTCTACCGGGCCGGCCACGAGGCCTGGGAGCGCGGCGATCCCACGCCGTTCCTGCCTGGCCCCGCCGTGCACACGCTGGAACTCAGGCCAGCCGGCTAGCGGTTATCATGGCGCACGTCCGGCCCCGCCCTGCGGCCGCTCCGCGAGCCCTCCATGACCGATACCCGTTTCGCCGGCACCGACCGGTACGTCGCCACCCGTGAGCTGGAACTGGCCGTCAACGCGGCCGTGACGCTCGGCCGCCCGCTGCTGATCAAGGGCGAGCCCGGCACCGGCAAGACCCAGCTCGCGCAGGAAGTGGCGCTGTCCCTGGGCCGTCCGCTGTTCGAGTGGCACGTCAAGTCGACCACCAAGGCCCAGCAGGGCCTCTACGAATACGACGCCGTGTCGCGCCTGCGCGATTCGCAGCTCGGCGACGCGCGCGTGCAGGACATCGGCAACTACATCGTCAAGGGCATGGTCTGGCGGGCCTTCGAGAGCCCCGAGCGCGCGGTCCTGCTGATCGACGAGGTGGACAAGGCCGACATCGAGTTCCCCAACGACCTGCTGCGCGAACT
>JADZCS010000235.1 GCA_020851435.1 Gammaproteobacteria bacterium | reverse complement strand
TCAGCCGCCAGCGCAGTGCCGGAGCAAAGCGCGGCGATCAGCAGCATCACGCTGGAAATCGAAGGCATCGGCGATCCTGCTTCCGGGGATATCGATTCGGCGACGCGTTTGCGCGGGTGGCGGTACGATGGACCCGATCATGCCACAGGCACCCGATGACACGGCGCTGCTCGAGACCAACCGTGCGTTCTACGACGCGCTGTGGGCGGACGCTCGCCTGGTCGGACCGGAGTCCTTCAATACCTGGCCGCTGGTATCTTCCCTCGTGTCCCAGTCACGGCGCTGGCTGGAGGTTGCGCCTGGGCTCAGGCCTCGGCTGCCGCTCGAGGGGACCCGTTTCGTGGACATGAGCGTGCCGGCGGTGTCGAAACTCCGGGCGCGTGGCGCCGACGCTGTACTCGGACTGGTGTCGGCACTGCCGTTTGCCGATGGCGCCTTCGACCTCGTCTGCGCCTTCGACATCGTCGAGCACGTGGACGACGACGATGCCGCGCTGTCGGAGCTTGCTCGCGTCGCCTCGCCAGGCGCGGCGGTGCTGCTGTCGGTGCCGCTGCACCCGTCGCAGTGGACGGCATTCGACGACTTCGTCGGCCACCGGCGTCGCTACCAGCCCGACCTGCTGCTCGGGAAGCTCGCCGTCCACGGCCTCAGCGTGGAACAGAGCGCGGTCTACGGGATGCAACCCAGGTCCTCACGCCTGCTCGATCTCGGGATGTGGTTTCTCGAGCACCGGCGCGAGAAGGCCATGTGGTGGTACAACCATGTCTTCATGCCGCTCGGAGCCCGGTTTCAGAAAAAGCTCTCGATCGTTTCCGGCATGGTCGACACCGATCGGGTAGACGAAATCCTGCTGGTCTGCCGGAAAGGCTAGCCGAGCAGGCGCGAGCACCCAGTTGCAAACGAAACCGCGGATGGAGGATCGACCAGCGGGGCGTCACCGATGGATCGCATCGTAGATGAACTCGCCTTGACTGATGATTCCGCTTGCGTTGGCCCCGCATCCCCGCCCGTTGACCTGATCCAATACGTAGGTTTGCACCCCGAGGGTTGCCCCCGAACGGCGGTCCTTCAGCGTGAGCTCATACCGGACGATGCCCTGGTTGCCCGGCGCCTTATGCAGCTCCTCGGGACGGTTCGCGTCCGAGTAGAGCAGGACGTCGGCGCCAAGCGCATCCACGCCGTAGAAAGGCTGTCGAGCACGAAAGCTGGGGAAGCGGTAATAGGGTGCATCGGGGCGAATTGTCGCGGCTCCAGAGCGTCTGGAGCTGGCACGACTCTCCGTGAAGTCGAAATCGAGCCGCTTGTTCCGGCCCAGCGTTCTGGGTGGACTTGAGAACCTTCTGGCGCGGATGCGACCGCGAGAATCGAGCTCGACGTAATCCGTCAATGGCAGCCCATACTTGTGCCGTTGCGGATCCCAGTCGTAGGCGATAGAGCGGACGGGACCGGCTGGTCTTGCCATCAGGCGCACGCCGACGCCTCTGCACAGAGCGTCAAACTGATCGTCTTCTGCGGCCGATCTTGCGAGGGGGCGGCTAGGATCCATCAGCAGCGGGGTCGTCAGTGCGACAGGTAATAGCAATGACCAAACGAGCAGCCCGGCAGGAGATCGATCCGTGGCGGGCTCCGTCCGCAACAACGCGCCCAGCTCATGCCAGGCTGAAATGGCACCCCACGCGATGGTCGCGATGAAAAAGGGCGCGATGACCAGGCTGACCAGCATTCCGACGGCCCAGGCAGCGTCTCCGGCGTCTTGGTATGCCTCAGGCAAGATCAGATGGCCCGCCAGAGTCCATCCAACATAGGCCATCCAGACAGCAGCAAGCCCCGCGACCCGCTTCCGCGTGATCGTGGTCTCCAGTTTCGTGTGCAGGCCGAACGCGGCGAGCAACAGCATCAGCACCGCGGCGGGCAAGGCCAGCGTCACGGCGAGATGAGTGCAGGCCAAAGTCGCGGGTAGCATCGACTTCATGACGCTGGGGAGGAGCCAATGGTCCGTCACTGCGCGCCACAGCCAGCGAAATCCGCCCGGAAGGGCAATAGTCGCAGCGATGCCCAGTGCTAGGTTGACGAGCCGTAGGATGGAGAAAGCACGGCCCTGGTGCCGCGCGAGCGGCGGCTCAACATCCTGCGATGGCGGACGGCGATACTGGAAGTAGTCCATTCAGCGTGTCCGTTCCTGGCCGCTTACCGCCGCCCGCACTTGACCCGCAATGGCCGCAGCGGCTGGCGCGCGGAATCCCAGCCCAGCGCAGCCGACTTCAGGCGCGAGACCCGGTCCTCGTCGGCCGGATGGGTCGACAGCAGCGTCGGTACGGTGCCTTTCGCCGCCCCGGCGTAGTCGGCAAGCACCTCGAAGACCGCAGCGGCGCCGCCTGCATGCCCGTACTTCGCGATGACTGCGTCGACGGCGAGCTCATCGGCGTGCCGCTCGGCCCGGCGCGAATAGCCGAGCTGCACCGCATGCGCAACGTGCGGAACAAACTCATCCACGCTGCCCCCTAGCAGCACCATCGCGAGCGCCAGCGTCGCAGACCCGCCCACGGCGCTGATCGGGTCACGCTCGTGCAGATGCGCGAGTTCGTGGGCCAGCACCATCGCCAGGGCGTTCTCGCTCGGCATGCGCGTGCACAGCCCACGCGTGACGACGATGTGGCCGCCGAGCGTCGCGAAGGCGTTCGGCACCGCCTCGTCGGACCAGTGCACGACCGGGCGCATTCCGCCTGGCAGGTCCATGTGCCGCGCGAGGTCGTCGGCGAGCTGCTGCAGGTACGGCTCGACGACCGCGGCATCGACGACGTCCTGTGCCGGCTCGACGGGTGCCAGCACACGGTCGCCGACCCAGCGTTGCTCGGCCGAATACGGAACGAACCGTGCCAGCGCGCCACCAGCGAAATACAGCACCGCGGACACCGTGAGGACCACCAGGGCCAGGCCGACAACCAGCCGCAGGAACTCCGCCAGGACGCTCTCACGCGAGACGTTGACCTCGTGGGGAACCTGCGGGTTTTCGTAGCTCACGATGGCGAAGGGCGCGCCGGTTCAGTCGACGAGTGCGGTGCCGTAGGCGACGAACTCGGCGGAGAACATCGGCCGCGCGCCGGCCTGCGCCTCCGACAGCGACGCGGTCTCGAAGCGCACGTTGAACACGGAGTGCGCGCC
>JADZCS010000234.1 GCA_020851435.1 Gammaproteobacteria bacterium | reverse complement strand
GGGTCGTGGTGACCGTGCAGGACACGGGCAACACTTCCGCGGCCTCCATCCCGATGGCGCTCGACATCGCCGTGCGCGACGGCCGCATCCAGCGCGGCCAGCTGCTGCTGATGGAGACCTTCGGCGGCGGCTTCACCTGGGGGTCGGCGCTGGTCCGATTCTGAAGGTGCTGCGCCGGCTCCTTCCTCGATCGCTGCTGCTCACCTCGCTCTGGCTGTGCCATGCGGGGCCCGTGCTCGCGGGCGCCGAACCCATGCCGCTCACGCCCGGCGTTGATCTCATCGGCGCGCCCGCCAGCCTAGAGGCGGATGCCGACGACACCCTGATCGACATCGCCCGGCGCTTCGGCCTCGGTTACGAGGAAATCGTCAACGCCAACCGCGGCGTGGATCCGTGGCTGCCGGGGGCCGGCACGCCCGTCACGCTGCCCACGCGCCGCGTGCTGCCGCGCGGCAAGCGCGAGGGCATCCTCATCAACCTGCCTGAGCACCGCCTGTATTACTTCCCGGCGGTCGCGGCCGGCGGCCAGCCGACGGTCATGAGCTATCCGGTCAGCATCGGCAAGATGGACTGGAACACGCCGCTCGGCGTCACGCGCATTTCGGCCAAGATCAAGGACCCCACCTGGACGCCGCCCAAGTCGGTGCGCGACGAGCACGCCCTGCGCGGCGACATCCTGCCGGAGGTGGTGCCGGCCGGCCCTGACAATCCCCTGGGGCTGTTCGCCATGCGCCTCGCCATTCCGGGCGGGGCGTACATGCTCCACGGCACCAACCGGCCCGCCGGCGTGGGCATGCAGGTCACCCACGGCTGCATGCGCCTCTATCCCGAGGACGTCGAGCAGCTGTTCGGCATGGTCTCGGTAGGGACGCCGGTCCAGATCGTCAACCAGCCGTTCAAGCTCGGCTGGGACGGCGATGCGCTATGGCTGGAAGTGCATCCGCCGCTGCAGGAGGATGCCGGCACCGCGCCGGACCTGACCGAGCTCATGCGGCTGATCGTCGAGGAGACGCATACACATGCGCTGCCGATCGACTGGCAGGCCGCGCAGCGCGCCTACGAGGATGCCAGCGGCATCCCGGTCCTGATCACGACCAAATAAAAACCCCGCGACAGTTGCCCGTCGCGGGGTCCTTGATCGAGAGATCGGGTCGAATTACTTCGACATCGACTTCTTGAACATACGGTCGATCTTCTCGTTGGTCGCGTCACAGCACTGCTGGCTGGCCTGAGCGGCCTGCAGCGCCTGGTTGGCGGTGTTCTGCGCGGCAGTGGCGGTCTGCTGGGCCGAGGCGGCGGCGCGGTTGGCGCCATCCACAGCCGACTTCACGCCATCGACGTCCGCGGCCAGCTTGCCGACCTGGGCCTTGAGCGCGTCGACTTCTGCCTGCAGCGGCTTGAGGTCCGTGCAACCAGCGCCAAACGCGAGCACGGCAGCGACGGCAGCAACCTTCAGGACGTTATTCATTGATCTTCCCCTTGTCTGGAGTTTGACGTTAATGGCACCGCAGTGAGGGTGGCGGGCCGACCTTGGCCCGACGCTGCGATACATCTCGGAGAATATCCTAGTCTCATGATCCGAGAAAGGTTAGTCAGGGATTGTCGCCACGATGCGACAGCCGCGCCGGGGTCCTGCCTCTTGCCTTTGCCTGCGGGCTCCTGTATAGATTCACAGGTACTGTTAATCCGTACAGGTGACTCATGTCCGACCTCACGCCCCGCCAGCGCCAGATCCTCGACTTCATCCAGGACGCCATCGCCGAAAGCGGCCTGCCGCCCACGCGCGCCGAGATCGCCCACGCGCTCGGCTTCAAGTCCGCCAATGCCGCCGAGGAGCACCTCCGCGCCCTGCAGCGCAAGGGCGCCATCGAGCTCAGGCCCGGCGCTTCGCGCGGCATCGTGGTCAAGGACATCCTGCGCGAGCAGCTTGGCCTGCCGCTGATCGGCCGCGTCGCCGCCGGCCGCCCGATCCTCGCCGAGGAACACATCGAGGCGCGCTACCAGGTCGACCCGCGCCTCTTCAGCCCCCGCCCGCACTACCTGCTGCGCGTGAGCGGCATGAGCATGCGCGATGCCGGCATCCTCGACGGCGACATCGTCGCCGTGCACCGCTCGCCCGAGGTGCGCAACCGCCAGATCATCGTCGCGCGCCTCGACAACGAGGTGACGGTCAAGCGCTACCGCCAGGAGGGCACGGTCGTCTGGCTCATGCCCGAGAACAGCGACTTCGATCCCATCAAGGTCGACCTGCGCGAGCAGTCCATGGTCATCGAGGGCATCGTCGTCGGCGTGCTGCGCCATGGCAAGTCGATGGACACCATGCAGTGAACGAGCGCCTCGCGGAACTCGTGCGCCACCCGCTGATCTGGCGGGCCGCAGGCAGCGCCGTCGACGTCGAAACCGTGCCCACCGGTTTCCGGCGCCTCGACGAGCGCCTGCCTGGCGGGGGTTGGCCGCAGGCGACGCTCATCGAGATCCTCATCCCGGGTCCGGGCATCGGTGAGTTGCAGTTGCTCATGCCGGCGCTGCGCGCGCTCGCGGCCCCCGGCCGGCAGCCGGCGCGCTGGGTGGCCTGGCTCGCACCGCCCTGCCTGCCCTATGCGCCCGCCCTGGCTGCGGCCGGGCTCGATCCCGCGCGCATGCTGGTGGTGCGGCCGCGCGCCGGCGTGGACGCGCTGTGGGCCATGGAGCAATCGCTGCGCTCGGGCGCCTGTGCCGCCGCGCTCGGCTGGGCCGGTCCTGTCGTCGACGACCACCTGCTGCGCCGGCTCAAGCTCGCGGCCGGGGAGGGCGGCAGCCTCGCATTCCTGTTTCGTCCCGTGGGCTGCAGCGGCGAGGCCTCGCCCGCCACGCTGCGCCTGCAGCTCGAGCCCCGCGCCGGCGGCGGGCTCGATGTCGCGATCATCAAGTGCCGCAGCGCCGCGCCGACGCGCGTCGTCGGCCTGCTGGGCCCCTGAGGCCCGTCCCGGCCATGCCGATGCCCGACCATGACAGCAGCGATCACCGGAGACCTGTTCGCCGACGCACCGGGTAGCGAGCTACCCGCAGCCGCTGCCGCAGCCGCGCCATCGACCACCCCGCGCGCCGCGCCGCGCCTGGCGCTGGCACAGCGGCCGGGTGCAGGCCAGGCCGCCGTCGCGCGCGAACTGTGGCTGTGCCTGTGGTTGCCACGCCTGCCGCTCGAGGCCCTCTGCACGGATCCTTCCCGCCCGGCGGCGGCAGTCGAGGGCGCCGGCTCGCAGCGCCGCATCGTGGCCTGCAATGCCGCGGCGACGCGTGCCGGTATCGCGCCAGGGCAGGGCCTCAACGCCGCGCTCGCGCTGCTGCCGCAGGTCCTGCTGCACGAGCGCGACGCCGGCGCCGAGCAGCGCCTGCTTGGCCGACTCGCCCGCTGGGCTACGCAGTTCACGCCGCTGGTCAGCGACGAGCCCGACGCCCTGCTGCTCGAGGTGCGCGGCAGCCGTCGCCTGTTCGGCGGCGCCGAGCCGCTGCGCCGGCGGGCCGCCGCAGGCCTCGCCGAGCTCGGCTACACGCTGCGCGTCACGCTCGCGCCCACGCCGCGCGCGGCGCTGTGGCTGGCGCGCGCCGGCATCGAGGCCAGCATCACGACGCTCGATGCGCTGCCGACGCTGGCGGCGCGCCTGCCGCTCGCCTGCCTGCACTGGCCGGACGCCACCATCGAGGCGCTCACGCGCTTCGGCGCCGCCAGCGTCGCCGACCTCATGCGCCTGCCGCGCGACGGTCTCGCGCGCCGCCTCGGTCCCGGCTTCGTCGACGAACTCGACGAAGCCTTCGGCCGGCGACCCGCGCCGCGGCGTCGCGTGGTCCAGCCGCAGCGCTTCGTCGACTCGCTGGACCTGCCCGCCGAACTCGAATCGACCGCCCAGCTCGAACCCGCCGCAGCCATCCTGGTCGGGCGCCTGTGTGAGTTCCTGCGCGCGCGCACGGCCGGCGTCGGCGGCTTCCTGCTCGAGTTCCAGCACCGCGGCCTGCCGCCGACTCACCTGCGGCTGGGTCTCGTGCGGCCCAGTGGCGACGAGCGGCACCTGCAGGGCCTGCTCGCGGAGCGCCTGTCCCACCTGGCGCTGCCGGCGCCGGCACGCGCGCTGCGCCTGCGCAGCGGCCCGGTGCTGCCGGTCGAGGCGACCACGTCGGGCCTGTGGCCTGCACAAGGCCCGGACGGTGCAAGGCAATCCCTGCCCGATACGGCGGCCGCCGCGCGGCTGGTCGAGCGGCTGCGCGCGCGTCTCGGCAACGCCGAGGTCTTCGGCATGCGCACGGTGGCGGAGCACCGCCCCGAATCCGCCTGGCGCCTGGCCGATCCCGTGCTGGAATCCGCCGATCCGGGCAGGGGCCCGGTGCGGCGACGGCCCGGCGGCGCCGATGCGCTGTCACGTGCAGCCGCGCCTGTCGCCGGCGGGCCGCGGCCGCTGTGGATGCTGGCCGGTCCCCTGCCGCTCGCCGAGCGCGACGGGTTGCCGCGCCACGAAGGGCCGCTCGTGCTGGTCGGCGGCCCGGAGCGCATCGAAAGCGGCTGGTGGGACGGGCACGACGTACGTCGCGACTACTACGTCGCCGAGTCCCGCGC
>JADZCS010000233.1 GCA_020851435.1 Gammaproteobacteria bacterium | reverse complement strand
GCCAGCGAAACGACGTGCAGGCCGATGTACAGCGCGCGCGTGCCAGGCACGCCCCAGCGCACCACCAGCGTGCGCTTGCCGGCAGCGGCGTCGCCCGCGAGGTCCGGCACTTCGTTGATCACCAGGATCAGCGCCACCCACATGCCCACCGGGATGCCCACCAGGAAGCGCCCGAGGTCGAAGTGCCCGTCCAGCAGCCAGGCCGCGCCGCACACGGGCAGTACGCCGAAGGCGATGGCGATGCTGATCTCGCCGAGGCCGCGCGCGACCAGGTAGACGCGCGGCAGCGAATAGAGGGTGGCGAGCGCGATGCCCGCCACGCCCATCCAGACCACGCCGATGCCGCGCTCCAGCACGAGCAGCAGGCCGATCGCCATCGCGGCGACGACCAGGCCGATGCCCAGCCGGGTCATCTCGCGGCGGCTCAGGATGCCGGCCTGGATGAACCGCGAGCCGCCGGTGAAGGGATAGATGCGACCGGGGCTGGCGCCATCCGCCCCGGAGATGTCGTCGCCGACGTCGTTGAGCACGTTGGAGGCAGCGTGCACGAGCACGGTGGCCAGCAGGGCCAGGATGGCCAGGTGCCACGGGATGGTGCCCTGGGACTCGGACAGGGCCTTGGCGCCCAGCGCGGTGCCCACGAGCACGGGCAGGATCGAGGCAGTGAAGAACTTGGGTCGCGTCGCGAAGAAAGCGCGCTTGAACGAGGCGCCGAACCCCTGACCACGAAAGAACTCCGGGCTGGGCCCGGCCGAAGAAATGTCGTTCGCCACGGATGCTCCTGACGGTGTGGCGGCTCCCCCCCGGGGCCGCGGTTGGCGTCAAGTATCGGGGCCGCCCGCGCTGCTGTCGAGCCGCGACTCCCCGCCGCTCCGGGCCTTGCGCACCCGCACGGCCTCCTCCTGGTCGATGGCCTCCAGCTGGCTCTCGACCTGGCGCAGGCTGGCGTCGATCTCCGGCAGGAGCACGTTCTCCAGGGCCCGGGCCCGCCGCTCGGTGCGCACATACTCGCGGGCCATGCGTCGCAGCGAGCACTCGATGCCCGCCAGCGCCGCGGCCTGGGTCAGCAGCGCCCGGAAGGCCCTGGCGGTCTCGCCCGCCTCAGGCGACGGGTCGGGTGGGGGGAAGGCCGGCAGGGGCTCGACGCCCTCCAGCTCGGCGTCGAACAGGGCCAGGCCCAGCAGGCCGCGGTGCTTCAGCACGACCTGCTCCTCGCGCGCCTGGCCAGGCGGGTAGGCCCACAGCGCCTCGAACCCATGCCGGCCGACCGTCGCCGCCAGCGTCCCGCGCGCATCGGTCAGCAGGTCCAGCCAGCGCTTGCGCAGCACCTTGTGCAGGCGCAGCGCCTTCATGATCTCGGAGGCCAGCAGCATGCGCTTCTCGTCCAGGAGGTCGTAGCCCTCCCGCACGAGGCGACGCTCGTCGGCGAGTTCCAGCCAGGCGATGCGTGTGGAGGCGACCGGTCCGTCAGGCATGGCGCTTGCCGAAGTGGCGTTCGACCTGCACGCGCGACAGGCGCGTGAGTTCGCCGACCGGCAGGGTGGCGAGGCACTGCCAGCCGGTCTCCATGCTTTCCTCGAGGGTCCGCAGGGTGGGCTGGGCGATCACGCGCTGCTCGAACAGGTCGCCGAACTGCAGGTAGCGGCGGTCCGTGTCCGAGAGGCCCTCGACGCCCATCACGCTGGCCAGCACGCGCACGCGCGTGGCCCGGGCGTAGGCCGCGAACAGCTGGTTGGCGAGCGCGGGATGGTCCTTGTCGGTGTAGCCCTCGCCGGTGCCCGAGGACATGAGCCGGGACAGGGAAGGCAGCACGCGCACGGGCGGGTAGACGCCGCGGCGGTCCAGCTCGCGGTCGAGCACGATCTGGCCTTCGGTGATGTAGCCGGTCAGGTCGGGAATCGGGTGGCCGATGTCGTCGGCCGGCATCGTCAGGATCGGCAGCTGGGTCAAGGTGCCGGGCAGGCCGCGGATGCAGCCTGCGCGCTCGTAGATCGACGCCAGGTCCGAGTACATGTAGCCCGGGTAGCCCTTGCGGCTGGGAACCTCGCCGTGGCTCGCCGAGACCTCGCGCAGCGCCTCGCAGTAGTTGGTCATGTCGGTCATGACCACGAGCACGTGGCGGCCCTCGGTGAAGGCGAGGTATTCGGCTGCGGTCAGCGCGTAGCGCGGCGTCAAAAGCCGCTGCGACGAGGGTTCGTCGGCGAGGTTCAGGAACATGACCGTGCGCTGCAGCGCGCCGCTCGCTTCCATCGCCGAGCGGAAGGCCTCGGCCGTGTCGTGCGAAACGCCGATGCCGGCGAACACCACCGCGAAGCGCCCGGCTTCCTCGCCGCGCAGCCGCGCGCGCTGGGCGATCTCGGTCGCGACGCGGTCGTGGGGCAGGCCGCCGCCCGAGAACAGCGGCAGCTTCTGGCCGCGCACGAGGCTGTTCATCAGGTCGATGGCGGTCACGCCCGTCTCGATGAAGTCGCGCGGCAGCGCGCGCATCGCGGGGTTGATCGACAGGCCGCCGACCGGCAGGAAACTCCGCGCCGGCAGCGGCGGGCCGTCGTCGATCGGCCGCCCGACGCTGTCGAACACGCGCCCGAGCATGCCCGGACCCACGCCGAACATCAGCGGCACGTCGTGCAGGCGGACGCGCGTGTCGTCGAGCCCCAGTCCCGTGGCGGCGTCGAGCACCTCGATCACCAGCCGCGATTCGTCGACCGAGGCCACGCGTCCGACGCGCCGGCGGCCGTCGCCGCCCTCGACCTCGACGGCGGTGTTCAGTCCGACGTTGACCGTGCGCTCGAGAAACAGCAGCGGACCGTCGAGCCTGCGTGCGGCGCCCGTGACCGTGAGTTCAGCGAACCGCATCGGGTGTCGCCTCCAGGGAGTGGAACGCGCCGTCCAGTTCGTGCAGCAGCGCCTCGATGTGCGAGAGGCGGTTCTCGCCGAATTCCTCGCCCAGGCGGTTGAGTTCGCCGAGCACCGGCAGCGCGGCGATGCGTGCCGGCGGCACGCCGTGCGCGATGGCCTGCTCGGCGAGGTCGATGAAGTGGATCACGACGCGCAGCATCGCCGACTGCCGGGCCGGCGAGCAGAAGCGGTCGACGGTCGAGAATGCCGACTGCCGCAGCAGCGCCTCGTTGACGAGGTCGGCGCACAGCAGCGTCATCTGCTGCTGCGGCGGCAGCGCATCCTTGCCGACGATGCGCGCCATGCGTTCCAGCCGCGACTGCTGCTCGAGCAGCGTCAGCAGCCGTTCGCGGTGCTTCGCCCAGCTGCTGTTGCCGCGCGCCTGCCACCACGGCGCGACGCGGGAGGCGTCCTCGCTGTACGAGGTCAGCGGGTTGATCGCGGGATAGAAGCGCGCCTGCGCGCGCGTCGAGTCCAGCGCCCAGAAGCAGCGCACGAAGCGCTTGGTGTGCAGCGTCACGGGTTCGGAGAAATCGCCGGCCGGCGGGCTGACCGCGCCGATGATGGTCAGCGACCCTTCAGTGCCGGCGAGCGTGCGCACGCGGGCGGCGCGTTCGTAGAAGCTCGCGAGCCGCGAACTCAGGTAGGCCGGGTAGCCCGATTCGCCGGGCAGCTCGCCGAGGCGGCCCGATACCTCGCGCAGGGCCTCGGCCCAGCGACTCGTGGAATCGGCCATCAGCGCGACGTGCTTGCCCTGGTCGCGGAAGTACTCGGCGACGGTGATGGCGGTGTAGATCGACGCCTCGCGCGCCGCGACCGGCATGTTCGAGGTGTTGGCGATGATTACCGCGCGCTCCATGAGCGGGCGGCCCGTGCGCGGATCCTCCAGCGCCGGGAACTCGTCCAGAACCTCGGCCATCTCGTTGCCGCGCTCGCCGCAGCCCACGTACACGATCACGTCGGCGTCGCACCACTTCGCCAGCGACTCCTGCAGGATGGTCTTGCCCGTGCCGAAGCCGCCGGGCAGTGCGGCGCGGCCGCCGCGCGCGACGGGGAACAGCGTGTCGATGATGCGCTGGCCCGTGACCATGGGCTCGGATGGCGGCAGGCGCGCGGTGATCGGCCGCGGCGTGCGCACCGGCCAGTCGTGGCCCAT